>NZ_JBICMS010000099.1:0-376483 GCF_043106615.1 Pseudomonas sp. CJQ_9 | reverse complement strand
GTGGCGTTGTTTTCGTTGACCAGCGCGGTCAGGCGAATGGCCTTGTCGTACTCGTAGCGAACCCGCTGGCCCTTGGCATCCTGACGGCTGCTCGGCAGACCACGGGCCGTGCGCATCAGGCGGGTGGTCTGGCCCTTGCCGTCGGTGTGGCTGAGTACCTGGCCGTAGACGTTGTAGGTGAAGGTTTCGGTGGTGCCGTCCGGGTGGCTGATGCGCTGCACTTCGCCATCGGGCTTGCGTTCCAGCGTGGTGGTCTGATTGAGCGCGTCCGTTACCGCGACCAGGTGCTGGCGCTCGTCATAGCGGTACCAGGTGCTCTTGCCCGAGCAGTCCTGATAACGCTCGACTTGGGCCAGGGTGTTCCACCACAGGTACTTGGACTTGTAGGTCGCGTCGATGATGGTGTGCGGCAGGCCGTCATCGCTGTTCAGGTACTCGGTCATCTGGCCGAGGGCATCGATTTCGGCGAGCAGGTTGCCCTTGTCGTCGTAGCGCGCCTGCCAGGTGCTGCCATCCGGGTAGCTGACTTTGGTCACCAGCGTGGTCAGGTGGTGGTACTCGTACTGGATCTTGCGCCCCAGTGGATCGGTTTCTTCCAGCAGGCGGGCGTATTCATCGTACTTGAAGGCGAGCCGGTTGCCGTCTGGCAGGCCCAGGCCGACCATGTTGCCGTGCTCGTCCAGCTCGATGACGTAACGTTCGCCGCCATAATCACGGCTGGCGACCACGCGGTGGTCCGCGTTGTACTGCACTTCCAGCTCGCGGCCGAGCACGTCGGTGGCCCAGCTGGTGCGGCTATCGAGGTCGTAGCGGAAGTGGTAGTGCTCGCCGTCGCTGGTCCAGTGTTCGACCACACGTGGCTTGTCGCCCAGGGTTTGCCAACGGTAGTGGCAGCCCAGCCCCAGCGCGTTGCTGTGGGTCACCATCAGGCCGTCGGCGTAGCTGAAGTTGCGAACGGTGTCGCCGTTGCGGTTGATCACCGCGCTCAGCTGGCCGTGTTCGTCGTAGCGGTACTGTGTAAGCGTTTCCACCGCTTCGTTGTTCACCACACGCTTGATGTCGGTCAGGCGGCCCAGCGGGTGGTCGTAGTGCAGGTGCACGCGCGTGCCGCCGGTGGCGCTGATGTCGGTCAGGGTGCCGTCAGGCGTGCGGGTGAAGTGCAGGAAGTGGCCGAGGACGTTCTCGATACGCTGCAGCGGCACTTCGGTGTTGGTGTCTGGCACTTCACCGAAGTAGAAGAACAGGTTGTCGAGGGTCTGCAGGATGTAGTGGCCGCCCTCGGTGCACACCAGGTACACCTGCTCGTGCGGGTTGTAGATGCGCTGCCCCGGTTGCAGGGTCACGAACGGGACTTCGCGGCCCTGGTTGTCGGTGAGGTAGATGAATGCCCCCTGGCGGCGCAGGCTCTGCTCCCAAGGCAGCACCCAGCCGCGGCCGAGTACGCTGTCGACCGTCAGGTCGCTGGCGTAGAAGCGCGACCACTCGATTGGCATCAGGCCCGGCAGGCTGAAGTCGATTTCATCGGGGATCAGCTTGCGCCCGGTAGTGAGGTCGACCGGGTTGCCGACCAGGCCACCGATGGCTCTGCGCGCCACGGGTTCGACCACATAGCGGCTGGCCACCTCGCCGGCGACGAAGCCGGCCGTGAACTTCAGAGCGCAAGGCATGATGGCTTTCATGCCGGCCTGGGTACCCGCCTTGATCAGCTGGGCGATACCGCCTGCGGCACCGGCGATGGCCATCAGCACATCCACGGTGGTACGCAGCCACTCCGGGACCTCATCGTCAACGGGCAGGTAACGGTAGGTGCCGCCGCCAATGATGACGTTGTCCGAACCACCGGAAATGGTGGCGCCACAGGTCAGCTTGTCGCCCTTGCGCGCGGCGGCGACGCTGTTGATGAAGACGTTGGTCGAGCCTTCGGCAATCTGCACCGGCCCCGGGTGCTTGTCGCAGGCACCGATGCTTTTTTCGACGCGGGCGGCCTTGCGGCTGTTAATGAACACGTTGGGTGAGGCAGTGGTTATCGTCCCTGAGGGGGATGAGAACATACTGCCTATCGCCTCTCCGGCGGCGGTCAGCAAGCTGCCCCCGATGCCGGCTGCGAGGCCGGCCAGCAAGGCCACACCGAACCCGCAGGTGAACGTGGCGATGGCCACCGTGGCCACCAGCGCAATCCCAAGGGCAGCCCCGATCAGGAAGCCCCCAAGCGCGCTGGTGTGCGATATCTCGTCGCCAAACCTGGCCGCTTCGAACATGAGGGGTTACTCCTGTTCGCCGGACTCGGCGCTGGTTTCGGACGGCGCACGCGGGGTGAAGCTGGCCAGCAGGTTGTCCCAGTCCTGGTTCTGCTGGGCACTGAAATCAGCCTGTGCAGTGGTGGAGAAGATCAGGGCACGCCCAGGGCTGATGATGAAGGCGGCCTGGCGCTGGTACAGCGGGCGGCCCTGGTTCATGTAATAGGCGTCGATCTGGATACCGGGAATGGGTGCGGTAACCGAGAGCGTGACAGCCTTGTTACCCATGCGGGTGTAGCCGCGCAGCTTGGAGGTGAGCAGCTTGACCTGGCGATCGACATAGGCCTGCAGCGCTTCGTCCGGCAGCAGGGTGTCACGCGAGATGGTGATGCTCAAGGGTGCTGGGACACTGGCACCCAGGACAAACATGTTGACCGTGCGGTCCTCGAAACCTGCCGGCAGCGCAATGCCGCCTTCCTGTAACTCGTAATCCATGCGATGAAAATTCCTGATAGCGAAAAAATCGAGGTCAGCCCTGCGCGAAGCCATCGAGCATGCGGTCGAACTCTGCCAACCACTGGCTCAGGCCGGGCTTGCTGGGGTCGATCACGCTGGAGATATCCAGCCATTGCAAAGAATCGCTGCCGGCGATGGGCACCAGTGCGCCGACCAGGCGACCGTGCCGAGGCTCGTGGCCGGCATTGAAGTGAAAGTCCACGACCTTGGCCGGGCTCCCAGCCAGGAGGCAGTCACGTTGGCGAATCACGCGCAGTTGCGGGTTCAATTCACGCAAAGCCTCGACTGCGCTCTGGAACAGTTGCTCCAGCGGCTGCCTGGCGAGTGCATCACGGCGGCGGATGCTGAGGCTGACCGGCTCGCCTTCATGTTCGAGGGTGGTCTGGATGTCGCGAAAACGAAAGCCGAGCGGAAACTGCAAGGCGAAACCTGCAAAGGTGAAAGCGCTGGCTACATCCTGCAACACGGCTGGCACCGGTTCCGGTTCGGCTTCCGGTTCCGGCAAAAGCTCGGGCACATGAGCAGGTTCACTGGCCAGCCGCACGGTCTCCTCTTGCGCTGCGCGCCTGGCGGAAATACGGTCGTAGATCGAAGGCTTGTACATGAACCTTGCCTCAGTCGTTGATCCGCACTGCGGCGCCGGTAATCTGGGTGGTGTCGGTACTGGTGGTCACGATGACCTTGCCTTTGATCTCGATGCCTTCCGGGGTCAACGTGATGCTGCTGTCACCCACCTGGAGGATGATGTGCTGCTTGGCAGCCACCTGTATGAACTGGTTGTCGACCTGCAGGGTGTAGGAGCCTTCAGTCACTTGCACCACGGTGTCTTTCTTGACCGTTTCGGTGTGCGTACCGCCAACCGTAATTGTCCGGTTGTTCCCCACATCATGGGTCTCATCCAGCTCGATCTCGGTATCCATGTTGCGCTCGGCATGCATGATGATCTGCTCGGCGCCGGCCTTGTCCTCGAAGCGGAAGAAGTTGGCGGTACCGCCGTCACCCTTCATCGACCGGGTCAGGAAGCCGCTCTGGGTCTTGTTCGCCGGCAGCGCCCAAGGCGGGGTGTTGGTGCTGTTGTACAGGCTGCCCATGATCAGCGGGCGGTCCGGGTTGCCGTCGAGGAACACCACCACCACTTCGTCGCCGACGCGTGGGATCTGGATGCTGCCGAAGCCGCCGCTGGCGCCGGATTGGGCGACCCGCACCCAGCACGAACTGTGGTCGTTGTACTTGCCGTTGCGGTCCCAGTGGAACTGGATCTTCACCCGGCCCAGTTCGTCGGTGAAGATTTCCTCGCCCGGTGGGCCGACGATGATCGCGGTCTGCGGGCCGGCGATGGTCGGCCGGGGTGTGCTCAGCTGCGGGCGGAACGGGATCTTTTTGCGCACGCAGGTGAAGGTGTTGTAGTAGCTGGCCTGCTGGCCGCTGAGGTAGTTGTTGTGGCCCTCGCTTTCCACGCTCATCAGCAGGAACTGGCGGTCTTCGACGGCGCCCTGGTCATGGCTGTAGTGCTGCAACAGCTCGAAGGTGTAGCCGGGCTTCATGGCGCGGCAGTTACTGGCGCCTTCGAACTTCTTGCCGCGCAGCTCCAGCGCCTCGATACGCAGGCGCAGCAGGGTTTCGCCTTCGTCGTAGGTGCCGTGGGTGTACTGGCCGGGGAAGTCGTAGATCTCGAAGTTTTCCACGTCGCCTTGCTTGTTCAGTATCCGCTCCATGAACCCCACATTCCAAGCAGATAACTGATGCCCGATGCTGCGCTCCCGAATTTCTTCTGGAGCCCGTCCACCATGATGCGACCCGACAGCAAAGTCGAAAAGGTGTACCTCTATCCCAAGCCCGTGGACTTCCGTAAGTCCATCGACGGCCTCACCGCGCTGGTCGAGTTGGATATCAAAGTCGCCGTGTTCGACCCCGTGCTCTTCGTTTTCCTCAACAAGGCCCGTAACCGCATCAAGGTCTTGTATTGGGAGCGCAATGGCTTCTGCCTCTGGCTCAAGCGCCTGGAAGCCGAGCGCTTCAAGACATCGCCTGAGCCCAGCGACGAAGCCATTGTCCTGACCGTCCAAGAACTCAATTGGTTACTCGATGGCTTCGACCTTTGGCGCAACCGTCCCCATCAAGTTTTAACGCCACGCTACGTCGCCTGAACCCGGTATAATCCGGGCCATGATTTCAGTGCCCGATGACCTTCCTGATGACCCTGTTGCGCTCAAGCAATTGCTTGCGCAGCTTCTGGCTGAGCGCACGGTTGATAAAGACCACATTGTCGACCTGAAAGAGCAAATCAAGTTATGGCGTGACCGTTTCTTTGGCCGCAAGTCCGAGCAAACCGTTGACCCCCATACGCCGCAACTGGCCATGTTCGACGAAGTGGAAAATGAACCTCTGCTGGTAGTGGTCGACGACGCGGATGAAGAAGTCGTTGCCCCGGTCAGCCATCGTGGCAAGCGCAAGCCGCTTTCGGCTGATCTGCCGCGTATCGAAGTCATCCATGAGTTGCCCGAGCACGAACTGACTTGCGCTTGCGGTTGCCGCAAGCATGTCATCGGCGAGGAAACCAGCGAGCAGCTCGATATCGTGCCGATGCAGATCCGCGTACTCAAACACGTGCGCAAGGTCTATGGCTGCCGTGGCTGCGAAACCGCGCCGGTCACCGCTGACAAGCCCGCCCAGTTGATCGAAAAAAGCATGGCCAGCCCCAGTGTGCTGGCCATGCTGCTGACTACTAAGTACGTCGATGGCTTGCCGCTACACAGGTTTGAAAGTGTGCTGTCGCGCCACGGCATCGAGATTCCTCGACAAATCCTGGCCCGCTGGGTGATCCAGTGCAGCGAACATTTCCAGCCGTTGTTGAACCTGATGCGTGACCGGCTGCTGGAAAGTCCGGTGATCCACTGCGACGAAACGCGAGTACAGGTGTTGAAAGAGCCAGACCGCGACCCGACCAGCCAATCCTGGATGTGGGTGCAGGCCAGTGGCCCGCCTGATCGACAAGTCGTGCTGTTCGATTACACCACCAGCCGTGCGCAGGAGGTGCCGTTACGTCTGCTGGAAGGCTACCGAGGCTACGTGATGACCGACGATTACGCCGGTTATAACGCCTTGGCGTTGCAACCTGGTGTCGAGCGGCTGGCGTGCATGGTTCACGCGCGCCGCAAGTTCGTCGATGCGCAGAAAGTGCAGCCCAAGGGTAAGACGGGCCGCGCCGATGTGGCGCTGATGATGATCAACAAGCTTTACGGCATCGAACGCGACCTCAAGGAGGCCAGCGACGAACAGCGGTTCATCGGTCGCCAGGAAAGAAGCTTACCTATCCTCGGCCAGTTGAAGAGCTGGCTGGACAAGACGTACTCCCAGGTTACACCGCAAAGTGTGCTGGGCAAGGCCGTGCATTACCTGGCGAACAACTGGAGCCGGTTGGAGCGCTATGTGGAGGCTGGGCATTTGCCGATCGACAACAACCTGGCGGAGCGTGCGATAAAGCCGTTTGTGATCGGGCGCAAGGCCTGGTTATTCAGTGACACCCCCAAGGGCGCCACGGCCAGTGCGCAGATCTACAGCTTGGTCGAGACCGCCAAGGTCAACGGCCAGGAGCCTTATACGTGGCTGCGCCACGTACTTGAGCGCCTGCCGTATGCAGCGTCGGTGACCGACTACGAAGCCCTGCTGCCGTGGAACTGCTCGCCAGAGATGCCACGGTAACCTGATGCCCCATCGTGTGATAGGTGGGGTTCATGGATCGCACTCGACTTTTTCGACTTTGCTGTCGGGGCGCATCATGGCGGGCGGGCTCCAGAAAGAAATCGGGAGCGCAGCATCGGGCATCGGGTGGACGCTTGGAATGTGGGGTTGATGGATCCCTTACGAACTGCTCGCCGGAGATGCCACGGTAACTGCGACTTCCTCTACTCGGTAGGTGGAGTTCATGGATCGCTTACGCTCGAACAGCGTGCTGCGCTCGGGACGTTCACCACACTCACCATAGTCGACTTCGTCCAGGCGAATCAAGTGACCGCCAGCGCGGTAGCAGAAGCGCAGGATCAGGTTGTCGACCCGTGCTACCTCACTCAAGCGGTCCGATACGCATAGACATACTGCTACTGGTTGACTTCCGTCCTAATTTTTCAAAAAGTTGAAAGTCGCCACATGCGCTGCCCCTTAAATAGCCAATAAGAGAGTTAGCATAATTAATTTCGAGCTTAGTGCAGTCCTCAAGACTAGACCATACCAAACCTAAGGATTCTCCGAACAAGTTGCCCATCAGCCGGAAATGGACGGCTTGGGCATGCCGAAAAGCCCGATTTTCAGCCGCTGATTATTGGATAACCAAGGCAAAGCCTTGATTATCTGCCCTTACGGGCGCACCTTTCCCACGGGAGTTAATAGCTGCCGGCGCGCCATCCACAGATCCGACAGAGCAAACAGCGTGGTCAGTTGCGCCGTGTTCTTGACCAGGCCACGGAAGCGGGTTTTCACATAACCGATTTGGCGCTTGATTACGCGAAATGGATGTTCGACCTTCACTCGCGTCTGCGCTTTGACCTTCTCGATCTTGCGTCTGGCTTTGTAGAGCACGCTGCGTTTGCTCAAGTGTTTATAGGTGCTGCGACGAGCCGCAATCTGCCAGATCACCGGCCTTCCTCCATGCTCCGGCCGCTTCTCCACGCCGATATAACCCGCGTCGGCACAGATAACATTTTCTTCGCCATGCAACAGGTGAGCGACCTCCGTTACATCAGCCACATTCGCCGCTGTGCCGTGGACGTGGTGCACCAGACCCCACTCGGCATCTGCACCGATATGCACCTTCATGCCGAAGAAATACTGATTACCTTTCTTCGTCTGATGCATTTCAGGATCGCGCTTGCCTTCCTTGTTCTTAGTCGAACTGGGTGCGTGGATGATCGTGGCGTCGACGATGGTGCCCTGGCGCAACGACAGGCCCTTGTCTCGCAGGTAATTGTTGATGGTTTCCAGAATGCCCGCCGCCAACTGATGCTTCTCCAGCAGGTGCCGGAAATTCATGATCGTTGTGTCTTCGGGGATCGGAGCGCTGAGCGTCAGACGAGCAAACTGGCGCATCGAAGTAATCTCGAACAGCGCCTCTTCCGTGGCTGGATCGCTCAACGAGAACCAGTTCTGCAGCAGGTGAATGCGCAGCATGGTTTCCAGTGGATACGGCTTGCGGCCACCGCCAGCCCTTGGGTCGTGAGGCTCGATCAACGTTACCAACCCGCTCCACGGAACCACCTGCTCCATCTCGGCCAGGAAACGCTCGCGACGGGTTTGCTTGCGCTTACCGGCGTACTCGAAATCGGAAAAGCTCATCTGACTCATGGGATGGCGGGCTTGTAGAGGGCGGTTGGACGGAGGGCTATTTCAGCACAGGTCAGATGGCGTGTGCTGACTTGATCGGAGAATCCCTAGCCGGGAGATACTCTTCGAATCATCACCAGGCCTGAGAGTTTCGCACAAAGCCAATTCCCTTGGACGCGCCTGCTTACGGCAGGCACTGCCTGTATTCAATTTTCTCGCAAAAAACCAAACCTAACAATACTCGTTAGAATCTGAGTTCTCCAAAAAAATTGACATCCATGAGTCCATCACACTCCACAAATCGACTCCATGAGTGGGACTGTCTGGCTTTTCATGCCACCAGATAAAAGCTTCGCCTTTGAATGGGCCATCACCCAAAGCCAAATAATCACCAGCCCCACTAGAAAATACCCCTAACATATCAGGAAGCGTCGGATAATCTTCGTCGCACAAATCCTTGATTGGAACAAAATCTTCCACTCTAGATGGCCCCATAGTACAACCAATATAAAACCCAAACCCATTATGCAATTTTGAATAAAACTGCCTGAAGCTCGCAGGAAGGCTGGGATAACTATCGAGATCTGACCCTTCAACGCCTAGCGGAGCCCCCCCCATATAGAAATACAAATCACCACTCTCGCCATATACATACATGAGATACGGCCTATCACTCACTGCCAAGACAGTTCCTAACACACATTTGTCGAGCCAATCGCTTACCCAAGGCAAAAACTCAGAAAAATCAGCCCACTCCGCAGGAACATGTTTTTTTTCACTATTTAGAAAACCAAAACCAAGCCACTGCTTGGGTAAGTCTACTTCAAGAGGAATATCGTCAGCTGAAAAATACACATCATAACCCTTCAGCTCGCTTATAATACGCAGCTTTAAAGAATCAGACCAAGTCATATTCATACCACCTCAATACCCCAAAAGCAAACCATTGATATATTGCTGTAATTCCGGCTCCAATTTAGCGGCCTTTTCTATCATGGCAGAACGAAACGCCGGATCAACAGGAATACCACCTTTCTTATACAGCTCCCACTCAGCGAAAGATTTTGCTCCTTTTGAAGTATTTGCTACTTCACTCAACCCTTGGAAGTTCGGCTCGTAGTTTAGCACCTTTACCTGATCCTCGAAAGCCAATCGGGAGAAGCCATCCATTTCTGTAATTTTCTTCATGGGCACAATGTGATCCGCATGGAGAGGCTTCGTAACCTCAAGCCCGGGAAGCGCGGGGTCTTTCATGGGAAGAGTAACATCTTGATTCACAGCCTTTCTAATTGCAGCACTGGGAGTCTTACTCCTTAGCTCACCATATAGCTCTGGTGAAATTTTATCAGATTTCGGAGGGAGAACCGGTTTTTTTATCAGCTTGACGTTACCAAGGTTCGAGCCAAATCCCTGAGACTTAAACTCATATCGCGCATCGAAAGCTTTACCACCTTTAGCACCAATACCGCCCCCCAGTAGAGCACCACCAAATGCCAGCAGTTTCTGACCATCAGAACCTTCACCAAAAAGCTCGCCGCCAGCCCAATGCCCAGCCATTCCGCCAGCAATACCACCTGCCAACCCTGCCATCACCAACACTGGACTTGCCAGTACAAAAGCACTAGCCAGCCCCAACGCCATCACCGAACGCTCAAGCCAAATAGGAACTTCCGGGTCAATTGCATCAGTCGTCGCTGTCCCCCCTCCCACACACACATTAGGGGAGCCAGCACTTATTTTTGCATCACAAACTGTCCGGTCACCGACTCGAGCCGCAGGCTGACCATTGATATAAACCGAGTCACTACCCTGGGCTAATGTCTTAGCCCCCCCTGGATGATCCGAACACTCGGCATTATCCAGATGAGCCCTCGCAGCAGGCTTACCATTTATATAAACGTTACTTGAGCCTGATCGTATGCGTCCTGTTTCACTACAAGCGAAAGATAGGCTACCAATCAGTTGACCGATTCCAGCGCCGGTAGCTGCTCCCGCGCCAACCATCGCGGCTAGCGCTACAGCCCCAAGCCCGCCGGTCCCGATAACGGCAATACCTATGAGTACCGCGCCTGCTCCAATTGCTAAGCCAGCAAGCAATCCACCTAAAGCGCTGGAGTGCTCAATTGGATCATCTAATCTCGCAGCAGCCGCCGTCATGCTGATTCGGCCTGTTCAGCATCCCCCTCGTTCGCGGGCAGATAGCGCAGTTGAAGACTTTCAACCAACGAATCGAAAGCACTACGCTCCTCCGCCGTCATGCCTTTGGGACTGTTGCTCGTGCCGGTAATTTGCATGAGCAAAGGCCGCATGTACTCATCCTGATGCAGAAAAATCAGCTGTACTTGATGAACAGGTTGGCCTTGTTGTCGCCAACGAAACTCGACACGTCGGGCCTCCAATCCAGCTACCTCTACCGGGGCAACCGGCTCGATCCACTGAACATGGGATAACGTCTTTTTCAACTCACCAAGCAGTTGTTGCGCAAGCGTCTCCAAGTCCGCATCCGGCTCCACTGACGAACGCCCCACGACGAACGAGAACGGGCTAGGTCCAATGTCCGTCAGCGTAAAGACGTGAAACGTCTTGTCTTTTAAATTTTCTGGACGAATGAAACTCAATTCATTTGTAAGAAAACGCTCTGGTTGAGGGGGCTCTGCATTGCGAACCTCTTCTTCTAGACGCTCACGCTCAAGGGGCTCTTCGCGTTCGCGCCGTTCAGATAATCTGTCGTAGATATTTCTACGCATGGGACTCGTCCTTGTCGCTTATCAAGACTTGTTCAAATTGATTATTTTGCTGCCTGCAACGTCCACGGAGATGCCTGATAGCGTGATCGTGCCATCCGATTTCATTTCCAGCTTGCTGCTTCCGACCTCCAACGTGATGGAAGTTGCAGCCTTAATTTTCACTGCCCCTTGATCAACCGTCACAAAATACGAACCCTCCTCCACCGCAATACTGGTTTCCAGCTTGATCGTTTCGGAATGTTTGCCTTCGACATTGATCGTTCGATTCCCGCCCACCTTGAGACTGTCATCTGCCTCAACCTCAGTATCCAGATTGCGCTCGGCGTGCATGATGATCTGCTCAGCACCAGCCTTGTCTTCGAAGCGGAAGAAGTTGGCATTCGACCCTTTGCCCTTCATCGACCGGGTCAGGAACCCACTCTGGGTCTTGTTCGCCGGCAGCGCCCAAGGCGGGGTGTTGGTGCTGTTGTACAGGCTGCCCATGATCAGCGGGCGGTCCGGGTTGCCGTCGAGGAACACCACCACCACTTCGTCGCCGACGCGTGGGATCTGGATGCTGCCGAAGCCGCCGCTGGCGCCGGATTGGGCTACGCGTACCCAGCACGAACTGTGGTCGTTGTACTTGCCGTTGCGGTCCCAGTGGAACTGGATCTTCACCCGGCCCAGTTCGTCGGTGAAGATCTCCTCCCCCGGCGGGCCGACGATAATCGCAGTTTGCGGGCCGGCAATGGTCGGCTTGGGCGTGCTCAGCTGCGGGCGGAACGGGATCTTCTTGCGCACACAACTGAAGGTGTTGAAGTAGCTGGCCTGCTGGCCGGTAAGGTAGTTGTTGTGCCCTTCGCTTTCCACGCTCATCAGCAGGAACTGGCGGTCTTCTACTGGCCCTTGGTCGTGGATGTAGTGCTGCAGCAGTTCGAAGGTGTAGCCCGGCTTCATGGCCCGGCAGTTGCTGGCGCCTTCAAACTTTTTGCCGCGCAGCTCCAGCGCCTCTATTCGCAGGCGCAGCAAGGTTTCGCCTTCGTCGTAGGTGCCGTGGGTGTACTGGCCTGGAAAGTCGTAGATTTCGAAGGTTTCCACGTCGCCTTGCTTGTTCACGCTGTTCATCGCCACCGGCAGGCGGTTGCTTGGCTGGCGGTAGTCGAAGGTCTGCGTGGCCATCTTGCCGGACTGCAGCTGGCGGTTGCCGCTCCACTGGGTGATGGAGTCGGCGGTCTCAGTGACTGAGGCGCTGTGGAAGCGGATTTGCGGTTGCTCGGGAATGTCCACCAGCGTGCTGGAGTCATCGCAGATGATCATCGTGTGGCCTTCGGCAGTGTGCTCGAAGTAGTAGAACATCCCCTCTTCCTCCAGCAGGCGCTGGACGAAGTTGAAGTCGGTCTCGCGGTACTGGGTGATGTAGGTGTAGCGCTTCTGCGGCCGGGTCAGGCGGAACTCGTGACGGGAGAACGCCGGGCACAGGGCGAACACTTCGGTGACCACTTCCTCGACGGTGTTGCCCTGGAAGATCCGCGTGTCGAAGCGGTTCTTGAGCATCGAGAACCACGGGTTGAGGGTGGCGGTGTAGCGCGCCATGCCACCGTCGCTGCCGATGCTGGCAAAGCGCGTGAGGTAACCGGTGATATAGCGCGGGCCGCCTTCGGCCAGCTCGATCTCGATGCTGACGTGCTGGCCCATCATCGACTTCAGCGGCACGCCAGAATCTTCGCAGACCAGCAGCAGTTCGTAGTTGAATGCCCGCGACAAAGCCTCGACGCCCTTGAAGGTTTCCAGCAGCAGTTCCTGCTCGGGGTTGGCGAGGTTGTGGAACTTGAACAGGCGGCGGTTCTGCGGCGACAGCAGCGCGGAGGCCAGGTCCATGATCATGCGAAATCTCCTTGAAAACACGGCCAGCACGCGCTTGCGATGCTCAGCGACAACTCTGTTCATGCGGGGTACGAGGCGCACGCTTCGCGCGTGCGCGTCCCGCGGGTTCATGCGACCGCAAGCACCCGAAAAAGTGCCTTGTCGCGTTGCCATGAACGTGACACTGGTCACATTCGGGCGGGTCAGCGGCCAGAAAGGCCCAAAGAAAACACCGTCAAAAGCTACCCTGTCAACTTGCTGCAAGCCGCGAAAACCGTGGCTCACATGCAATCAAGGCAATGCCATATAGCCATCATTCAGGCAATTTGCTCCATCACCTGCACACCTGCTGTGTCGCGTGAAGCTCCCGCGTGCGCGGCTTTGCGCGGTTCTCAGCGGGGCCAGCGCCAAGCGCTCTGTCAATCGTGCTCCGCAACTGTTGCAGCCATCGCAACCGCCACAAAAAAATGTATCGATTCGTGGCGCAGTTCACATTTGCTCCCCGTACCTTCAACGCTGGCCGTAAAGCAACGCATCCAGTTCATCCACTTGCGGTGCCAGCTCGAACAACTTCCCTGCCAGCGCCTGGATATGTTCCGACCAGGCAACCTTCGCCACCCACTCCGGGGGCATGCCAGAGACGCCGTACAGCGCCCCCGCCAGTTGGCCGGCAGTGGCCGCGACGCTGTCGGCATCATCGGCAAGGTTGGCAGCCAGCAGAATCGCGTCCTTGAAGTTGTCGGTGTTCCAAACTGCCCACAGCGCAGCTTCCAGGGTGTCGATCACATAACCGGAAGAGCGAATCTGGTCGCGGGACTTTTGCTTGTATTCGCCAGCGTTGATGATCATCGGGCGGGGGCGCAACGAACGCACGGCAGGTGCCAGGGTTTCTTCCTTATCGGCGCCATTGAGTGCCAGATGCAGTTGAGCGGCCAACAACTGGCAGCTGTTCACTGCCTCGTCGGCGTTGTGCGTCACGCTGCTCTGGGTGACGCTTTCCCACCAGCTCGCGGACAACGAATGCCGGCGATAGATCGCCGTAGGTGCGAGGCGGATGATCGATCCATTGCCTGCACTGGACGGGTCGTAGTTGCCTTGCCAGGTGATGCCTTCGCGCAGCCAGCCTTCGAGCGCGTTGCGCGTGGCATTGCCAATATCGAAGCAACGGCCATTGGCACTGTTTTCACCCTTGCGGTACCAGCGCACGAGAGCATTCGCATAGGTGGCGTAATCGAACTTGCCCTGGCTCACATAGGTATCTGCCAGGCACAGCGCCATGCTGGTGTCATCGGTCCACTCGCCCGCAGTGAGCTTGAAGGGGCCACCGCCGACCATGTCGCTCACCTGTTCCCGGTCACGCGGCAGGAACTCGAGCGTGGTGCCGACCGCATCGCCAATGGCCAGCCCTAGCAGCGCGCCTTTGGCACGGTCCAGCGCCTGCTCTGGCGTCAAGGTGCAGGCCCTGGACTGCAGCCATTGGGGTTTGACTGCGGGCGCCGCCGGCGCATCCGGCTGCAAGGTGTAGTCCATCCGCTGTTGCAACGGCCGGGAGGGTTCCGGTGACAGGTGCGCATAACGCTGCACGTAATCGGCCAGCAATGCGTTCGAGCTTCTTAGATCGATCATGGGATTTCTTTGAGAATGAATTGGGTAAAGGCGCCATTGTCGACCCTGTCGACAACATCGAAGCGCGTGCCAGGCGCAAACAATACCTCAGCTTCCCTGTGGCCCGAGAGAAAGCTGATATCTCTGCCAGTGATGCCCTGCACCGTCATCTTCACATTGCCGTTGAAAGCAAGGGCCGAGTCTGCAGATGTGCTCATGAACGCCGCATCACTGGTTGGCAGGCCGACCTGCATCCTCGACAGGACATCGGACGGCAATGTGGTGCCGCGGAAGGTGTCACCTAAAGCGTAGGACGGCAGTTTGGCCAGACCGTCGTTCGCATGCGCGACGAAAGCCTCCATCTGCGGGCTGAACGGGGTTTGCCCGCGCAGTGCCGGGTTGATCCACTGATAGCCCTCGTTAGTGGTGTAACCATGCAGCGCGCCGATCTGGTCGTCGGTCAGCAATGCAGAGCGTTTGGGGTCGGTGAAGTCGGCAATACGCCTGCCCGTTGATATCCAGCGGTCTGCGGTCTGATTGCCCACGGCATCGCGCAAGGACATGACCGGCGGCTTAGCCACGGGTTTGGCTGCAGGTGCTGGTTCAGGGCGACGAACCGGCTCTGGCAGCTCAGGTTTCTTGAGGGGCGTCGGGTCTTTGACCTGCAGGTCTGGATGGGCCAGCAGCTTGGCTTCGTTCTTGGCCAGCCAGGCGCCAAACTGCTTGTTGGCGATATCGGCCTGCAGCTTGGCACTGCGGCTGGCGATGTTCTCCATGCTGCCCATGATGCCGGCTTTCATCTGCCCACGCAGCAGGTAGGTGACGATGCCCACCAGCAGTAGCAGCACCAGTTGCTCCTGGCCGCGAGCCAGTTGCCGGGCGGCACGCTCGGTGCGCTCCTGGATCACCGCCGCCGAGCCTCCGGTCGGGTCCAGCCCGGCGGGCTTGACACCTTCTTCGGCATTCCAGGCGGTGGCGATGCCTTCCTGGAGCGTACTCAGGCAAGCCGGCAAACCCTTGATGAAATACTCGGCAATGGCCGAAAGCCCCAACGCCAGGAGGATCAGGTTGCCGACTTCCAGGCCGATGCCCGCCCCCGCCACCGCACCCGGAGCTGCGCCAAAACCAAAGGCCAAGGCGCCGATCGCGCCGCCTGCGGCAGAGCCCACGGCGATGCTGCCACCGAGAATCATCGACACTTCCTTCACCAGTTGCAGCAGCACTGGCAGGATCTGTTCGATACCGATGGAGGCCCACTTGCGCTTGAGGTCTTCCTGGAAGATCGGATACGACATCGCCAGCGCCTGCTGCACGTTGTCGATGCGGTGCCCCCCCATGTAGCCATAGGCCTGGCTGGCGCCATCGCTGACGCGTCGACTAAAGCCGTCCCAACTGTCGTGGGCGCTCTGCAACCCGTGGCGGATGCTCTGGTTCGCCGCGCTGAACTTCTGGTCGAGGTTGCGCTCGATGTCACTCCAGCTGGGGACGTTGGCTAAAAGGTCCATTTTCTACATCACAGTCCGTTGAAAATTGGCGCGCCTGCCTTGTACCTCGGCAAGCACGGTGGAGGCCGCCAGTGGAGCAACTGATAGCGCATGGCCGCTACGCAGATGTGTGACCACCGTTCGTGAAATAAATTTCCCGGCGGCAGCATTTTCCTCAGGGAATCGCACGGCGGCAATGATGGCAAATAGTCAGCACCGCTTTGATGCCATTGCCCCTCCCTCACGAAAACAGGCACCCTGTCGCCCAGCACGGAATGCTGAGGCATGCATGAAAAACCATCCCGAACTGCACGTCAGGTCCCCGGTCCTTTTCAGGTTCACGGCCATAGGCCTGTGCCTGTTCATGTTAGCCATGGGCACATTTGCAGCCTACATCCTATGGGTGGATATCGTGCCACTCTATGGCCGCCTTTACCGAAATGCGCCCGTCGTGGAAACGTCGCTCAAAGGCTTTTTCATGATTGGCTTCATTCCCCTGACACCCTGCCTGATCGTCGCCTGCACGATCGCCGCATGGACCGGTCGCAAATTCGACCCACCTGGAAAATCCTGGCTATATCGATTCCAGACGCGCTCACTACAACTGACAGTCCTGCTGATGGTTATCGTCGCCCCGGCAATGATCGCACTGACGATCGCCACGCTTTCGGCGCAAGGCTACTGGTCGTGCCCCAAGCTGCGCATTTCAGGTTCTGGCTGGCAAATGTTCTGGGTGAACGATGAGCGCGTGTGCTTCAAGCCGGACTTCTACATCAACGACCACTGGCCATGCAAAACGATCGGCAGGAAGGACATCTGCATTCAGGTGGATGGCCGCTAGATGCATGTCTCGAAGGCGCAACCCAGCATGAAATTCAATGACACCTACACCAGCCAAGCGCACCGTTTTTCGCTTGGGATAGAACTGGCTTCATGGCAGTTCTACCTGTCGATCCCGGTCAGCAACGCCCTGGTCGATTACGAAGAGTATTACCGCATCGACCAGGCCCGGTACACGGCCTGGCTACAGGATCCATCAGCAGCGCTGCCCATGGTCGTTCGATGCCGCCGCCGCGAACTGGACCATGCCCTGATGATGCAACCTGGCACCCAGCGCGGCACAGCTGAGCCGTGCACTTGGGATCTGACGGAAATCTCCGCGGTACTGGCGCGTGCAGCAACCTTGCTGCTGCGCGATGGCGGTTACTCAAGCTGGGCCAACACGCTCCTGGGCTACCACTCACGGCTGCACAGCGACCCCGAACAGGTTCGCTTGAGCGTGTTCGCAATGCCCTGCGGGATGGGCACGCTCAGCGTTGCCGTCCTGTACGAAAACGGCACGCTGTCGGTCGAGGCCACTGATGAATTACACGCCTTGCTCGGGTGGTTACGGGAGTGGGCAATCGAGGGTCGCATGGTGGGCGCAAAGCCGCTCTGACAACCCTCACGAAACCGCTTCGGCACGCCATATTCCGTCGCATTGCCATCATTGAAACGCGCCGCGACGGAAGTCGAATGCCAATGGCATGACGCAAAAAAATGAGACCCGCTTCACTTTTTGAAAAAAACTTTTTACGGCAATTTTTACCGTTCTCTTAGCACTTCAGCCCCCTGACTTTAGGGGTAAAACCCCCATTTCCCGCACTCGAAACCCATCGTCAATGGCATGGCGCCATCATTGCGCGGCATCACAAAACAGGGAAAAAATCGCGCCCCTCGCCGGAACTTCTTCCGCAGCGGGGTGCCCTACTCGGCATTGCTGGCAACACGATATTCATGTGCCAGCACTCAAATTGCCGCAGCCGAGAGGCGCGATTTTCAGGTCCTCGCCATTGGCGTTTCAGGACGATCAAGCAGGCTCATGGACGATGTACCGATGACACAGACTTTTGATGTCGAAGCACTGATCAAGCTGCGTAGCCAGACGCGGGCGATCTCCGATGCGCTGAAGGCGCAGGCGGCGGATTACCTTGCCACCGTGGCACCGCTGATCCGTCCGCAAAGCCTCTTTGGCGAATACATGCAGGGCGCCCAGCGCAGCAGCGGGCGCGAAACCCAAGGGCATTTCCAGGCGCTTATCGAACTCTACGAGCGCATTGGTGCCGCTGCCCCGTTCCAGCTGGTCAGCGAGCTGGAAGTGCCACTGAACCTGCTCAGCACCACCCCCGAACTGTTCCCGCTCGAATACGACAAGGCCCTCGAGCAGAGCGGCCAGGTCATCCGCATCACCAGCCCCACGCGCTGGGTGGTGGGCTTCCACGCCTTCGACCTGGCGCAGTTTCGCAACGTCATCAAAGACCCCAACCGCAGCAGCGCCGAGCTGTACCGCTTCGTGGTGCACTACCTGGTGCTGTTCTACTGCCTCAGCAAGTCCCCGGGCCTGGGCCGGCTGTTCGAAGGCCTGCGCTACGGGCTGAGCTTCGAGCGCCTCAAGGGTTTTGGCGACTTGCCTTTCTGCGTCATCCGCGCGCCGGTGCGTTCGGAACTTCCGGACGATTCGGTCATCCGTAGCAGCACGCAGATTGCCGGCAACACCAGCTTCGAAGAGCTGGTGGGCCGCGACAACATTCTGGAAATGAACGACGAGATCCGTCAGCGCCTGCTGCGGACGATCGAAGGACTGTAACGCGCAGGGCCCGGATACGGGCGGCGCAATGATTCGCAGCGAACTGCTTGCACTGGAGAATACGATGGCGAAGAAGGAAAGCACCCAGCACAAACTCGACCGCGTCCGCGCGCCCCGGGTCCATATCACCTACGACGTGGACATCGGCGATGCCATCGAGAAAAAGGAGCTGCCCTTCGTCGTCGGCGTACTGGGCGACTTCTCCGGCAACCCGCTGGAGCCATTGCCCAAGCTCAAAGACCGCAAGTTCGTCTTCATCGACCGCGACAACTTCAACGGCGTGCTCAAGGGCATCAAGCCACGCCTGACCTACCGCGTCGACAACACCCTGGCCAAGAACGGCACCCAGCTGGGCGTCGAGCTGAACTTCAACAGCCTCGAAGACTTCGAGCCGCAAAACGTGGTGAAGCAGGTTGAACCGCTGCGCAAGCTGCTGGAAGTGCGCAATAAGCTGGCAGACCTGCGCAACAAGATGGGCGGCAACGACAAGCTCGAAGAGCTGCTGATGGACGTACTGCAAAACACCGAGAAGCTCAAGACATTGGGCAAGGAATTCGGCCGTGAGGCTGAAGTGAAAGACCCATCCAGCAGCGACCGCGCCTGAGCAGGAGCCCGAACATGACTGACAAGCAAACCGCACCGCAACAGGCCGGCGACCTGGTCGAGGTAGAAAGCTTCGCCCCACAGGCCTCGCTGCTCGACAGCATCATCTCGCAAAGCCGCGTGGCCCGCTCCGACACCGAGCGCAATCGCACCCGCGACCTGATCGGCGAACTGGTGAACCAGGTGCTCGAGGGTGAGATGACCCCGAGCAAGGACCTGATCGCCGTGCTCGACTCACGTATCGCCGAGATCGATTCGATGCTCTCCGAGCAGATGAACGAGATCATGCACGCCAG
The DNA here is from genome assembly GCF_043106615.1 of Pseudomonas sp. CJQ_9. Lineage (NCBI taxonomy): Bacteria > Pseudomonadati > Pseudomonadota > Gammaproteobacteria > Pseudomonadales > Pseudomonadaceae > Pseudomonas > Pseudomonas sp. CJQ_9. The sequence goes on along the minus strand of NZ_JBICMS010000099.1, from coordinate 357,211 downwards.
CGAATTCCAGCAGCTGGAAGCCTCCTGGCGCGGCCTGAAATACCAGGTAGACCAGACCGAGACCAGCACCACGCTGAAAATCCACCTGCTCAATGCCTCGAAGAAGGACCTGGTGCGCGACCTGAAGGCCGCCAGCGAATTCGACCAGAGCGCACTGTTCAAGAAAGTCTACGAAGAAGAGTACGGCACCTTCGGTGGCGCGCCTTTCGGCATGTTGATCGGTGACTACGAGTTCAACCGCAACCCCGAAGACATGTACCTGCTGGAGGAGATCTCGCACGTGGCCGCGGCGGCCCATGCACCGTTCATTTCGGCTGCCTCCCCCGAGCTGTTCGGCTGGGACTCGTTCACCGAAATGTCCGGCCCGCGTGACCTGGCGAAGATCTTCGACACCGTCGAGTATGCCAAGTGGAAGTCATTCCGCGCCTCGGAAGATTCCCGCTACGTCGGCCTGACCCTGCCGCATGTGCTCGGTCGCCTGCCGTATGGCCCCGATACCACCCCGGTGGAAGAATTCAACTTTGTCGAAAGCGTCGACGGCCGCGACCACAACAAGTACCTGTGGATGAACGCTGCGTACGCCCTGGGCACCCGCGTTACCGATGCCTTCGCCCGCTACGGCTGGTGCGTGGCCATCCGCGGCGTGGAAGGTGGCGGGCTGGTCGAAGGCCTGCCGACTCATACCTTCAAGACCGACGATGGCGAAATTGCCCTCAAGTGCCCGACCGAAATCGCCATTACCGACCGCCGTGAAAAAGAGCTGTCGGACCTCGGCTTCATTCCCCTGGTGCACTGCAAGGGCACTGACTATGCCGCATTCTTCGGCACCCAGTCGGCGCAAAAGCAGAAGCAGTACAACACCGACATCGCCAACGCCAACGCACGCCTGTCGGCCCAACTGCAGTACATCTTCGCCACGTCGCGCATCGCCCATTACATGAAGGCGATCATGCGCGACAAAATCGGCAGCTTCGCCTCGCGCATGGACGTGGAGCGCTTCCTCAACCAGTGGCTGGCCAGCTACGTGCTGCTCGACGATACCGCCAGCCAGGAAGCCAAGGCCAAGTTCCCGCTGCGCGAAGCCCGCGCCGAGGTTTTCGAAGTGCCCGGCAAGCCAGGGGTGTACAAAGCCGTGACCTACCTGCGCCCGCACTACCAGCTGGACGAACTGACCGCTTCGCTGCGCCTGGTGGCCGAGTTGCCGCAGGGCGCCCGCGGCTGATCAGCCGCTGTGTACAGGGATGACACATGAGTAACCAAGCCCGGCTGCTGCCCTCGCTGCTCGACCGCCTGCTGGACGACCGCCCTCACCAGTCGGCCGAGCCGGCCGCGCAGCGTACCTGCTCACTGGCCGAATACAAGGCCAGCATCGTGCGCGACCTTGAAGTGCTGGTTAACACGCGCCAGTCGCTGGTCGCCGAAGAGCTGGAGGGCTTCAGTCAGCTTGAGGGCTCCATCCTTGAATACGGCATGCCTGACTTCATCAGCCGCAGCGTACTCGACCCGCACGATCGCCGCCTGATCCAGCAGCAGCTGGAGCGGGCGATCAGCACCGGCGACCGGCGTTTTCGCCGGGTGCGGGTTCAGCTGTTGGCCCAGCAGAACGGCCACCGCATGTTGACCTTCCGGGTAGACGCTGTATTGCGTCTGCAGGATATCAGCCGCCAGGTGTCATTCGACGCCGTGCTGCAGGTCAACACCCAGGAATACAAAGTACAGAACCTCAACTGATGCTCGACGAACTGCTGCCCTACTACGAAAAGGAACTGTCGCACCTGCGCTTCCTCGGCCAGGAGTTTGCCGCGCAGTACCCGAAAATTGCTTCGCGGCTACTGATCGAGGGCGACAACTGCGAAGACCCGCATACCGAGCGCCTGATCGAGGCGTTTTCGTTCCTTTCCGCGCGGGTGCATAAAAAACTCGATGACGAGTTTCCGGAAATCGTCGAGTCCTTCCTTGAGGTGCTGTACCCGCACTACCTGCGCCCAACTCCGTCGATGTCGATCGCCGAGCTGAGCCTGGGCAAGCACGAGAAGGTGACCGAAGCCTACCGCGTGGCGCGCCATACCGAGATGCATGCCAACGCCGTTGAGGGCGTGGTGTGTAAATTCCGCACTTGCTACCCGGTTGAGTTATGGCCGATTGCGGTGCAGAAGGCCACGTTCGCCGAAATGGAGCGCTCCGCTTTCAACGGCCACAGCGCCGACCTGGTCGCCCGCCTGAGCATCGACCTGGCCGCCACCGGCGACGCCCTGTTCGGGCAAATGCAAATCGACCGCCTGCGCTTCTTCCTCGACGGTGAAGCAACGCTGATGCTGCATTTGTACGAGCTGCTGTTCAACAACCTCGCCAAGGCGACCCTGAGCTTCCACGACCAAGGCCGCAGGCGCGAAATCGTGCTGCCAGCAGGTGCCCTGAGCGCTGTAGGTTATGGGCGTGACGAAGGCCTGGTGGACTATTCCGAACGCTCGTTCCTGGGCTACCGGCTGTTGCACGAGTATTTCACCTTCCCAGACAAGTTCATGTTCTTCGACCTCGGCGGGTTCGCCCGCCCTCTGAATGGTCAGGCCGTGGAACAGGTACAGGTCAATTTCTATTTCAGCGACTACGACCTGGGCGACCGCCTGGCGCGGCTGAGCCAGAACATCGGGCGCAACAACTTCAAGCTCAACTGCACGCCAATCATCAACTTGTTCCGGCAACAGGCCGAGCCGATCAAGCTTACCCATACGCGGCACGAATACCCGGTCACCCCCGACACCCGCCTGCACAATGCCGCAGAAGTGGTGTCGATCGATCGGGTACGGCGCGTGCGCAAACTGGGTGGCATCGACCAGGTCGCCACCTGCCAGGCATTCTTCGAGCCGCGTGGCGAGCAAGACCCGCACACCAGCTTCTGGATCGCCCGCCGGCGCAACCAAGGCGATGCCACAGCGATGAGCATCCGCGTGGTCGACCGCGACCTGGAGCTGATAGACGCCAGCAGCGATACCCTCAGCATCAGCCTTACCTGCAGCAACCGCGATGTGCCGCTGATGCTGCCTTTCGGTGGTGAACGCGGTGATTTCAACATCCCGGCCAACTCGGTGATCAAGGACATCCGCTGCCTGCGCAAGCCCACCGCCACCATGCGTGTGCCACTGGGCAAAGGCCTTATCTGGCGGCTTATTGCGCACCTGTCGCTCAACCACCTGTCGCTGGTAAGCCAGGGCCGCGAAGTACTGCTCGAGTTGCTGTCGCTCTACAACTACCGCAACGTCTCGGCCATTCGTAAACAAATCAACGGCATCAAGGCTATCGCCAGCGAACCGGTGGTTGCGCGTATCGGCCACCCGCGGCCGAACTTCGTGCGCGGTGTGGGTATCACCCTGACGCTGGACGAAAGCCAGTTCACCGGCAGCGGTGTGTTCCTGTTCGGCATGGTGCTGGACCATTTCTTCGGCCAGTACTGTTCGATGAACAGCTTCACCCAACTGACGCTGCGTACCCAACAACGAGAAAAGAGAGTCGTCCAATGGCCAGCACGCACTGGCGATCAGCCCCTGGTCTGATCGATCAGGCCCGAGCCGAGCCGCACCGATTCGAATTTTTTCAATTGGTGCGCCTGCTTCGCCTGCACTACAGCCGCACCGGGCGCATGGACCTGGCAACGCGCCCGCACGAAGACCCGCTACGTTTTCGCACCCAGCTGTCCCTGGCGTTCCCGGCGAGCGAAGTCAGCGACTTGCATTTCGAACGCGAGGGCAAGGTTTCGCCGGCCGGCCGGCCGTTGTCGGAGGTCCAGGTGACCTTCATGGGTCTGGTAGGGCCGTCTGGTGTGCTGCCACGCCCGTACACCGAGCTGCTGTTGGAGCGGCACGTACAGTATCGCGACGATGCTGCGCATGCGTTCCTCGACATGTTTTCGCACCGCATGACCACGCTGTTCTACGAAGCCTGGCAAAAGTACAAGTTTCATATCGAACACGAGCGCAACGGCACATCGCGCTTCGACAGCTACCTGCTCAACATGGTGGGGTTCGGGCCCATGGCCCAGCGCCTCAAGTTCGAGCAGCAGCCCACGGCGCTGCGCCGCGAGCTGTTCAGCTACTTTGCCGGCCTGCTCAGCCAGAAGCCGCGCAACGCCCTGAACCTGGAGCGCATGCTCGGCTTCTACTTCGCGCTGCCGATCAAAGTCCGCCAGTTCGCCGGGCGCTGGCTGCGCCTGCAGCCGGAACAATGTACTCAGCTGGGGCGGCGCAATGCCCAGCTGGGCCACAGTGCCGTGGCCGGTAACCGGGTCTGGGACTACCAGTCGTGCATCCGCATCGAGCTCGGCCCGCTTGGCCTGGCCGATTACCAACGGTTCCAGCCCGGCACCGCGTGCTACCGCAAGCTGGTCGAGCTGGTGCGCTTCTACCTGGGTGCCGAGCTGGATTTCGAAATCGCCCCGCGGCTCAAGCCCGAGGCTGTACCACCCGCCCAGCTCGGTCGCACAGGCAACCTTGCCCTGGGCTGGCTGGGCTGGCTCAAACGCCCTGGCCGTGACGCGGAGCCATCGCGTTGCGCCGTCTTCCACATTCCTTACGATGGGGTCGCCTTGTGAACCTGAAGTCTTTGTTCGCCAAGCTCAACGAAACCAGCCGCACGGCGACAGAAAGCGCTGCAGCCCTGTGCCTCTCGGAGCAACACTACGACGTGGAAGTCGAGCACCTGCTGTTGCAGCTGCTCGATGCCGGCGACACTGACCTGGCGCCAATCCTGCGCCACTACGATGTGGTCGCCGAGCGCCTGCAGGCGCAACTGGTAACGGCCCTGGGCACATTCAAGAAAGGCAACACCCGCACCCCGGCGCTGTCGCCACATATCACCCGCATGATCGAACAGGCCTGGCTGCTGGCATCGATCGAGTACGGCGTCGCGCAAGTACGCAGTGCCCATCTGCTGCAAGCCCTGCTGGACGATGCCGAACTGCATCGCGTAGTGGTCGCCTCGGCCCCTGAGCTGGAGAAGATCAACCCAGACGACCTTCGCCTGAACCTTGCCGCCCTGGTCGAGGGCAGCGCCGAATCGCGCCACGCCAGCGCCTTGGCTGGCCCAGCGGCACCGGCCCCTGCCACGGGCAAGGCTGGCGGCAAGACCCCGGCGCTGGACCAATACACGGTCAACCTTACCCAAAGTGCCCGCGAAGGCCGCATCGACCCCGTGCTTGGGCGCGAATTCGAGGTGCGGCAGATGGTCGACATTCTCACGCGCCGCCGGCAGAACAACCCGATCCTCACCGGTGAGGCCGGGGTTGGCAAAACAGCCGTAGTCGAAGGTCTGGCCCTGCGCATTGCCCAAGGCGACGTGCCGGCCGTGCTCAAGGATGTGGCACTGCATACCCTCGACCTGGGGTTGCTGCAGGCGGGCGCCGGGGTCAAAGGTGAGTTCGAGAACCGCCTCAAGGCAGTGATCGAAGAGGTCAAGCGCAGCCTGCACCCGATCATCCTGTTCATCGATGAAGCCCACACCCTGATCGGCTCCGGTGGCCAGGCGGGGCAAAATGACGCCGCCAACCTGCTCAAGCCTGCGCTGGCACGTGGCGAGCTGCGCACCATCGCCGCCACCACCTGGGCCGAGTACAAGAAGTACTTCGAAAAGGACGCAGCCCTCGCCCGCCGCTTCCAGGTGGTCAAGGTGGAAGAGCCGGATGAAGACAAAGCCATCCACATGCTGCGCGGCCTGCTGGGCAAAATGCGCGAACACCACAAGGTGGCGGTCATGGACGAAGCGCTGGTGCAGGCAGTGCGCCTGTCCAACCGCTACATCACCGGCCGCCAGCTGCCAGACAAAGCTGTCAGCGTGCTCGACACCGCCTGCGCACGCATCGCCCTGGCGCAAACCTCGCAGCCTGGCGCACTGGAAGACTGCCGTCGGCAGATCGACAACCTGCAAGCCGAAATCAGCGTGCTGGGCGACGAAGCCGGCAAAGGCCACGATCATGCCCGCCGCCTCGGCGAACTGCAGGCTGCCTTGCAAGCCGCGCAGTTGCAGGAACAGCAACTGAACACCCAGTGGCAACAGGAACTGGCACTGGTCGAACAGCTCAAGGCCCTGAGCGCCGCCAGTGAAGCCGACCCCGCGCAGCTCAATGCCCTGCGCAGCGAACTGGCCCGGGTGCAAGGCGACCAGCCACTGGTGCATGCCTTGGTCGACAGCGGCGCCATCGCCCAGGTCATCAGCGGCTGGACCGGTATCCCGCTGGGCAAGATGCTGCGCGACGAGATCGATACCGTTCAGCGCTTGCCTGAACTGCTGAGCCAGCGCGTATTGGGCCAGGACCATGCCCTGCATGAAATCGGCAAACGCATCAAGATTTCCCGTGCGCGCATGGAAGACCCGAACAAACCGATCGGCGTATTCCTGCTGCTTGGCCCCAGCGGCGTCGGCAAGACCGAAACCGCCCTGGCCCTTGCCGACACCCTGTATGGCGGTGAACGCAACCTGATCACCATCAACATGTCCGAGTACCAGGAAGCGCATACGGTATCCAGCCTCAAAGGCTCACCACCGGGCTATGTCGGCTACGGCGAAGGCGGCGTGCTGACAGAGGCGGTGCGCCGCAAACCGTACAGCGTGGTACTGCTGGACGAGGTGGAAAAGGCTCACCCCGATGTACTTGAACTGTTCTTCCAGGTGTTCGACAAAGGGGTGCTGGACGACGGTGAAGGCCGCGAGATCAATTTCCGCAACACGGTGATCATCCTTACCTCCAACACCGGCACCGAGCACATTATGCACACCTGCCTGAATGCCGAGCAGCAGCCCACCCCCGCAGCCATCATCGAGGGCCTGCGCGGTGAGCTGAACCAGGTATTCAAGCCAGCTTTCCTTGGCCGCCTGAGCATCGTGCCGTTCTACCCGGTGCAGGACCAGGTGCTGGAGCGCATCGTCGCGCTCAAGCTCGAGCGCATCGCCAAGCGCTTCGCGCGCAACCACCAGGCCGAACTGAGCTACGAACCGGCGTTGGTGAAGGCCATCGCCGCACGCTGCACCGAAGTCGATAGCGGTGCGCGCAACATCGACAACATTCTGTCCCAGACCCTGATGCCAGAGCTCGCACAGCGCGTGCTAGAGCGCATGGCCCAGGGCACGCCCATCGAGCGCCTGGTCATCGAGCTGGGCAGCGATGGCGATTTCGCCTATCGCCTGGCCTGACCCGCACCCGGAGGTTTTTGCCGTCATGTACCACAAGCACACTGCCCTCAAACGCTTGACTGCCCTTGCCCTGCTGTTGGCAATGGCCGGCTGCGGGGTTACCGACCGCATCGGCAAGCGCATGGAAGACAGCTGGGCGGCCGACATGCTGGCCGACAGCGAAAAAGTCATTCTGACTTCTGATGGCGGCAACCAGCTCAACCCGGATGCCGACGGCAAACCGCTGTCGGTGGTGATGCGCGTGTACCAGCTGACCGACCTCGAGCGCTTCGCCGCCAGCGATGCCGAAACCCTATGGGCTACCCCGCAGAAAGCCCTGGGCAACACCCTGGTGGAGGCACGCGAGATCACCCTGCTACCGGGCATTGGCCAGATCGACCAATGGCCGCTGGCCAAGAGCGCCCGGTATGTCGGCGTGGCAGCGTTTTTCCGCGACGAGCAGGATGCCCGCTGGAAAGTCGCCTTCGACGCCGACTCGCTGCGCAAGGACGGGATCTGGTTCTCATCGGACGGCCTGCGCGTGCTGGTAGACAAGACCGAGATCCATGCCATGCGCGGTGTGGACGTATTGAACAAGCCGCCGACCGCCGAGCAGCAGGCCGCCGCCGAGCGCGCCAGGCAAGCCGCGCCTGGCTTCACCGACAAGGTGCAGGACGCCGCGCTCGACAAGGCCAGTGATATGGCTGGCAAATCAGCACAGAACGCCGTCGACAATTCCTTCAACTCTTTCGTGGATAGCGTCAAATGAGCAAGCAGAGCCGGGTGATGTGGTCGGAAGGCATGTTCCTGCTGCCCCAGCACTTTCAGTATCAGGACGAGTTTCACCAACATCAGTTGGCCGAAGCGACCCTGCGCAGCACCCCCTTCCATTGGGGTGTACAGGCGCTGCAAGTGGACGAGGACGCCCTGAGCAACGGTTCGCTGCAACTCAAGCGCCTTAAGCTGGTATTCCCCGATGGCAGCCTGTACGACGCGCCGCAGCACGACCCACTGCCGGCCGCGCGTGACCTCAAAGACCTGCTCAAGGCCAACGACCTCAAGGTGTACGCTGCCCTGAAGCTGCCTGAGCCGTTCGGCCTCAACTACGTCGAAGACGGCCAGGACCACAAGGCGGCGCGGCGCTATCGCAAACAGTTCGACACCCTGCCCGACCTCAACGAAGGCGAACTGGAGAACGAGATCACCAGCCTGCGCCTGAACGTCGTGCTGCTGGTCGACGGCGATAGCCTCGATGGCTATAGCTACTGCCCACTGGCCAAGCTGACCCGCAACAGCATGGGCGGTTTCAATCTGGACCCGCATTTCGTCCACCCTACCCTGCACCTGGGTTGCCACGAAACCCTGGCCGGCATTGGCAAGCGCCTGCTCGGCGCCTTGCAGGCCAAAAGCAAGGCACTGTCTGGCCGGCGCCGCGAACGCGCCGACCAGATCGCCGAATTCGGCTCTAGCGACGTCACCTTGTTCTGGCTGCTGAACACCGTCAACCGGGCGCACCCGCAACTGGCCCACCTGCTGGCCCACCCACGCCTGCACCCAGAGCGCCTGTACCTGTTCCTTGCCGACCTTGCCGGTGGCCTGCTGACCTTCACCCTCGACACTCAACTGGCCGACATCCCCGAGTACGACCACCACGACCCCGCCGCATCGCTGGTCAAGCTGGACGAGATGATCAGGGTGATGCTGGACAACGTCGTGCCCAACCAGTGCATCGTCATCAACCTCACCCAGACCAAACCGTCGTATTGGCAAGGGCAGTTGCACGACCCGCGCCTGGTCGAGGCCGACTTCTACGTGTCGGTCCATGCCGACATGCCCGGTGCCAGCTTGCTGGAACTGGTGCCGCGGGCCTTCAAGATCGGCTCGCCCGAAGACATCGAGGTGGTGGTCAACAGTGCCATGCCCGGCGTTACCCTCAACCACGCCGCGCGGCTCCCCAACGCGATCCCGGTGCGCCTGGACAACCAGTACTTCGCCATCGAGCCGCATGGCCAGGTGTATGAGCGAATGATGAACGCCCAGACCATCTGCTTCTACGCGCCCAGCGCCTTTACCAACCTCAAGCTTGAACTGATGGCGGTGCTCAAATGACCGAAGCCGTACTGCAACAGGGCGCTACCATGCCCACCCCTGCCAAACCGTCGCTCAAGGACCTGGTGCAAGACTTCATCAGCATGGCGCTGATCGTGCGCCGTGGCCGCCAGGTCACTTCGGTGCAGGCCTTCGAGGGCAGCGTCGAACGCTTCTTCGCAAACCTAGAACGTGACGCCCGTGCCGCCAACTACAGCGCCGAACAGGTCAAGGACACCCAGTACGCGCTGTGCGCCTTCCTGGATGAAAGCGTGTTGCGCGCTGGCGACAACGCGTTGCGCCAGCACTTCGAGCTGCAACCCTTGCAGTTCCGCTATTTCGGCGTGCACCTGGCGGGTGAAGGCTTTTTCGAGAAGGTCGAGGCTCTGCGGGGCGACGTCAAACAGAACCTCGATGTGCTCGAGGTTTATCACCTGTGCCTGGCGCTTGGCTTCGAGGGCAAGTTCAGCCTTGGCCAGAAAGACCAGCTGCGTTACCTGGCCAACACCCTCGGCCAAGACATCGCCCGCTACCGCAAGGCACCCAAGGCCTTGTCACCGGACTGGGCACTGCCGGACCAGGTGTCGCAGATGCTGCGTCACGAAGTGCCGCTGTGGGTGTACCTGGCGCTGATCGCGCTGGTCTGCGTCGCCGTGTACCTGACCCTTGACTGGTTGCTGGACAAGGACGTCGCCGCCCTCTCCGAACAAATCCGCCAGCTGTTCAGTGCCTGAGTGCACCTCAGGTAGCCGAGTCAGGAAGACATGAAAACACTACTGCGCCTCTTGAAAAGTTTCTGGGTTCTGCTGCTACTGCTGTGGCTGGGGAGCCTGTTGGTCTGTTGGCTGGTGTCGCCGCTGCTGCCGTGGCTGCAGCAGCACCTGCCCGAAGCCCTGGCCATCATCAGCGCCTGCTTCCTGCTGGCCGTCGTGCTGCGCCAGTACCAGCGTATTCGTGCCGAGCACAACCTGGAGAACCTGCTGCAGATCGAAGTCGACCGCTCGTGGAATGCCACCGGCGAGTTCCGTGACCAGCAGGTACTGCGCGAGCGCCTCAAGCATGCCATCAGCATGCTGCGCACCGACCGCTCCGCCGGCGGCGGTGGCAAGTCGGCGCTGTCCGACCTGCCCTGGTACCTGGTGGTCGGCATGTCGGCGGCAGGCAAGACTTCGCTGCTGACCCACTCCGGCCTGTCAGCCAGTATCGCCACCGCCAACGACAGCGAAAGTGGCACCCAGCACTGCGACTGGTATTTCAGCCCCGACGCGGTGATGATCGACACCGCCGGCCGTTACCTGCGGGACGACCAGTCGGCAAGCGAGTTTTCGGCGTTCCTGCGCATGCTGCGCAAGCAGCGCGGCAAGGCAGCCATCAACGGCCTGGTGCTGGTGGTCAGCCTGCCCGAACTGCTGGCCGCCAACAGCGAAGAGCGTGATGCCCTGGCAGCGCAGCTGGTAGCCCGGGTGGAAGAATACGCCCAGTGCCTCGACACCAACCCACCGCTCTACCTGATGCTCAGCAAGACCGACCAGTTGCCGGGCTTCAGCCAGGCTTTTGATGGCCTGGATCTGCACCAACGCCAGCAACCGCTGGGCATGACCTTCGCGTTGTCGGAAATCCGCAACCAAGGCCTGCAGGCCGTGCTGCAAGCGCGCCTGGGCAACCTGCACAGCCACATTCGCCAGCACGTCGACGCACAAGTGATCGCCTTGGGCGCTGCAGCCGACAGCACGCTGCTGAACTTCCCGCAATACTTCGCCGCGCTGGGCGGTGTGCTCGAGCAGTTCCTCGGGCACTTCACCCACGGCCAGCGCAGCGGCGCACCATTGATGCTGCGAGGCCTGTACTTCACCAGCGCCCTGCAGACCGGGCAACAACTGGGGCACGTGTACGAAGACGCCATCGCCGACGAATTCGCCTTGCAGGCGGCCGAGGATGGCCAGGCCGAACAGGCTGGCACGGCAGCGGGCAACCGCAGCTACTTCATTACCGACACCTTCCGCCGGGTCATTTTCCCCGACCGTGACCTGAGCCTGTATCACTCGCGCCAAGGCCGCCAGGCGGGGCTCAGCCCGCTGCTGCTGGGCCTGGCCGTTGCCGCCGGCGTGCTGCTTGTCAGCTGGCAGGCAGTGTCGTTCGTCAACAACCGCCAATGGCTGGACAATCTGCGCCTGCAGCTGGCGCAGATAGGCCAGGCCGAAGACAGCCAGCAGCAGTTGGCCGCAGGCAAAGGCCTGCAAGTGCTGCGCGAGCAGATGGCCACTGTCGAGTCGCATCGCACACAAGGCGTGCCGCTGCGCCTCAGCGCCGGCCTGTACCACGGTGAGGCGGTTGACCAGGTGACCCGCAGCGCGTATTTGGCGCAATTGCGCAGCCAGGCCCTGGAACCGATCGCCCGTAGCCTGCAAGTGCAAATGCGCGCGTTCAATACCTTCGCCGCGGGTATCAACCAATCACTGGAGTTCACCCCGGCCCCGCCGAAAAAGCGCAACGCCAAGCCATTGGCCCCAGCGGTTGCAGCCAAAGCGCAGGCCGCGCTGGCCAACACCCGCGCAGGCGCCCATGCGGCCAAGGTCAACCTGGCCACAGCCAGCGATGCCGCCGAGCTGTCCGCGACCACCGGTGGCCTGTCGTTGTCCGAAGAGATGCTGGGGCGCCTCGACGAGCAGCAAGTCGCCTCGATCATCGATGCCTACAACACGCTCAAACTGTACCTGCTGCTGACGGCACCCGACGCCCATCCAGACCCGGCCTTCATTGCCGCAAGCCTGCCACAGGCCTGGGCCGCGGCGGCCGGCGAAGGCACCCCCGCCAGCGCCGACGTGATCGGCGCAAACACTCCGCTGTACGTGCAGTTGCTGGAACAGGGCCAGGCGCCCTCACTGCCACGCAACGACCAACTGATCAACGAAACCCGGCAGAACCTCAAGTCGTTCATGATTTCCAGTTCGCTGGTCGATCGCGAATACCTGCGCCTGCAACTCGAATCCAGCCGCCAATTCCCGGCACTGAGCCTCAACGACCTTGTACCTCAACCTGGGCGCGCACTGCTGTACGGGTCGGCCGGGGTACCTGCGATCTATACCCGCCAAGGCTGGGATACGTTCGTCAAGCCTGAACTGATCAAGCTGGTATCGAGCAACTTGCGCAACGAGTCCGACTGGGTACTGGACGGCGACGGCGGCGATGCCCTGGTGCAGAAGGCCAACTTCGTGCGCGAATTCATGAGCCGCTACAAGCGCGACTACACCCAAGCCTGGTACAAGATGGTCAGCAGCGTGGGCGTGCGCCATTTCGCCGACCTGGCATCGGCGACCCAGCAGTTGGGGCTTTTGAGCGACGTTCAGCACTCCCCCGTGAAGAACCTGCTGCAGGCTGTCAACGACAATACCCAGTGGGACCTGCCGGTCAAACGCGAAGCACCCTCGGCCGGCGCTGGCCGTGATGACGGTTTCTGGAGCAAGGTTACCGGGCTGTTCGACGCCAACGACAGCCTGCCTGCCAACGTAGCCCCGGCCCTGCCGGCGGTGGACGACGGCAGCCTCGCCAAGCGCTTCGAACCGGTTGCCCGGGTATTCGCCCAGAACAACGCCGAAGGCGCCGACAGCACCATCATGGACCGCTACCTGGCGGCGCTGCGCAAGCTCAAGGTCCGCATGAACAACATCCAGCGGTCGCAGGATGTCGGCAAAAGCAGCAAGCAGTTGATCAGCGAAACCCTGGAAGGCCAGCCAAGCGAAGTCACCACGGTACGCAATTACGTGGAAACCAGCGTCGACACCAGCCAGGACAGCCTCTCGCGTTCGCTGCAAGGCTTGTTCAACCTGCCGATCCAGTACGCCTGGGCGACCTTGCGTGACCCGGCCGGCCAGCAGATCGCCAAAGCCTGGGCGCAGCAGATCGCCAAGCCCTGGCAGCAGGTCATGGCACACCGCTACCCGATTGCCGGTGGTAGCCGCAACGAAGCCTCGGTCAAAGACCTGCAACGTTTCGTAGACCCGGACTCGGGGCTGCTGCCAGCCTTCAAACGCAACGAAATCGGCAACCTCGCCGGCGGCGAAGGCCTGGGCGTGGGTGATGGCAAGGCACCAGCGTTGGTCAACCCTGGCATGCTCAACAGCATCGACCGGGCCAGTTCGGTAGGCCAGGTGATCGCCAGCCTGTCAGACCGCGACAACGGCTTTGAAATCATGCTGGAGCCCTCGGCCAACTTCACCGACATCGTGTTCACCCTCGATGGGCAGGAACAGCACTACCGCAACGGCCGCAGCAGCTGGAGCCGCTTCGCCTGGCCAGGTACCAGCAACGCCCCGGGCGCTCGCCTGGATGTGGTCACGCTCAGTGGCGCACGGGTAACGGTGTTCGACTTCCCCGGGCGTTGGGGCCTGCTGCGCATGAACGAAAGCGCCCGCGTCGACGACCTCGACGGCATCCAGCAGCGCTTCAGCTGGAACACCGCCAATGGCCGTGTGAGCCTGGTGGTGCGCAACTTCGGTGGGGTAAAACTGACCGACCTGAGCCAGGTCAAGGCCCTAAGCGCACTCAACGACAGGAGTGCCCCATGATCGGCTGCTTCGGCAAACTGCCATCGAGCGCAGACTTCGTCAGCCTGCATGGCGCGGCGGAGGAAGTCTGCGAATTCGACAGTTGGCTGCAGACCTCGCTGGCGGCTATGCGCCACCGCGAAGACTGGCAGGCACTGTTCGATGGGTTGCCGATGTGCTTCTTCACGTACCGCGCACGCAATGGCAACTGGCTGCTGGGCGGGCTGTTGAGCTCGCGTGACGCCAGTAACCGGCGCTATCCGTTCTTCATCTACCAACTGCTCAAGGGCAAGGAAGGCATGGCCCTGAGCAACCCATTCACCTTGGGCGAGCTGTTCTGCGCGCAGATAAAACCTTTGCTGCACCAGGCCGTGCAAGGCGCCGACGGCACCCGCCTGTTCGAACAGGTCAAGGCCTTGCGCCCCCTGCAAGCCCAGGACCTGGACCTGTTCCGCCGGGTGCACGCCAAGTTCCTGCGTGACTTCAGCTTCACCGATATCGCGCGTGCACTGCACGGCTCCTGGCCAGGTTTCGACAGCGCCGCCGCTTTGACACGGCTGCGCGCATGCCGGCCGGCGCTGCACAGTGACTTCGAGGGTGGCATTGAGTTGCCCCTCCCCGCTGAGCGCGGCTTGAAAAACCCTACAGCCGATCTGTGGCTGACTTGGCTGTGCCACATGAACGGGCAGCCAGATACGCCAGCCGTGAGCCTGCTGGCAGACGATTTCATGCACCCGCGCCTGTTCTGCTTCCCGTCACGCCACGCCAGCAGTGCCTATCGCCTGCTCTGCGGCTGTGCCGAGGCCCAGCAGCATCTGGCGCTACTGGGCCCTGCGGCATCGGCCCGCGGCCAACACGACTTCGATCTACCCCTTGAACGCGTTATCGAGCAATTCGTCGATGCGCTGGATGCGACGCCCGTATGAACAAGATCAAGTACTACTGCCTGCGTTACCAACCCTATCTGCTGGGGGTGGCGTTTTTCCTGGTGATCTTCCTGGTATGGGCGATCGGCAGCGCGTTGGGCTTTGCTTCGCTGCACAGCCTGTTGGCTGGCATCGGGGTTTTCCTGCTGCTGTCGGCGGGCTACGTCCTGCTGCTGTACCGTGGCGCCGGCCAGCATCACAACCTCGAAGGCTTGCTGCGCGACGACGCCGACCAGGCTGTACTCAATGCCACGCCGGCCGACCGCGAGGAGGTCAGCCTGTTGCGCGAGCGCCTGCTGCAGGGCATCGAGCGCCTGCACAAGAACACGCCACGCGGCACCTCTGCCAAAGACGCCCTGTACGCGCTGCCTTGGTACCTGGTGATCGGCCAGCCCGCCGCTGGCAAGAGCACCATGATCCTGCAGTCCGGCCTCAACTTCCCTTACGCCGAGCGCGAAGGTGCACGCGTCGCAGGGTTGGGTGGCACGCGCAACTGTGACTGGTTTTTCAGCTCTGAAGCGGTGCTGCTGGACACTGCCGGGCGCTACATGAACAGCCCGGAAGAGGCCGGCAAATGGCGAGGGTTCCTGCAGTTGCTGCGCCAGCACCGGCAACGCCGCCCGCTCAACGGCTTGATCGTCAGTGTCAGCATCGCCGACGTTGTACACGGCACGGCCGAAGACCAGCAGCGGGTGGCCAAGCGTTTGCGCGAACGCATCCAGGAAAGCTGCGCCTTGCTGGAAGTGCGCCTGCCGATCTACCTGGTATTCACCAAGTGCGACCTGATACCCGGCTTCACCCCCTTCTATCGCCAGCTGGATGAGGCCGCGCGCGGCGAAGTGATGGGCAAGACCTTCGCGCACAAAGGCTACGAACAGGCGGACTGGGGCCAGCGTTTTGGCCAGGCCATGGACGACCTGACCCGCTACTGGCAGCAGGTTGCCAGCCAGCAACTGGTGCAGCAGGACATTCAGGTAACGCGGCAAAACGACGCCGCTTACCGCTTCCCGCTGGAGCTGGCCGCAATCAAGCCACGGCTGCAGGCGTTCGTCGACAGCCTGCTGCGGGCCAACCCCTACCAGAATGCCGAAATGCTGCGTGGCTTCTACTTCACTGCCGCCTTGCAGGCCGATGAAGCGCTGTGGGGCAGCCATGGCCAGCATGTTGCCGAGCGTTTTGCCCTGGAACACGGCGAGGGGGCGGTCAGCGCAGGCAGCCAGCCTGCGCCGCTGTTCATCAACAGCCTGTTCCGCAAGGTCATCATCCCCGACCAGCACCTGGTGGCGCTGTACACCAGCAACCACCGCGAGCGCCGGCGCAAGGCCGCCTGGGTGGCCTGTGCCAGCCTCGCCGGGTTGGTGCTGTGCAGCCTTTGGGGCTGGTCGTACCTGAACAACCGTGCGGTGCTGGGCAGCATCGCGAGCGAGCTGGCCGAGGCCAAGCGCCAGGACCAGGCTGCCGCTGGCCAGTACGCCGCCTGGCGCAGCCTGGACCGCCTGCGCTTCTGGGCCGCTCATTACTACCGGCAGCACCGTGAGCAGGGTGTACCGTTCAGCCTGCGTCTGGGCCTGTACCAGGGCCATCAGGTTGAGCCGCTGCTGCGCGACCGTTACTTCACCACCCTGCAGCAGGTGATGCTCAAGCCCACCGCAGACAACCTCACCCGCACGCTCTACCTGCTGACCACGCTCAAGGTCTACCAACGCAATACCCGCGAATTGCAACCGGTGAGCGGCGTGGACAGTGTCGAGGCCGAAGCCCTGCCACATGACAACCGCGCCCAGTCGATCGCCGATTTCGGCAAGGCGACACTGGACACCTACGTGATGCTTTCGCCCGCTCAGCGGGAGAAGGCCGACCCAGCGTTTCTCAAGGCGCACCTGCCCGACTACTGGTACCCGGCCATCGCCCGGCACACCGGCCACAGCCTGTCCGAGGCCAACCAGGGCAAGGGCGACCAGGACTACCTGTACGCCAGCCGGCAGATCACATTCTATGCCGACCAGATCCGCGAAACGGACGTGCCGCGCATTCTCGACAACGCCTTCCTGATTTCTAGCTCGCGCAACTACATCGACAGCCTGCGTGCCCAGTCGCTACGCGCGATCGAGACCATCACGCTGGAATCGGACACCTTGTTCGCCTTTGGCCGGGCGGATTTCCAGAGCCTGAAAAGCGAGGGCCAGAACCAACTCAGTGCCATCGCCAGCAAACTGCTGAACACGCCCAATATCGGCAAGATCGTCATCTCCGGCCACGCCGACCAGCTCGGTGACAGCCAGAGCAACCTGCAGGTATCGAAACAACGGGCGCAAACCATTCGGACTTATCTGGTCGGCAAGGGCGTCCCGGCCGAACTGGTGGTGGCCCAGGGCGAAGGCAGCCGTAAACCGTTGGTCAACTGTGACATGCAACAGGCACGGGCCCAGTTGATCAAGTGCCTGGAGCCCAACCGCCGGGTAGAAATCGAAGTGCGCGGGCTCAACTGAGCGCGCGCCGCACCAACCGGCCACCCGGGCTCACAGGAGGAGCACCGGGTGGCGGCACGCTACCTCTGCCGCCCTGTCGGCGAGGTGAAAAACCAAGGGTCGCATGAGCAACCCTTTACCAGTTGTTAATGGAGAGTTTCACAATGGCATTTGACGCGTATATCCAAATCGACGGCATCCCAGGCGAAGTACTGGACGAAAAGCACAAGGACTGGATCGAAGTGCTGGGCTACGAGTACGGCGCCACCCAGGCGACCTCGGCGACTGCCAGCTCCTCGGGCGGTGCGTCGTCCGAGCGTGTTGCCCTGAGCGACTTCAAGATCCGCAAATCGGTCGACAAGGCATCGGCCAAACTGTTCGAGCACTGCTGCACCGGCAAACACATTGCCAAGCTGAAGCTCAACGTCAACCGCGCCGGTGGTGACAAGGTCACCTACCTGACCATCGACATGGAAGAAGTCGTGGTGTCGTCGGTCAAGTTCGTTGCCGGTGGCAACCAGGCCGGTGAAGACAAGGCGGTCAGCGACCTGCCGATCGAAGAAATCACCTTCAACTTCGCCCGCATCAAAACCACCTACACCCAGCAGAACCGTACCGACGGCCAAGCCGGCGGCAACATCGTAGGTGGCTGGGACCGCACCGCGAACAAAGTCTTCGCCTGATCACCTGCATGCCCAGGGCCGCTTCAGCGGCCCATCCCTCACAGCGTGCCAGCCCAGCCTGGCACGCTGTTCACTAGCCAGAACCTGAGTGCTTTATGCCTGACATTCTCAATGACCTCTCGCTGGCCGCACTGGTCGCCCCCATCGAAGGTGGCAGTGGCGAAGACTTGAGCTTCTCTGCGTTGTTCGACCAGATCAAGGAGGCGCGCCGGGCCGACCCCGACTACCTGACCCAGGGCGACTGGCAAACCGATTTGAAAACCGCCGACTGGGAGCAGGTGATCAACTTGTCTGCCCAGGGCCTCGCCCAACACAGCAAGGACCTGATGCTGGCAGCCTGGCTCAGCGAAGGCCTGGCCCAGCGCGAGCACTTCGAAGGCATCACCTTTGGCCTGGAACTGACCGAACAGTTGCTACAGGCGTTCTGGGAAAACTTGTACCCAACCCTCGAAGAGGGCCTTGACGAGCGGGCGGCCCGGCTGTCCTGGCTCAAGAGCACACTCACCGACATCGCCGGTGGTTTGCCCATCACCCAAGGGCAGAATTTTGGCGTATTGCGTTACGACGAATCACGCCTTGTGGAAAACCTGGCCCTGCGCGACCCCAAGGCCATGCAGACCGCATTGAACGAAGGCAAGATCAACGCCGAGATATTCCAGCGCTCGGTGGCGCTGTCCGACACCGATTACCTGCGCAACAAGGCGCTGCAGATCAACGACAGCCTGCAAGCCTGCAAACGCCTGCAGGCCACTGCGGAGCAACTGTTCGGCCACGAGGCACCGAGCTTTGCCAGCCTCGCCGACATGCTGACCCGGGCCAGCCAGCTGGCTGAAAAACTGCTGAAAGACCGTGGTGTCGAGCTGCAGCCGCCAGCCCCCGTGGTCGCCGAACCCGAAACCAGCGTCGCCCCCGTCGAACAGGCAGGTGAAGCCATGAACACTCCCGCCCAGCCCACTGCACCTGCGCCCATGCGTACCACCCCGCTGACCCGGGACGAAGCCTTCAGCATGCTGGCGGGCATCGCCCAGTTTTTCAAACAGACGGAACCGCAAAGCCCGGTGCCGTATCTGATAGAACGTGCCATCAAGTGGGGCAACATGCCGCTGGAAGGCTGGCTGAGCGATGTGATCAAAGACAGCAATGTGGTGGACAACATTCGCGACGTACTTGGCACCCGCGAACCGAAACCCTGACCCACGTCAGCGACTATGCTGCTACCGTGAGCTTCCCGTACCGCCAAGGAAAGCGCCATGCCGCCACGTTCCACTCCCCCCACCGGTTTCGTTCGTGTCCGTGGTGCCCGCGAGCACAACCTGAAAAACATCGACGTGGATATTCCGCGCGATGCGCTGGTGGTGTTCACCGGGGTGTCCGGCTCGGGGAAATCCTCACTGGCGTTCTCCACCCTGTACGCCGAAGCCCAGCGCCGCTATTTCGAATCGGTGGCACCCTACGCGCGGCGCCTGATCGACCAGGTGGGTGTGCCGGATGTGGATGCCATCGAAGGCTTGCCCCCGGCAGTCGCCTTGCAACAGCAACGGGGCACGCCAAGCGCTCGCTCTTCGGTGGGCAGCGTGACCACATTGTCCAGCTCCATCCGCATGCTCTATTCACGCGCCGGGCATTACCCGGCAAGCCAGGCCATGCTGTACGCCGAGGACTTTTCGCCGAACACCCCACAGGGTGCGTGCCCGCAGTGCCACGGCCTGGGCCGCGTCTACGAGGTGAGCGAGGCGACCATGGTGCCCGACCCGTCACTGACCATCCGCGAACGCGCGATTGCGGCCTGGCCAATGGCCTGGCAAGGGCAGAACCTGCGCGACATCCTGGTCACGTTGGGGTATGACGTGGACATACCCTGGCGCGACCTGCCCCAGGCCCAGCGCGACTGGATCCTGTTCACTGAAGAAACGCCCACTGCACCGGTCTACGCCGGCCTGACCCCGGCACAAACCCGCCAAGCCCTCAAGCGCAAGCTGGAGCCCAGCTACCAGGGCACTTTCACGGGTGCCCGGCGCTATGTCATGCATACCTTCATGCATTCGCAAAGTGCACAGATGCGCAAGCGCGTCGCCCAGTACATGCGCCCCAGCGCCTGCCCGCTGTGCCACGGCAAACGCCTGAAGCGTGAAGCGCTGGGCGTGACCTTTGCCGGGCTGGACATCGCCGAGCTGTCGCAGTTGCCGCTGCAAGCGCTGGCCGAGGTGCTGCGCAAGGTCGCGGCAGCGGACTACCTGGAGCCAAAGCAAAGCCAACTGACCCTGGAAAAGCGCCTGGCCGCGCAGCGCATCGCCCATGAACTGCTGGAGCGCATCGACACCCTGCTCGAACTGGGCCTGGGCTACCTGGCCCTGGAGCGCAGCACGCCCACCTTGTCATCGGGCGAACTGCAACGCCTGCGCCTGGCCACCCAGCTGAATTCGCAGCTTTTCGGCGTGATCTACGTACTCGACGAACCCTCGGCCGGCCTGCACCCGGCCGACAGTGAAGCGCTGTTCCAGGCGCTGCAACGCCTGAAGCAGGCGGGCAACTCGGTGTATGTGGTGGAGCACGACCTGGACACCATGCGCCGGGCCGACTGGCTGGTGGATGTAGGCCCCGCCGCCGGCGAGCACGGGGGCAGCATCCTGTACAGCGGGCCACCGGCGGGCCTGGCCAAGGTCGAGCAGTCCTGCACGCGCGCCTACCTGTTCGGCGCCCAGGCGCAGGCCCCGCGTACGCCACGTCAGCCCCGTGGCTGGCTGAAGCTGGAAGGCATCAGCCGCAACAACCTCGACAACGTCAGCGCAGCATTTGCGCTGGGCTGCTTCACGGCTGTAACGGGTATTTCCGGTTCGGGCAAGTCGAGCCTGGTCAGCCAGGCCCTGCTGGAGCTGGTGGGCGCGCACCTGGGCCATGCCGGGCAAGGCGACGAGCCTGAAGAGCAGAGCCTGGAAGACGAACCGCAACAGACCAGCAGCGGCCACGTCAGCGCCGGCCTCGAGGCTATCAAGCGCCTGGTGCAGGTAGACCAGAAGCCGATCGGGCGCACGCCGCGCTCCAACCTGGCGACCTACACCGGGTTGTTCGACCATGTGCGCAAGCTGTATGCCGCGACCGAACAAGCCAAGGCGCAAGGCTTCGACGCCGGCCGCTTTTCCTTCAACGTGGCCAAGGGCCGCTGCGCCAATTGCGAGGGCGAGGGTTTCGTCAGCGTCGAGTTGCTGTTCATGCCCAGCGTGTATGCACCCTGCCCGACCTGCCACGGTGCGCGCTACAACCCCGAAACCCTGGCGGTCAGCTGGCAAGGCATGAACATTGCGCAAGTGCTGCAACTGACCGTCGACCAGGCCCTGCAGGTGTTTGCCGAACAGCCGCCGGCCCGGCGGTGCCTGCAGGTGCTGCAAGACATCGGCCTGGGTTACCTGCGCCTGGGCCAGCCGGCCACCGAGCTGTCCGGGGGTGAGGCGCAACGCATCAAGCTGGCGACCGAACTGCAACGCATGGCCCGGGGCGCGACGCTGTACGTGCTGGATGAGCCGACCAATGGCCTGCACCCACAAGACATCGACCGGCTGCTGGTGCAACTGAACCGCTTGGTCGAAGCTGGGCACAGCGTGGTGGTGGTGGAACATGACATGCGGGTGGTGGCCCAGAGTGACTGGGTGATCGATATTGGGCCAGGTGCCGGGGCTGCCGGGGGCAAGGTGGTGGTCAGCGGTACACCGCAAGTGGTGGCCAACTGCAAGGAAAGCCGCACGGCGGCGTTTCTGGCCAAGGCATTGTAAGGGCCCGTACCCGCACGTGTGCCTCCGCCAGCATAGATTTCTGACGCACCCGTCAGCCAGCAGGCCCGGCCCTTCCTCGGATAAACCCGCTCCCTTGTGGGAGCGGGCGTGCCCGCGAACACCGGCGCAGCCGGTGCCAGCCACCGCGCTGGGTTAGGTGCCACCCGCGAATACGGTGCTACCGGCAACGCACACTATGTTCAAAACCAAAGCCTGCACCTAGCAGCAACAAGCGCCGCTCAAGTACAGTCTGCCCCATGAACAAATACGCCCCACACGCGTGGCTACCCCACGAAAAGCCCACCCTGCCAGGTTCCCCCTCCACGCCTTTGCATTCGCCAGCCAAACGCCTGGCGTATGGCGTGGTCGGCCTGCTGGTAGCCATTACCGGTGGTTTGGGCAACGCGCTGGTCACCGCCAACCTGGTATTCCTGCAAGGCGCGCTAGGTGCCACCACCGCGGAAATGGCCTGGCTGCCAGCGGCCTACGTGATGACCAACGTGTCCATGAACCTGCTGTTGGTGAAATTCCGCCAGCAATTCGGCTTGCGCGCCTTCACCGAGGTGTTCCTGGTCCTTTACGTTCTGGTCACCTTCGCCCACCTGCTGGTCAACGACCTCAACTCGGCCATCGCCGTACGCGCTGCCCACGGCATGGTGGGCGCCGCGCTCAGCTCACTGGGGCTGTACTACATGATCCAGGCCTTCCCCGCACAATGGCGGTTGAAGGCCATGGTACTGGGCCTGGGCGCTTCGCAGCTGGCATTACCCCTGGCGCGGATCTTTTCCGAAGACTTGCTGCAAATAGCCGAATGGCGCGGGCTGTACCTGTTCGAACTCGGGCTGGCCCTGGCGGCACTGGGATGTGTCCTGCTGCTCAAACTGCCACCCGGCGACCGCTTCAAAACCTTCGAGCCACTGGACTTCCTGACCTTCACCCTGATGGCCAGCGGTACCGCCCTGCTTTGTGCCGTGCTGTCGCTGGGGCGCATAGACTGGTGGCTGGAGGCCCCGTGGCTCGGCGTGGCGCTGGCGGCATCGATTGCGCTGATGCTCAGCGGCCTGGCCATCGAACACAACCGCCGCAACCCGTTGCTGATGACCCGCTGGCTTGGCAGTGGCGCCATCATCCGCCTGGCCCTGTGCGTGGTGCTGATCCGCATGGTCACCTCGGAGCAATCCACAGGGGCGGTAGGCTTTCTGCAGGCCTTGAACATGAGCAGCGAGCAGATGCGCAGCCTGTACTGGATCATGCTGCTGGGTGCCGTGGCGGGCCTGGCCAGCAGTGCCCTGACCATAAACCCCAACCACCTGATCATCCCGCTGTTCGTGTCCTTGCTGGCCATGGCCGTCGGTGCATTCATCGACAGCGGTTCCAGCAACCTCACGCGCCCGGCACAAATGTACTTCAGCCAGTTCCTGCTGGCCTTTGGCAGTACCTTCTTCCTGGGGCCGTCGATGGCCCTGGGCATCAGCCATGTGCGCGCCAACCCCCGTAACCTGGTCAGCTTTTCGGTGCTGTTCGGCATCTGCAACAACGTTGGCGGCCTGGTTGGCGCGGCCTTGCTCGGCACCTTCCAGACCTGGCGGGAGAAGTTCCACTCCAGCCACCTGATGGACCACCTCAGTTATTTGGAACCACTGGTCAATGCCCGCGTACAAAGCGGTGCAGCAGCCTACAGTGGCATCCTCGCCGACCCGGCCCTGCGCACTGAAGCCGGCATGCGCCTGCTGGCCACGGCCGCCAGCCGCGAAGCCAATGTCATGGCCTACAACGATGTGTTCGTCCTGATCGGCAGCATCGCCATACTGACCATGATCTGGATCTGCATACGTAGCGCCTGGCTCTGGTACTCGAAACGCCAGGCCACCACCACCGACTCCACCCCCGGCGTGCCCACCCGATGACCGACGACACCCGTACCACGACCACCACCGCCATCGCCGAAACCCCGGAAGGCGCCACGCCCCCCAGCGAACCGGGTAGCCCGGTACGCACGCGGCGGGTGCGCTTGCTGTCCTCGATCTGCTTTGCCGCCGTGGCCCTGGCAGGTGTTCTGCTGGTGCTGTATGCCTGGCGCCTGCCGCCCTTCAGCAGTGCCATCGAAAGCACCGAAAATGCCCTGGTGCGCGGGCAGGTCACCCTGATCGGCCCCCAGCTCAGTGGTTACATCGTCGACGTGCCCGTGCACGACTTCCAGTTCGTCAAGGCCGGCGACCTGCTGGTGCAACTGGACGACCGTATCTACAAGCAGCGCCTGGCCCAGGCCCTCGCCCAATTGCAGCAGCAACAGGCAGCCCTGGCCAACAACCTGCAACAGCGCAAGAGCGCCGAAGCCACCATTGCCCAGCGCCAGGCCGCCATTGGCGATGCCCAGGCCCAGACGGCCAAAGCCAAGGCCGACCTGCGCCGTAATCAGGCGCTGGTCAGCGACGGCTCGGTTTCCCGCAGTGAACTGGACGTGACCCGCGCCAACGAGGCAGCTGCCGTCGCCAGCCTGGCCCAGGCCAAGGCCGCGCTGGAAATCGCCCGCCAGGAGCGGGAGACCGTGGTGGTCAACCGGGCTGCGCTCGAAGCGGCCGTGGAAAACGCCAAGGCCGCCGTGGCGCTGGCGCGCATCGACCTCGACAACACCCGGGTTACCGCCCCGCGTGACGGCCAACTGGGGCAGATCGGCACGCGCCTGGGTGCTTATGTCAATTCAGGTGCACAGTTGATGGCGCTGGTGCCCGACAGCCTGTGGGTCATCGCCAACATGAAGGAAACCCAGATGGCCAATGTGCGCATCGGCCAACCCGTGAGCTTTACCGTGGACGCGCTGAACCACCTGAAGCTGTACGGGCACGTGCAGCAGATTTCGCCAGCCACCGGTTCGGAGTTCGCCTTGCTGCAGGCCGACAATGCCACCGGCAACTTCGTCAAGATCGCCCAGCGGATACCGGTACGGATCACCGTGGATGCCGACCAGCCACCCGCCCGGCAGTTGCGGCCGGGGATGTCGGTCGTGGTCAGTATCGATACCCGGGAGCAGCCTTAGCTGCCGGGCGCAGTTGCCTGGCTGCCTGCGGCGTCTCGTCGCAGGGCCAGGCCCCTTGGGCAAACCCTCGCAACCCCGTAGAATCGCGCTTCCTTTTCGCCCGTCGCCGTCAACGGTGGCAACCAGCAGCAATGACAGAGTCCGTGCCTGAACACATGCCCACCATGTGAAATAGGCTCAACCCTCCCCGCCCGGCCCCATCCCCTACGGCCCAGCGGTTGAGTCTTGCCCAGGTCGCATCCGTGCAGCTACTCGCCCTTTGCGGGGTCGAGCCGGTGTGCGCGTCCGAAAAGGCGCTCATTCCGCTCATCCAACCAGAGGTACCTATGTCTCCGCGTTTGCTGGCCATGGCGCTGGCGCCCCTGCTCGGGCTGTTCATCATCGCCCTGGGCAACGGCTTCATGTCTTCCCTCACCACCCTGCGCCTGGGCGCCGCCGGTGAGTCTGCCACCACCATTGGCATCGTTTCGTCGACCTACTTCATCGGCCTTACACTGGGCGCCATCTTCAACGACCGGCTGATCCTGCGCATCGGCCACATTCGCGCCTATACCAGCTTCGCCTCGCTGATTGCCGTGACCATCTTGCTGCAGGGCTTGTTCTACGACGTGACCTGGTGGTCGGTGCTGCGCCTGATCAACGGCTGGGCCGCCGTGGGCGTGTTCCTGGTGATCGAAAGCTGGCTGCTGCTGGCCGGCGACGCGAAAATCCGCGGCCGCCTGCTGGCGCTGTACATGATCGCCTTCTATGGCGCCGGGGTCATCGCCCAGGCCGGCCTGGGGGAGATCACCCAGTTGGGCGATACCGCGCCGTTCATGCTGGCCGGCGTGCTGGCCGCGCTGTCGGTGCTGCCCATCGTGATCCTGCCGCGGGTATCGCCCTTGCTGGAGCAGGTCGAACCCCTCAAGCCCCGGCAGTTGCTGGGCGTGGCCCCCTCGGGCCTGGTGGGTTGCTTCGGCTCTGGCGTCGCCATCGCCGGCATCTATGCCCTGCTGCCGCTGTACCTGCAACGCATCGGCCTGGAGGTGGGCGAAGTCGGCAACATGATGGCCTGGGTCATCCTTGGCGCCATGCTGTTGCAGTACCCGGTCGGGCGCTGGTCGGACCGCAAAGACCGCCTGGACGTACTGCTGGCGCTGGCCGCCTTGTGCGTTGTGCTGTCACTGGTCACGGTCTTCCTGCCATCGGACTCGTTCCTGCTGCCGGCCATGCTGTTCCTGTTGGGCGGTGGCGTGTTCACCCTGTACCCGGTCGCCGTCAGCCATGCTGCCGACCGCGCGCCGTCCGATGCGCTGGTGCCGATGATCCAGGGTTTGCTGCTGATCAACTCACTGGGCTCGGCCATGGCACCGGTAGCCATTTCGCCGATGATGACCGAGTTTGGCGAGGCCGGACTGTTCTGGGCGTTTGCCGTGGTCAACCTGGCCATGCTGTGCTTCTTCATGTGGCGCCGTGGCAAGCGCCCGGCGGCAGAGCACCCGGCGCCGTTCGCCGCCTCTACCACGTTCTCGCCCACCGGTGCCGAACTGCGGGTAACCGAAGACCTGATGCATGCCGCGCAAGAGCATCCGCCGCTGGAGCCCGCCGACCCTGCACCGGCTGCCCAGAGCCAGGCCCACTGAGCCAACGGGCTGCCGTAACCCCGGCGGTCCCACCGTGCTGCCTGCCCCGGCCCCGTGCGTGCGTACCCGCGCCTACGGCATGTGGGGTTGGGCAGGCAGCGCCTGCACGGTCAGGTTATCAAGGACCAGCAGGTTATCGTCCTCTTCGGAATCTACGGTCACCCGAATTATCTCAGGTCCATCAATGATGAACTCCTTGGTGCCATAACGCATGGCTCCCGGGCCGTCGGAGGAAAGCTCCTCGTAAACTTCAGCGATCTCGGCCTGCATCCCGCAATAGCTGTTACAGCCCCAGGAAAATCGCACCAGCCGCCGCCCGGCCCCCTCGAGCACTAACTGGATGGTGGCACTCACCGCGAGGTGCTTGCCGGCGATGCGTCCGCCGCTGCCCGGGTGTGCGGTGTCGCTGACGCCACGCTGGCTACCGCTCAACTGGAACTCGACGCCGTCGGCGGTGATCTGGGTGTATGGCCCCACCGCTAACGCCTCGAAGTCGACAGACGGTGTGGGTATAGGTCGTCCTACTGCCTGGTCTTGAGCCTCGTAGGCAAACGCAGCAATGCCTGCCTTGTTTTCGGGAAACGTTACACGCACCACCGGGATCAGCTGTTGGTAATGCTGGTTGTAGCGAATCTGGTCATATTGTGCTTTGGCCAATGCCTGGCGCTCGCCCTGGACGTAAAAGAACGAGTGCACCGGGAGCACCCCGCCCTCACCCTTTGACCACGCGCGTAGCAGCACTTCGTTGTTGATGCTCCAGAGGTCGTCAGCCAAGCCGGCCCGAGCGGCGATTGCCGTGTGGAAGCCTTCAGCGCTGGAACCTTCAAGTGCCCGCATGTCCCACCCGCAAACTCGATAATTGCCGGCTTGTGGGTAACGCTCCAGCCACTGCTGAGCTGTGATTATGCCGAGCGCCTGGCAGGTGTCGGTGGTTGACTCATAACCGGTGATCGGCCCGCAGCCCTGCAAGGTAGGGCGCTGGTTGGTGTTAGCGTTGATCGGGAAGGCGCACAGCACGTGCAGGTCGGCGACTTTGTCTTTTGGGACGGCTTGGTTCGGATACAGGATCAAGCCGTTCTGGTTACCGAATGGCTTGCCGAAATTGCTGTCCTGGCGGAGCCAGGAGAAGGCCACACTGCCTTTTCTAATCTGACTATCGGTGGGGTCCCAGGGCAAGAAGTTCGAGCTGCTGCCAGTGGTGCGCAAAGCGATGCCGCTGCATAAGTAGCCAGGCTTGTCCGGGCCGCCGCAGTCGTCGGTAATGCTCTGGTACCACCGTTTCAGCTCGATGACTGCCAGGCTGCCGCGCTCATCGAGTGAGGCTAGGGTGGAGGACGGTGCAGGCGCTACAGCGGTACAACCGCTGATGAACAGCCATACCAGACACATGATAGTTCGCATGATAATGGACCTCAGCCTTGATCGTGATTGCGGATTGGCCGAGGCATTTATGCATTGGCAAAGGGAGGCAGCTACTGGCAGAAATGACAGGTACCCCCCGATGTATGGGTATCCACCCCCAAACCAGGGCGGGCTAGCCTGCTTCTACCCCACCAACCCTCGCACACAGAAGTACAGGATCGACGGCCCCATCAGGCACCCCAAGCCGGTATGGAACGTGGCGGTCAGCGCCCCATAAGGCACCAGCCGCCGGTCCGTCGCCGCCAACCCGGCGGTCACCCCCGACACAGTCCCCGCCAAACCGCCGAACACCATTGCCGAGCGTGGGTTGTCCAGCGCCAGCAAACGGGCCGATACCGGGGTGAAGACCATCACCAGAATCGCCTTGATCAAACCGGTGGCGATCGACAGGGCCATCACGTCCGAACTGGCACCCAGCGCGGCGCCGGTCACCGGGCCGACGATGTACGTCACGGCGCCGGCACCAATGGTGGTCATGCTCACCGCGTCGCGGTAACCGAAGGCGTACGCCACGCCCGCCCCGACAATGAACGGCAAGACCGTGCCGAGCAGCAGCGCCACCGCGCCGATCATCCCGGCACGGCGAGCCTCGGTGGCCTGCACCTCGAACGCCGTGGCAACGATGGCGAAGTCGCGCAGCATGGCCCCGCCCATCAGGCCGATACCGGAAAACAGCGCCATGTCGGCCAGGCCTTTCTGGCCGCCTGTGAGGGTACCGCCCACCCAGGCCAACACCAGCCCGATGACAATGGCGATGGCCGAGCCGTGCACGCGGCCGAAGGTCAGGTACCTGGACAACAACACCGACAGCCACATGATGCCGCCCACCACCGCGAAGGCAGTGATCAGGCCGTTATGTTCCAGGGCATTATCAATGATCGGCCACATGTTCAGCGCCCCCCTGCAGGGGCAGCATGCCCATTGGCCTGGGGTGGCGCCTCGACCGCGGGTAGCGGTTCGCCGCGGTGGCTACGGCTGATCAGCGCAATGGTCGCACCGCACACCAGCACCGCACCTATCGCAGCCAGCAGCGCCACCGGCCCGCCGTGCAGGGCAGTGACCACGTTCTGTTGCGCCGCCATGGCCACCACGACCGGAATGTACATGGCCCCCCAGAAGCCCACACCGAACTCGCACTCCTTGCTCATGCCACCGTGACGGTGCATGTAAAGGCGTGCGCAGATCAGCAGGATCATGGCGATGCCGACCCCGCCTACATTGGATTTGACGCCCAGCAGTACGCCCAGGAAGTCGCCGACGATAACCCCAGCCAGCGTACAGACCGCCAGCAGTGCCACACCATAGATGATCATTGTTGTTGTCCTCAGGTAGTGTCGAAGTTGCTTGTTGTTGTTCTTCGCCATCGGTAAACCCGCAAGCGCCGCACTGGCTTCATTAACGGGCGTAGCCCGTGCCAGCCGGCGCGCTGCCCGCCATCATCGCCGGTCCGCCACCTCCTGGCGCAGCAGCGCATCCAGGCTGTCCCATCGGGTGCCTTCCACCGCCAGCACCCTGCCCTGTTCGAACACCGGCCTGGCCAGGCCGCTGAGCGTGCTGCCAGGCGGCATTTCCAGGTGCAGGCGCACGCCGCGTTCATAGGCATTGCGCAACGCTGCCCGCCAGTCCACCCGGCGCGCCATGTTGCCGGCCAGATCGTCGCGCAGGCGCTGCGGGTCGACTATCACCCGTGCGCTGCTGCCACTGAGGTAAGTGATACGTGGCCGCTGCAGTTCGACCGCAGCGAAGGCCGCAGCCAGCTCTGCTGCCGGGCCAGCCAGCAACGGGCAATGCGATGGCACGCTGACTGCCAGCCGGCGCGCGATGCCCCTGCCCAGGCTGCGCGCGCGGGCCGCCACCGCCGCCATCGCCGTTTCGCTGCCGGCAATGACGATCTGCTGCTCGCTGTTGAGGTTGGCGACATACACCTCGCCGCCCACCTCGCCCAGCAAGCGCTCGACACTGGCCAGCTCCAGGCCACTGAGCGCAGTCATGCCATAGCCGCGCGGATAGGCCCGTTGCATCAGTTCGCCGCGCAGGGCAACCAGGCGCACAGCGTCGGCAAAGCCCAAAGCACCGGCCACCACTGCCGCCGGGTAGGCGCCGACCGACAAGCCCGCCACGCAATCCGGCCCTGGGCTGCGCTGCATCAACCAGCGCGCCCAGGCCACGCCACTGAGCAGCAGGCACAGCTGCACGGCGCGGGTCGACTGCAGGGCGTGCGCGTTGTCCAACGCCAGTGCGGCCTGGCCGAGGGCATCGCTGGCCTCCTCCAGCACCGGCCCGCTGCCTTCGGGCAGGCGCTGCAACATGCCCACCTGCTGGGCACCCTGGCCCGGGAACGCGAACAGAGTGCTCATGCGGCACGCTCCCGTACAGCCCACGGGTCTTCGCACAGGCATGGCCCCATGGGCGACTTGAGCAATACACGCTGGGCGAAACCGGCCCATTCACGCAACGCCACAGCCCCGGCCGGGGTTTCCAGCTGCGCATCGATACGGCATGGCGCGCCGTCCAGCATCGCCAACAGCGTGCGGGCCTGCGCGCGCGCCAGCGGTTGCGGCGTGCGCACCAGTATGTCCAGGTCGCTGTCGGCGTGCAGCACGTCGATACCCGTTGCAATCTGGTAACCCACGCCACCTGTCGGCCCCCAGGCCAGGCCGCAGGCATCGAGCATTGGCGCTACCGAGGCCAGAGCCTGCAATGCTGGCCAGGCGCGCTGTGTTGGCCGGTGCAAGGCTTCGGGGGCCTGCTGGCGTTGAATGTCGCCAACCCGCATCAACGCTGCCAGGCGCTGCGCCCGCCCTTGGCCACGCACGCCCACGGCGACCCAGCCGGCGTCACACACCGCGCGGCGCACGACCACCGGCTGGCCGCCGGCCAACACTTTCCGTGCCCACAGCGGCGCGTCGGCCGGCAGGGCCGAAGTGGGCATACCCCACAGCAGGTCATGGGGGCGTGGCGCGCTCACCTCAGGCACCCTGCCATTGGCGGCGCAGTTGCTCACGCACTTGCCGCGAGGCACTGCGGTGTTCGCCCGCCAGCCGCGACGACAGGTCAGTCGAGCTGCCAATATCCCGGACCGCGTCGGCAAGGCAGGCACGCACCAGGGCAATGTCGGCGCTGCCAGGCGCTTGGGCGTTGGCCACCGTCAACCGACGCCACAGCAGGCCCAGTGAGGCATAGCTGGCCAGGTCATAGGCCATGGGCGGCACCTCGGCGGCCAACGCTTCCAGTTGCTCGACACTGCGCAGGGTAATGCGCGCGGCTGCCGCCTTGCCCATGGCATGCACCATTACCCCGGCGTCGTCCAGGGCGATCAGGCGCTGGGCCTGGTAGCCGTGGGCAAGAAAAGCGCCAGACATGGCCTTGCCGACCAGCAGCCCGATGACCGGGTGGCCGGCCAGCCGGGCCTGGGCATAAGCCTGCACAGCGCCAGCCAAGGCCTGATGGATACCCAAGGCCTCCTCACGGCGACCGTAGGCCTGGCTGGGCACATCGATTACCGCGACAATTGCGCGCTTGTGCCCCTGGCGGTCAGCTTCGACCGCGTCGCTCACGGCCTTGGCCAGGCCCCAACCCTCCAGCAGACCGACTTCGCCCCCGCGGGCCCGGGGGAACGGATTGGCGGGGTCCGGTACCACGGCGATAAAGCGCGCCAGGCGGTTGTCCAGTTCGCCATCGATAACCTGCAACGACGCCGGGTAGCCCGGCAAGGGTTGGCCGCCTGCCAGGCCCGGCAGCCAGTTCAGGGCACGGTTCATTGGGCTTCTCCTTGGTAAAGGGCACGCACGGCGGCAGCGTCCAGTTGCGGGCAGTCGGCGCCCAGCCGGGCCAGGCGCTCGAGGAACCAGGCGTGTTGCCGGGCGCGGTCAGCGCCAGGCGAGTCGAGCAATTGCAGCAGGCAGTCGCGCAGCGCCTGGATGTCATCGGCCACATAGCCATCGACCAGCCCGCTGGCATGGCGCTGTTCGCCGCCGCTCAGGCTCCAGATGAACGGCCGGTCCTTGGCGTCATACTCGGCAATGCCGGCTTCCTGTTCGATGACCTGCGGCCCGTTGAGGCCCAGGCGGGCCTCGCGGGTGACCAGTAAATGGCTGCACAAGCCAGCGGCGATCGACATGCCCCCGAAGCACCCCACGGAACCGGCAATCACCCCGATCACCGGCTGCCAGGCCCGCAGTTCGACGATCGCCGCCTGGATTTCGGCAATCGCTGCCAGGCCAAGGTTGGCTTCCTGCAACCGCACACCGCCGGTTTCCAGCAGCAGCACTGCACACGTGGGGATGCCATTGCGGTTGTCTTCGATGGCCAGCTCCAACGCCCCGGCAATCTTGGCGCCGCCCACCTCGCCCATGCTGCCGCCCTGGAAGCCGCCCTCGATAGCGGCGACCACCGCATTGCGCCCGTTCAGCGTGCCTTTGGTGATGACCACGCCGTCGTCAGCCTGCGGCACGGTGCCCTGCAAGGGCAGCCAGGGCGACATCAGCCGGTCGAAGGGGCCGAGCAGTTCGCGGAAACTGCCCGGGTCGAGCACGGCGCGGGCGCGCTGCCGGGCACCCAGTTCTACGAAGCTGCGGCTGCGCAGCAAGCGTGCGGTGTCAGTCATGGGCGATCTCCTCGAAGCCTTGTTCCAGGCGCAGGCGGACCACCCCTGGGGTGGCGCCGAAGTCATGAATGTCGATGTTCACGGCCGGCCAGGCGCGGCCCTCGAACAGGCGCTGGAACAGTTGCGCCCAGCGCGCGGCGCTGCCATCGACCGAAGTCACCACCTGGATCTGCAGGTGGCCGGCGGTGCCGGGTTCGATCAGTACTTCAAGGTCGCCGGAGCTGACACAGCCCACCAGCGTGCGGCCACGCCCCGGTTCGGCGGCGGGGAAATCGAAGGTCAGGGTTTCCATGTCACAGGCTCCCGGCTTTGTCGAGGAACAGGCAGGCGGCCAGTAGATCGGCGGCGCCGCCCGGTGAGGCGTTCAGTTGCAGCAGTTGCTGGTCCAGCGCACGCAAGTGGCGGCGCCCGGCCAGGGTGGCACTGCCCCCGGCACCCAGTACCGCGCGGGCGCCCTGCTGCACGGCGGCCAGTCCGGCAGGGCCGCTGCGCCACAGCACACAGGTATCGCTGAGCACGGCCATGATGGCGAGCAAGGCATCGAGCCGTGCGTTGGCCTCATTGGCACCGTTGGCACGGCTGCATTGCAGGTGGGGCAAGCCGTGGCCGATAACCGCAGGGAAGCCTTGCTGCGCCTGTTCGCGGGCCCCGCTGCTGCCATAGCGCTGGCGCACCTGCAGGCCGTGGCTGTGCTGCTGCGGCATGGCCGGGTCGTCGAACAGGGCGATGCGCCCCGCCCGCGCGGCCACCGTGCTGGCGTCGGCATCGGGGTCAAGGGCCTTGGCGGCGACCAGCAGGCCCAGGGCCCAGATTGCGCCGCGGTGAGTGTTGACCCCATGGGTCGCGGCCAGCATCGCGGCTTCGCCTTCACGGCCGAGCTCGCCCAAGCCGGCTCGCAGGGGTTGGCCGATGGTGCCGATGGTTTGCGCGGCTGCGGCCATGTTGCGCAGGGAGGGCCACAGGGCCAGGGCCGAGGCGTGCATCAGGGCCAAGGTCATGTCGGTGTGAGCGCCGTTGCTGCGGCGGTCGACCAGGCCGGGTTTGGGGGACAGCTCGGCTTCGTCGATCAGGGCTTCCACGGCCAGGTCGGCCAGGTGGTCTGGCAGTAGGATCCGGGTTGTGTGGGCTGGCCTCTTCGCGGGTAAACCCGCGCCCACAGGGACCGTAACAGGTTCAAGGCGCAAGTCGTGTGCTTTCATCACCAGCTCCTGAACCGTGCCGGCGGGTTGTACAGGCCGCCGGACCATTCAACCAGGTCGGCAACGCTGCGCGCTGCCAGCAGCTCGCGGCTGGCGTCGGTGCGGCGGATGCCCAGGTCTTCGGGCAATGCGACCAGGCCTTGCTGGCGCAGGCGCTCAGTGGCCTTCGGGTCATGCCGCAGGCCGATGGCGGTAACCCCGGCAACGGCGGCGATCATCTGCTGGCGTTCTTCCAGGCTGCGGGCCTTGTACAGGTAAGCAATGCCCTCTTCGGTCAACAGGTGGGTAACGTCGTCACCGTAGATCATCACAGGGGCCAGCGGCATGCCGGCCTTTTTCGCCACGGCCACCGCATCCAGGGTTTCCACGAAGGTCGGTTTGCCGCCTTCCTGGTAGGTTTCGACCATCTGCACCACCAGCTTGCGGCCGCGCTCCAGCAGGGTTTGCGGCACGGTCATATCGAGCCAGGCCGGCGTTGCATGGCGCCGGCCCCGGGGGTCGTGGCCCATGTTAGGCGCCCCGCCAAAGCCGGCCAGGCGGCCACGGGTCACTGTCGACGAATGGCCATCGCCGTCTACCTGCAGGGTCGCGCCAATGAACAGGTCCACGGCGTACTGCCCGGCCAGCTGGCACATCATGCGGTTGGAGCGCAGCGAACCGTCACGGCCGGTGAAGAACACATCGGGCCGCTGGGCGATGTAGTCCTCCATGCCCAGCTCGGTGCCAAAGCAATGCACGCTTTGCACCCAGCCGCTTTCGATAGCGGGGATCAGCGTAGGGTGCGGGTTGAGGGTCCAGTTGCGGCAGATCTTGCCCTTGAGCCCCAGCGACTCGCCGTAGGTGGGCAGGATCAGCTCGATAGCAGCGGTATTGAAGCCGATGCCATGGTTCAACGACTGCACCTGGTGTTTTTCATAGATGCCGCGAATGGCCATCATCGCCATCAGCACATGCACCGGCTTGATATGACGCGGGTCGCGGGTGAACAGCGGTTCGATGTAGAAAGGCTGGTCGGCAACTACCACGAAATCGACCCATGACGCCGGGATATCGACCCGCGGCAGGTCATCCACACGGTCGACCAGCTGGTTGACCTGGGCGATGACGATACCGTCGCTGAATGCGGCCGGCTCCACCAGCGCTGGGGTGTCTTCGGTGCTGGGCCCGGTGTACAGGTTGCCCTCACGGTCGGCCATGAAGCCTGCCACCAAAGTCACGTTGGGGATCAGGTCGACCAGCAGCCGCGAGTACAGCTCGATATAAGTGTGGATCGCGCCGACTTCGAGCAAGCCGTCTTCAAGCAACTGGCCAATGCGCAGGCTTTGTGGCCCGGCGAAGGAGAAATCCAGCTTGCGGGCGATGCCGCGCTCGAACAAGTCCAGGTGCTCTGCACGGCTGACGCTGGGCATGATCATGTGCAGGTCGTGCAGGCGCCCAGGGTCGACTTTGGCCAGCGAACGCGAGAGGAAGTCGGCCTGCTTCTGGTTGTTGCCTTCCAGCACCACCCGGTCGCCGGGGGCCAGCAACAGCTCCAGTGCTTCGACGATACGCTCGCTGGGCAGCACCGCACCGTCGGCAAGGTGGCGGACCTGATCGAGGCGGCGTTGCTTCTCGGCACGCCGTCGCGACCATTGCGGCGGTGGATTCTGTGTTGTTGTCATGGTGACTCCACGGGTTCGCTGTCGTGGGGTCACCTTAGGGCGGCGCCCAGCCGGGCATCAATCAAGCTCGGCGCCGGATCGTTACGCTAAGGTTAATGATCGGGGTTGGTTGCGGCGCGGATTCCAGAGGCGCCAATGATCAGACGTTTTGGTGAACCTCTTGGTACAGTTTTGACAAAACTTTTCGCCGCTTTTATACAAACATCCTCTTACACTTCAGCCCTCGACCTGATGCACTTCCCTATCGCAAGGTTTCATATCATGGCTTAATTGGCAATGTTCATTTTCCACGACAAGGCTTTAGATTTAGGTAACTTTTCCTACAAATAAACCCATCTTCCCGCTCGGACTATCAAGAGAACTTCACATGGACGAGGACTCAGAAAAAAGAAGAGCCTGCGACTCAATGGACGTCATATTCAAAGAGGCTCATCGGTACCCGTATTTCGAGCTGCTGGAGCTGATCTACCAGCTGCACGGGGACGACCTTGAACAGCGCCCGTATAGCGAGCAGACCCGCCGCAGGCTGAAGATCGAAGTCTCGCCCACCCTGTCCTTTCCCGTTGCCGACGTATTGAGCGGTGAGCGCCTGGCGGAACACCGCTACAGCATCCAGACCAGCTTCCTGGGGCTGCATGGCACGGACTCGCCACTGCCCTCCTACTACCTCGATCAGCTGAGCTACGAACATGCCCAGGGCATTGGTATACGTCCGGCTTACTTCAATTTCTTCAACCACCGTTTACATACCTTGCTGCATCAAGGCTGGCGCAAGTATCGCTACTACCGGCGCTTCAAACCTGGCGCCACAGATGGGTTCTCGCGCTATATCTTCGCCTTGATCGGCCTGGAAGACGCGGGGCTGCGCGGCGCCACGCCGCTACCGTGGAGCCGGCTGCTCAGTTTCGTGGGGATGATCGCCAGTCGCAGCCGTTCCCCCGGCATGGTGGCCGGCATGGTTGCGCATTGCTTCGACCTCAAGCAGGTATCCATCCGCGAATTCGAGAAGCGCATGGTGCTGATTCCCCATTCCCAACGCAACCAGCTTGGCACCGACAACTGCGCCTTGGGCGGGAACTTCCTCGTAGGCGGCAGCACCGAGTCACGCAGCAGCAAGTTCACCATCGTTATCGCGGGCCTTGATCAACAGCAGTTTCGCGCCCTCCTCCCCAGCGGCGACAACTACCACCGGCTGGCCAAGCTGGTGGACTTCCTGCTGCGGGACGTGGGCGCCTATGACCTTGAGTTGCGCATGCGCGCCGAGCAGGCGCCCCCCTTCAGCCTGCGGGCCAAACACGGCACTCACCTGGGCTGGACCAGCTTCATCGCTGACCGCAACGACCCCACCCCGCCACCTGTTCGCATCATGGTACGCGCATGAGTACAAATGGTTTCCCGCCCAGTATCACCCTGGTCATTCTGAACCCAGAAACACTGCACCACGGCACCGAGCCACAGCACCGCTTCGACCGTACCGGTGGCACCCTTGGCCGACAAGGCGCCTGGCAGCTGCACGACCGGGAGTCGCGCATCCTGCCTGCCCATTGCGAAATCCGCTGGCATGAAGGCCACTTCTGCCTGATTGACCACAGCGGCAGCAGCTTCATGAATGGCAACGACACCGCATTGATATCCGGCACCCCGATCCGCCTTAGGCATAACGACAGGCTGCAGATCGGCGATTACCAAATAGCGATCCACCTACTTGGTCAAGACGAAACGAAAAGAATGCAGCAGTTGCACACCGCCTCTGACAGAGATCCTCTGTCGGAGCAACGAATGACCCAGCAACAGTGCCCTCTTCAAGTCCTGGGAGTACCCACCAACGAGCTGTTCAATTCATTCCGCACCAGCGAGCCCCAGCCCCTGGACGAGCTTGACCCCCTGGCCTACCTGGACAGGGCCGCTCAGGCTCGAATCGACCCGGAAATTGCACGCATCTTCGGCAAGGAGGCGCAATGAACAAGCCCTTTGCACTCCTGTTGATCTGCCTGACGCTAGGTGGCTGCAGCACAACGAATCGCGTCTACCAAGTCCTGAAAGACCCAACGCTGCCGGTCGGCGGGCCCAGCGATGACATCAGTCGAGTAGCGCTCAGTCTCTACGCAGCCGACACGCCCGCCGCAGTAGGGCCGGAACAAGCCAATCTTGAGTCCCCTTCAACACTACGCCCTTCAGGGCACTTGTCAGCCAACCTCAGCGCGGCCGATGCCACTGCGTTGTCTGACAAGGTGAACGCGCTGGCGCAACAGCTGCACCAGAACTACCCAGGCTCCACGGACGATGAGAAGACCCGAGCACCTGCCGACCTGGCCAGTTATGCCTTGGCTCAATCCGAGCCCCCACCCGCCCCCGATCCAGCACCACAACGCCAAGGACCCTCGTCGATCGCCTTCAAGATCCTGCAACTGCGCGACGACTCGCTGTTGCTCGATGCCACCTATGAACAGGTAGAAGAAGACCTGGACGAGGCGCTGGGCACGACATTGATCAGCGTCGACGACTTCCGCCTGGTGCCAGGCCATTTCAAGTACATCGAACCTGAAGAGGTCAATGAACGAACTCGCTACATCGCAGTAATTGCGCGCCTGGGCAACAGCCCCGGTGGCAAATGGAAGGATACCCTGCGTATTCAGCCTCGCGGTTACGACCATACCGTCCATGTCCACTTCGAAAACAATGGCGTTGAACTTCGGCACGACCGTGAGTACCGCCGCGATCAATAACATCATCTGTTGAAGGAAGCACTTATGAGTTCACGCAATTCCGTACTCTGGAAAGAGGGTTTGTTCGTCAAGCCCCAACACTTCCAACAAATGGCACATGCGGCGGAATCGGCACTACACCAACGCGTATCCAGCCTGAATGACGCGTTTTACGGTTTCAGCGAACTGGAACTGAATGCCGAGTACCTGAGTTTTGGCAAGGTCGCAATCATACGGGCGCGTGGCGTGATGCCGGACGGCACGGTGTTTGACATCCCTGGCGACATGCCGCCACCAGCGCCTCTGGAAATCCCCCAGGGTGTCTCGAACAAGGTCGTCTACCTCGCGCTGCCTTTGCATGCGCCTGGGGCTCCTGAAGTCCGCTGGCCCGACAGTGAGGGGGTAGATGGACGCTTCATCGCCAAGGGCGTTCCGGTCATGGACAACCATGGCGCCAGTGGCGATTCGATGATTCTTGATGTCGCCATTCCAAACTTGCAGATCAAGCTGCAGGACGACGACAACAGTGCCTACAGCTGCTTGGCCCTGACCAAAGTCATGGATAGACGCCCGGACGGCAGCTTGCTTCTGGACCCGCGCTTCTATCCGACCTGCATCTCGATCAAGGCCGCCCCCGCCCTGCTTGGCTTTCTGGAGGAGGCCTCAC
The DNA here is from genome assembly GCF_043106615.1 of Pseudomonas sp. CJQ_9. Classification (NCBI taxonomy): domain Bacteria; kingdom Pseudomonadati; phylum Pseudomonadota; class Gammaproteobacteria; order Pseudomonadales; family Pseudomonadaceae; genus Pseudomonas; species Pseudomonas sp. CJQ_9. Next base: position 318,658 of record NZ_JBICMS010000099.1, on the reverse strand, counting down.
AGCTGATACGCGAGCGGGCGCGCAACCTTGCGGCGCGGATCTGCTCGCCTGGCCAGTCGGGGATCGCCGACGTGACCGATTTTGCATTGCTGCAAGTGCTGAACCGTCTGCACCCCTACTTCCATCACCTGGCACGCCGGCGCAATGTGCACCCGGAGCAACTGCATATCGCCCTGGGCCAGGCCTGTGGCGAACTGGTCACCTTCACCGACGACGGGCGCTTGCCCCTGGACTACCCGGCCTATCAACACGACGACCTGGCCGAGTCCTTCCACATGCTGGAAGAAACCTTGCGTCGGTCACTGAGCACCATCTTGCAGCCGAAGGCCGTTTCACTGCCCATTGAAGAGCAGCAGTACGGTGTACTCACCGCGACCCTGCACGAGCGCCGACTGCTTGAAGCTGCCACCTTCATTCTGGCCGTGCGGGCCGACCTGCCCGGCGAGGAACTGCGCAGGAAGTTCCAACAACAGGGCAAGGTCACCTCCATCGAGCAACTGCACCAGTTCGTGCACCTGCAGATGCCCGGCTTAGCGCTCATTCCTCAGCTTGTTACCCCCCGGCATCTCCCCCATCACACAGGCTTCGTCTACTTCGAACTGGATCGCCAGCACGAAAGCTGGGAACAGCAGCTCAAGAACGCCAGCGGCTTCGGCTTCCATATCGCCGGTGAATTCCCCAACCTGGAGATGCAGTTCTGGGCGATCAGGCCGGACTGACTCTCCACTGGCCAATAAATATCCCGATCCAGATGACTTGGTATCGGGATTACTGCGCCGACTGCTCCGCCTATCGTTCAACCACTTCGTCGCGTGTGCGCTCTCGCAAAAGCCGCTGGGGCAATGCGAAACCTGCAAAAAGCGTCCGTGTGAAGGGGTTATTGGCACCGGTTGCGTGGAATTTGTAGCGTGCCGTATCGCCGGCAATCTTGAAGCTCAGGTCAACGCTAGTGGGAGTACGTGCATTCAAACCACCACGGCTAAGCAAGCGATACAGTGACCAAGGCCCCTGGTAACCCAGGCTGACAGTGGTACCCGCCGCCTGCACCAAGGTGATACGGCTATGGCTGCTCTCCCCCGCAGACCCAGGCCAGGTCATTCCAATTGGCTCCTTGCCCCGCAGGGCAAAGGCATGCAGTTGCCCATCCAGCCCGAAGACGCTCCCGCGCAGCCCATGGCTGAGCGCGACCGGCTCCAGCCCAAAGCTCACGTTCAACTCGCCGCGGTTGTCGAAGAACGCATTGCGGATGGTCTCGGCCTGCTTGAGCTGTGCCATGACCTCGGGGCGTATCAGGTATCCCTCATCGGCACTGGAGTACAGGGCACTGAGGTTGTCCTTGAGGAACACCGTGAGGTACGCGTCTTCGAAGCGCTTGAGCTGCCCCTGAGGCCCGAAGAAAGCTTCAAAGTCCTTGAGCGACAGGTCCGGCCCAGTCGGGTCGATGGGATAGCGCGAAGCCAGTCGTTCCTCATAGAGGCTGTACACCTCCGAGTTCCAGCGCTGCTCCAATTCGCGCAGCGCCATGACCATCAGCACCTGGGAGGTCTGGTCCGCCAACTGGCGCACATGCCGGTTCAGTGGCTCTGGCAACCCGGTGGCGACCCGCTGCAAGTTGCGAATAGGGTCGGGCGCCTTCTCCGAGAAGCGACTCAGTGCCAGCGCCAAGGCCGCTTTGCCCTGATTGGGGTTGTCCTGCACCGCTTTCACATAGTCGTAGACAGCGGCGATGGCCTGTTGCATCTCATCGTAAAACGACGGCTTGTCACCCTGCACATCCAGCATCCCGGACAGGCCCGCGAAAGCGCGGTAGATTCCCATCGCCTGCAACCGGCCTTCCTGCTCGGCCGCTGAGTCGTTGTTGTTTTCGGCCGCCAGCGAGTAAATCAAGGTATTGCCACGCACCGTTTCCAGCAGGCGGCGCATCGGTGCAGCTGGCCCAGTCACCTGTTCCAGCACGCTCAACCCATGCGCGAGGTCGGTAAATGGAGTAACGGAAAACTGGTTCAGCACCCGTCGCCAGCTGTCGATGTAATCGGCACTGTACAAGGCACGCAAGCGCTCTGTCAGGGCCTGGCGGTCCACTTCGGAATAGTCGAGCGTCCGCCGCTCCCCCAACACCCACTGATCGATCAGGGCGAGGTCAGCCACATTCTGGCTGTACTGCTCGAAGTAGTCCCGAAAGCCGCTCGCGGTCAGCAGTGGCGGTAAAGACAGATTGCCATCTACGGCCGCCTGATGGTTTCGCTGCGCCAAGGGGACGTAGACGATATCGAAAGCCGGGCCGATCTCGTTACGCAGGTCCAACTCACCGTGCAGCTTCTGCTGGGCTTGTTGCCTCAGGCTGATATAGACACGCTGAGCCAACGGCAACTTACGCAACTGTTGTTGTGCTTGGGTCACCACCTTCTGGTACTGCGGCAGTTCTACGTCGGCGAAAGCCAATGCGTACTTCAAGTGGCGCATCAGGGCGGCCTGCAACTGGCCTTGCCCCGGATACGCCTTCTGCCATTCTCGCGCCATCCACAGCTCCACCAGTTCGGGCCGGCGATTAGCGCGGTCTTCGATCATGCGGTATACACGCAGCGCCGCCAATTGCTCTTCACTACCTGGCGTAGCGTGCTGGATGGCCGCCGCCACACCGCCCGAGATCGCCGGCAGAAAACGCGCCGCCAGGGCATGCAAGTACGCCTGGTCCACCTGTGGGCTGATGGCCTGGCCCTGGTACAACCCCATATCGGTGAATACGGTCCACCCTGATCGGTAATCGCCATACAGACTCACCGCATCGCGGATTTCGTCCAACGGTTCCAGCAAGTTGCGCCCGGTCAGGTCCTGCTGGGTATCCGCGCCGGTACTGCTGAATGCATGGCTTTTCTGAAGAACATGCTCGGCCTTGTCGCGGTTGACGCTGTAGAAGTACAGCCAGCCGCCGATCATCGCCACCCCGCAGATGCCAGCGGCCACCGTGCCCCCTCGCAACAGCCGGGCCTTGTGCTGCGTCACCTTGTGGTTGTCACCGGCCAGGCCCGCTTCGGGGTAGACCACCCGCTGCAGCAGCTGTTGGGCGAAATACACCACGGACGTGCCTTGTGGCTTGGTGGACAGTGCCGGTGGCGTGAACGCAAACGCCCGAGCAGAGGCGTCCGCAAGCAGGTTATGAACCTCCCCGCGCTGGTACACGGAAGAGAAGTACACACCCCGCACCAGAGGCGGCGTGGTGTAACGGTCACTGGCCAGCACGTCGCCGAGGAAGTCCAGCAGCATGGAATGAGCGCCGCTCAGCTCCCGTAACAGCGAGTACGCGCTCTTGCGCACCGCAGCTGGCATCCGCTCGGTGGCAGCGAGCAGTTGGCTACCGAGCTGTTCGATGAATCGCTCGTAGGCCTTGCCCATTTCATCCAGCCAGGCATCGACGTCCTTCACCGAGTCCAGGGTGAAGGTAAAACCTTGCACCTCTTCCCGCTCGCGGGCCGGCAGCTTGGCGAACAGTTCCTCGAAACCGGCCAGCAGATCGATCTTGCTCATGACCACGTACAACGGCAAGCGCGTGCCCAGCTCGGCGCCCAGCTCCGTCAAACGCGCACGCAGCACGAATGCAAGGTCACGACGCTCCTTTTCAGAGCGGCCGAACAGGTTAACCATATCCACCAGCAAGACCACGCCGTTGAGCGGGCGTCGGCTGCGGTTCTGGGCAAGCCAGCCAATCATGTGCCGCCACAGGCGCCGTTCAACCCCGGCAGGCAGGCCGATGGTTTCAGTGGGCTTGGCAACCTGAACGGTGACTTCTTCAGCTTCACCCTCCCCCTCTTTTTCACTCGCTGAGGGTGGCTGCACGGCCTCGATCACTTGCACCGGGCGCTCAGGCTGACTGATGAATGCGCCTGGTGGGTCGATGACTACCGCGTCGTCACCGATCCACCAGTCAATACCAAACGCCAGGTCCGGGTCTGCGCTGGATCGCCGCAGGACACCACGCTCGATCCTGGTGAGCGCAAAACGCTGATCCGACCGGCTTATGAAACTCGACTTGCCTGCGTTCTCCTCGCCGAGCATGAGGTACCACGGTACATCGTTGCGATGCCCTCGCCCACCTCGGCTATCGCGCAAGCGCGCCACACTGGCGTCGAGGGAGCGCTGCTGAGCGTGTAGATACGGCAAGCAAGGGTCCGCCACCTCGCGCTGCTGTTGTTGCTGCTCGCGGATGATCGCGCGGTTGCGCCGATGCACCTGTACCGTCCAGATTACACCTGGCAGGCCCAGCAGCAGCATGGTCAACGCAACACGCACCGGCACATCTGCCAACGGCTGATGATCACGCCACTGCCAGTGGGGCCCCCACCACCACAACCCGATCACGGCTGCGGCAAGTAACAGCAGCATCACAATAATGATTACGGGCATTGCCTGACGCTGCACCAGCGATATACCACGCAGCCATCCGTCCTTGTTTATTTTCATCGCGGTAACCCTTACCGACTGCAAACATGAATGACCCATTCCCCTCAGGGCATAGCCCCACGACAGTAACAGCGTTCAAAAACATTATTCAATAACGTGCCCAAAGAAATAGCATCTTACATATTTTTCGCAGTCAAGGTGAAAACAACGGCATTATTAAAAAGGCAAGCGACAAGGGAAGACCGCAACTAAGCCGCAAGTTGTAGGAAGTTTCCCACAACAATTAGCCACCCTGCCACATCAACCTTGGCGAGTGCCGCCAATCAGAGCAGACGACATACTAAACATGAAGTTTAAAGACTGGTTCAGGCTGGAGCAGCGCTACCTCCAGACGCTAGGTGACGATTTCGTGGCAGACGAGCCGCGGCTTGCCCCCTTCCTTGGCAGTACCGCCTCAGATGCAGACGCCGAGTGCGTGATGGAGCACTTCGCCTTCCTCACCGCACGCTTGGCCATGAAGGTCGACGACCATCTGCCCGAGTTGACCCACCCGTTGTTGCAACTGGTTTACCCAAACGTTCTACGGCCACTGCCCAGCATGACGCTGATGCAGTTCACACCAGCCGATCATGCGTTGACCGAGACCCAGCTACTGCCCAAAGGAACCCCCGTGTTCGCCCGCCCGGTCGAGGGTGTGCGCTGCGAGTTCCGCACCTGTGTGGACCTGGCCCTCGCACCTCTGGAGGTCCGCAGCGTTACCGCTCGGCCCAGTGCAGACGCGCCGGTGATGTCCATCGACCTCGCCACCCTGACCGAGCAACCGCTGCGGCGCATGCGGTGTGATCACCTGCAGTTTCATCTGGCAGGCGGCAAGCGCAACGCGCTGACGGTGTATCAGTGGCTAGCGGTGCATCTGGACAAACTCTACCTGCACGTTGGCGAACACCGCTTTTCACTCCCACCTTCGGTGACGTTCATCGGCTTCGACCCCGATGAAGCGCTGCTGCCCAGCGCTGGCGGGCAGCTGGATAGCTACCGTGTTCTGCAGGAGTTTTTCTGCTTTCCCGAACGCTTTCATGGCTTTCGCATCGACGGCCTGCAGAATGTCTGGCCGGATGAGGCAGCCACGCACCTGCAGCTGGAGTTCCGCTTCAACGCCCCACTACCGCCTGACCTGCGAATTGATCGGACAACCGTGTTGCTCAACTGCGTCCCGGCAATCAACCTGTTCCCCCGCCTGGCCGACCCCATCGCCCTGGATGGGCAGACCGTGAGCAAACTGATAAAGCCCGGGCGGCAGAACGGTGGGCAAGACGAGATTTTCAGCGTTGATCGTGTCAGCAGCCTGCACCAGAAATCCCATCGAGTGGTTCAGGATTTCAAACCGTTCGAGGCACTGGACTCGCGCTTTCCTCTTGCCGAGCCGTCGCCACGCTACTACAAGCTCGACATCGAGCATGAACCTGTGAACGACAGGGTGCAGCACCGTGTGAGCCTGGTGCAGCGAAACCTCACGCCCTATCTCGCCCAGCAGGAACGCCTGAGCATCGAGCTGACCTGCAGCAACGGCACACGGGCGCAACAGCTCAAGGTGGGTGATGTCGATGTGACAACTCAGGACACCCCGTCCTTCGTCACCTACCGCAACCTGACCCGTCCTTCTCGTTGCTACCCACCGATGCTGCAAAGCGGTGGCCATGGCGACCGCCATTGGGCACTGATATCCAACCTGGCCCTGAACAACCTGTCGCTGTCGTCCCCGGCTGCGTTGGCGTCGGTCCTGCGCGCCTATGACTTTGTGGGCATGCACGACCTACAGCAACAGCGCACAACGCAGCAACGCCTGAACGCCATCAAGCAGGTGGACAGCGAACCCTACGACTGGCTGATCAAAGGCCTACCCATGCGCGGACTGCGCACCACCCTGCACATCGACCCCGCAGGCTTCGAATGCGAGGGCGAGGTGCAGCTGTTCGGTAACGTGCTGTCGCACTTCATGGCGCTGTATGCCAGCAGCAATTCCTTCCATCAGTTGCAGATCGTCAATACCGCCAACGCAACCCGCCAGCTGTGGCCAGCCCGTACCGGGCAGCAGCCGGTCATGTGACCAGGAGGTCTACCGTGAAGAATGTGCCTGAGCAAGATTACGAACGAGGTCATACAGATGCGCGCAGAACGCAGACCCAGAGCGAGCTCTTCCCACAGTTCGATGCCCTAGGCTTTAACACCCGCTCAAACACCTTGAACCCCATTCTGGACATCGCCTCGCCACTCCTTGGCCTAGTCATCCGCCTGGAAGGCACAGAGAAATACGAGCACGCCGAGCAACTGTACGCCCACGTCAAAACCCTGATCCTTGGCATGGTCGAGGAAGTGCGTCAGCTTGAGCAGTGCGACGAAGGCGACCGCGTGGTGTTCTCCTACAGCCTGTGCTGCGTGGTTGATGAAGCCGTGATGGCGACACCATGGGGGCAAGGCTCGCCCTGGAAAGCCCAGTCGCTGCTCAGCGCCATTCACCAGGAAACCTGGGGTGGGGAGAAGTTCTTCAGCGTGCTCGAACGCCTGCTCGAAGCACCCGAAGCCCGCTATGACCTGTTCGTGTTCCTGTTCTGGTGCCTGGCACTAGGCTACCGCGGCAAGTACGCCAACCGCACCAATGGTGACGCGGAACTGGAGGTCTGGATTGACCGGCTGCGTAAACGCGTCCTGCAACTGCGCGAAACCCGCGTGAAAACCGAGCGCCTGACGGACCCGTTCAGCAATGTGGCGCCCCGTCACTACCGCATGCATCGCCAATTGCCCTGGTGGACACCTTGGGTGGTCATGGGCGTGATCTGCACAAGCGTTTACGCCTACTTGTCGATAAAACTCGACGGCATTACCCAGCAAGTATTGGCTTCACTGCAAACAATGCTCCAACCCTAAATCCGGCTCTGCCGGATTGATATGACTCAGCAGTCACTGCGCTCATCAGCGCAGCAAGTACGGCTTTGCCCATGAAAAGTTGGAAATCCGCATTTAGCGAACTTTCCTACGACACTTACGGAAGTTTCGTCGGCGACACGAAATGAATTCCTCACTACGGTCTTGAATGCACTTTTGCTGCGCGCATCGCCACGCAGCCAGCCCTATAAACCTGCCCGAAGGAATGAACAGCAGGAGTTCTGCATGAGCAACTTGAACGATGTGCGCTTTACCTTCAGTACACCGGCCGATGAGGCTATCGCATTCGATGTCGTCTCCTTCGAACTGATCGAGGCCATCAGCGAGCTGTACCGGCTAGAAATAGAACTGGTCAGCTTCGCCGAGGATGCCGACTTCGCCAAACTGCTCGACCAACCCGCCACGCTCACGATCTGGCAGCAGAATGAGGCAGTACGCCATGTCCATGGCCTGGTCAGCAGCTTCGAACAAGGCAAGACTGGCCACCGCCGCACCCGCTACCGCGCCGTGGTCGAGCCGCAGTTGGCGCGCGCCGGCTTGCAGTCGGACTGGCGTATCTTCCAGCACCGGCCGGTGCCGCAATTGATCGATGAACTGTTCCGTGAACGGCTGTGGGGTACGCTGAAACAGTACGTGGTCGCCCCCCACCAGAGCCGCGAATTCTGCGTCCAGGCAGGTGACCTGGACCTCGACTTCTTCTGGCGCCTGTCGGCCGAAGAAGGCCTGATCTCGATCTTCGAGCACAGCGAAGGCCGCCACACGGTGATCCAGGCCGACCAGATCAGCCAGTTCGGCACACTGGAAGGCGAACCGGTCATGTACGTCGCCAACCGCGGCGGTATCGCCGAACAGCCCTGCCTGCATCAATTCAACTACCGCGAGCAAGTGCGCAGCAACGTACAGACCCAGCGCGATTACACCTTTTCCCACCCACGCTACGACCTGCAGCAGACCCAGTTCCCACTGGCGGCCAGCAACCAGCAGAACGACTACGAACGCTACGATTACCCCGGTCGCTTCAAGCACGATAACGCCGGCAAACCCTTTACGCAGACCAAGGTCAACGCCCTGTTCGGCGATGCCCGCGTGGCCGAGGTCGCTGGCGACGATGCCCGCCTGCGGCCGGGCATTGCCTTCCAACTGGCGGGCCATGCCCGCGAGGACATGAACATCCTCTGGAGGCCGCTGCGCATCAAGCATGAAGGGCGCCAGTTCACCGCGTTGGAAGAAGATGCCGCCGAGTCCGAGCACGGCACCTCCTATCACTATACCGCCACCCTGATCCCTGCCGAGGTCGAATGGCATGCCCCGGCACGCCCCAAACCCGTCATCGAAGGCCCACAGATGGCCAAGGTGGTCGGGCCGCCCGGCGAGGAAATCTACTGCGACGAGCATGGCCGTGTGCGCGTGCAATTTCCCTGGGACCGCCTGGGCCATGAAGACGACAAGAGCTCATGCTGGGTCCGCGTGACCCAGGCCTGGGCCGGCGCCACCTGGGGCCATATGGCCATTCCCCGCATCGGCCAGGAAGTGGTGGTGAGCTTTCTCAACGGCGACCCCGACCAGCCGATGATCACTGGGCGCAGCTACCACGTGGTCAACCGCACACCGTATCGTTTGCCCGAATTCAAGGCCGTGAGCCCGATCCGCAGCAAGGAGCACCACGGCCAGCGCCACAACGAACTGCGCCTGGACGATACCACCGGGCAGATCAGCGCGGCGCTGATGAGCGATCACGATCACTCGGCGCTGAACCTTGGCTACCTCACCCATCCGCGCCACGCCGGTGGCAGGGGCCGGGGCCAAGGCTTCGAGCTGCGCACCGATACCCACGGCGTGGTCCGTGCTGGCGGCGGCCTACTGCTGAGCACCGAACTGCGAGCCCGCGCGAGCGAACACCACACGGATTTGGCGGAGACCGCCGAGCGCCTTAAAACGGCGCAGGAATATCACACCACCTTTGCCAGCGAGGCCCGCAATCATCTGGCCCAGGAAGATGGCGATCAGGATGAGGTGGGTGATGCGCTCAAGGCGCAGCACGCTGCCATTCGCGGTAGCGGCGGCAACCCCGAAGCCAACCGCTTCCCCGAACTGGCCGACCCGCAATTGGTGCTCGCCAGCCCGACCGGCATCGCCACCAGCACACCGGAATCCACCCACATCGCCAGCGGCGAGCACCTGGGCCTGAGCACGGGTGGGCACACCAGCATGGCCATCGGCAAGCGCCTACTGATCAGTGCCAGTCGAGGGGTGCGGCAGTTCGTGCAGAGCATGGGTTGGCGGTTGGTTGCAGCGTCCGGTGATATCGACCTCAAGGCGCTGAAGGACAACATTAACTTGCTGGCCAAGCTCAAGGTCAGCGTCACTGCCGAGCGGATCACGCTCAGTGCCAAGGAAGAACTGGTGATCCTGGCCGGTGGCAGCAGCACCACCTACAACGCAGGTGGCATCGTGCACGCCACGGCGGGTCAGTACACCGCGCATGCTACCGACTTCATTTACAAAGGCTCGAAAAGCCAAGCGGCGGCGTTTCCTGAAGACCTCAAGGCGGGCGCAGGCAACCTGGAAGTGCTCCAGCACTATGCCAGCCGCCATGCCTACGACAAGGCTGACTACCGCGTAGAAGATGCGCTCGGCCGGGTGTTCACAGGCACACTGAATAGCGAGGGCTTCGCCAGCGTGGCAGGGCTCGCCTCCGGGCCGGCCAAGGTGACGCTGGGCAAAGACCCGACTGAAACATGGTCGCCAGCAAGTGAGATTAAAGGCAGCAACCACCCCGCTGCGGACTCTACGGTCGCCGAAAACGCCATTCAAGCAGCCCAGCAGATCGCCGACACCATTCTCTCGAATGCATCGGTCACCTCGGCCTCAGATGTCAGGGGACTGCTCAAACAAGTGCTCAAGAACCAAGCATCCGATGAACTGAAGACCCTGGTTTCCGCGCCAGTGGGGAAGACAAAACCATGAGCACGCCACCATCTGCACGTCCAGCCGAAACCGCCGTAGCGCCGATCAAAGATATACCCGACGAGGACATTGAAGAAGGTGCCAATAGCGTCGACCTCTGGCTAAGGGAAATCAGCGAGAACAGATTAAACCTGGCCAACTTGAAAACGGCTGCCGAGTTCATTCCCATCGCCAACAACATCATGGCCGCGATAGACGCCGTAGGGGACATCATCGCGCTGACAGAAAATGAGAACCCAAGCCTGCTTGATTGGGTCAGCCTCGGAATCAATCTGATCGGCATGATCCCGTTTCCACCGGCCATGGCATTCGCAAGAAAGAGCCTCAGGCCCGCCTTACACTTGGTCAGGCAGCAGGTAAACGCTAATCCCAAAGGTGCGATCGGTGACGCATTGATAACCGTCCTGACCAATCACCTCAACGCAACGATATTAGGGGAGTTGGAAAACTTTGTAACCTACGCTCAAGCCGAACTATCAGGAATACTGACGAAGTGCGGCAGCTCCGGCAAAGCACTGATGCTGTCGGTCGCTGGCGGCGTCGATGACTTCCTCCGGGGCCAGTTGAAACACAAGCCTGCAGCCTCAAGCGAGTCCCTTTCGTTCTTCGAGGAACTGGCGAAACACGCAACTCTGCCTATCGAATACGCTGCCGTTGAAGCGCTGAATCAGCTATCCAAACTTATTCCGCCTTGGATCAAGAAAATTGGCTTCAAATATGTCGCACTCCTTCGGCAACTGGCCACCAAAGTGGAGGACAGCTTCAAGGATCTCGCCAACGCCGGAAATGCACATAGCATCGCCTATCTGCTCACCATGGTGGCCAAGGCCGCTGGGCGCAAGCGCGCTCACCTAAGCGCCAATGTTTCGCCTACTGGCATAAAACAGGCCAAGGGCGTAAGCAATCAACATGAGCTGGGCGCCATCGGTAAACAGCCTGGTCCACGACAAGACGCCAAGCCCGCCAAAAATGGGACATGCCCCTGCACGAAGAACAGCATCACATTCGCTCGGGGCTCGGAACAGCTTATACATACCGATTTTACCCTCTCCGGGCCATTCCCCATCTCTTGGACTCGCAACTACCGATCCAGCCAATCAGCACTCGATCTCGGCCCATTGGGTGCCCGCTGGATATCCCCCTACACCGTGCACTTCAACGTTCTCGAAGACAACCTAACCTATCAGGCCGATGATGGACGATCACATGACTACCCGCTGCCCAAAATCGGCAAGTTCCACCATGACCCGATCGAGGAAGTCGTAATCGTTCGCACCGGCGAAAGCACACTGTCGTTGGCGCGCGGTCACGAAGTTGAAGAGCAGTATGAAGAGGTTGGGGATGTCTTTCGACTGGTAGGTATCCGGCGGCGTGGCGGAGCCCGCGTGGCCCTGCATTACGAGCACTTCAACGGGGGTCGCCATATCCTTTCCGACCTGCTGACCTATCAAAATGACGACCTGCACCAGCACATTCATTCAGAGATTGATAACAGTGGTCACATCGTTAGCCTATGGCTGATGGAGGGCGGCCTGCCGACGCGTCAGTTGAGTACATACGAGTACGACAGCGAAGGCGACCTCATCTGCGCGAAAGATGAGCATCAACGGCAATGGAAGTATGAGCATCAACACCATCTGATCACGCGCTATACCGACCGTACCGGGCGGGCAATGAACCTGGAATGGCTGGGTGATGGGCCTGATGCCAAGGCCGTTCACGAGTGGGCTGATGATGGTAGCTATGAAGTACGGCTGGAGTGGGATCGCAATATTCGTCTGACGTACGTCACGGATGCCCTTGGCTACGAGACCAAGCACTATTACAACATCCTCGGCTACACCTATCGTGTCGTTCATCCTGACGGCAATGAAGAGTGGTTCTTCCGCGACGATGCAATGAATGTCGTGCAACACGTTCATCGGGACGGAAGCATAGACCGATATGCCTACGACGAACGCAGCAACCTCCTGCAACACACCCGCCCAGACGGCCAGTCAGTACATCATGCCTACGACGAGCTAAATCAGCGATTCAAGACGCGCGATGCCGAGGGTGGGCTGTGGAAGTACGATTACGACCAACGCGGCAACGTTATCGAAACCCTCGATCCGCTGGAGAATAGAACTCAGTACGCCTACAACAGCGATAACCTGCTCATCGCTATCACCGACGCCAATGGCGGCGAGAAAAAACTTAGCTATACGCCTGACGGACACCTGGCCAGCTACACCGACTGTTCGGGCAAAACCACCCAATGGAAATACGACACCTTCGGGCAACTGACGAAGCTGATCAATGCCGCGGGTGAAGAAACCGACTATCACTACGAGGCGGGCCATCTCAGCAGCCTGTTGTATCCCGACAAGACCCGAGACCGTTTCGAATACGATGCCGAGGGCCGTCTGCTCAGCTACGTCGACGCCCTGCACCGTCGCACCACCTGGACCTACAACGAAGCCGGGCTGATCCAACAGCGCCTCAACCCCGACGATTCCACCCTCCATTACCACTGGGACAAGATCGGTCAGTTGGTGCGCCTGCGCAACGAGAACAACAGCGAGGCCAGCTTCAAGTACGACCCCGTGGGCCGCTTGGTCATGGAAACCGGTTTCGACAAACAGATCACCGACTACTTCTACGACAACAGCAGTGAGCTACCTACCCGCCGCCTCGATGGTAACCGTATCACCCACTTCGAGTACGACCCAATGGGCCGTTTGGTCGAGAGTAACGCGGGCGAGCGCGGCGGCAAGGTTTGGGAAACAGAGACCTTCGCTTACGACGGCAACGGCAGATTGCTGCTCGCCGAAAACAAAGACTGCAAGCTGCAATGGTTCTACGACCTCGCGGGCAACAACACTCGTGAGCACCAGCACTTCAAGTACATGCAGCAGCCAAAGGTCGCGGTGTTCACCCATGAATACGACGCGCTCAACCTGCGCATTGCTACCACAAGGCCCGACGGTCACCGGGTCAGCTGGTTGACCTATGGCAGCGGGCACCTGCTGGGGCTGAAGTTTGACGATCGCGAACTGCTCAACTACCAACGCGATGATCTGCACCGGGAAATTGCCCGCGAGCAGGGCAATGGCTTGGTACAACGCCAGACTTGGACGCCAAACGGCCAATTGCTCGAACAGACGTTGGCACACCACGGCGCCACCAAGCGCATCGCCATGCGCAGCTATCGGTACGATGAAGCTGGGCAGCTCACTCATATCAATGACCTGAATCGCGGGGACCTTCGATACCGATACGATCCCGTGGGGCGGCTGCTCGAAGCCAGGCTCAACAATGACAAGGAGCTTTTTGCCTTTGACCCAGCGAGCAACCTGCTCGACCCTCAGGCTCCGCCTGGGCCAAATCCGCATTCACCACGCAAGATCGGCGACAACGTACTGCGCAGCTACTGCGGGACACAGTACCGCTACGACGAGCGCGGCAACCTGCTGGAAAGAATCGAGAATGGCAAAGCAGGTCACTTCACCTGGGACCTCTACAACCGGCTGCGAAGGTACGAAGATGATCGGCTGATTGTCGATTTCGCCTATGACGCACTTGGCCGTCGTCTCTACAAGAATTCTCGCTCCAAATACCGGGATCGCCCGCAGGCAGGTCCACTGTGGAACGAAAACGCTCGACGCCAGCGGGATGAGGAATTGGGCTGCGGGTTCACCTGGTTCACCTGGGAAGGTGACACGCTCGCTACGGAGTGCCGTGACCGGGAGGAACGCGGCGGTAGTACGACCCACTACGTGTTTGAGCCTGGAACATTCGTTCCCGTTGCGCAGGCGGTAATCAACTCGACGCTCGATTTGTTACCACAACCTACCTACGGCGATCACTACGACATTGATCGGGACCCGGTGTGGCTGCACAAGCCAAATCCAACGCTGGTAGACACGTTCGGCTGGTATCAATGCGATCAGATTGGCACCCCTATGGAGGTTACGGATGCAAATGGAGAAATTGCGTGGAGTGGGGCCTACAAAGCCTGGGGAATGGCAAAAGAGATAGGGAGCATCAAAACAAATCACACTATCATTGACAATCCAATACGGTTTCAAGGGCAATACTATGACATCGAAACCCATCTTAACTACAACAGGTATCGCTACTACACCCCTCATCTCGGACGCTTCATCAGCAAGGACCCCATTGGTCTAATAGGTGGAATAAATTTATATCAGTACGCATACAATCCCATATTTTGGATAGACCCACTAGGTCTCGCACAACGCGGGCCTGTTCCAGGAGGTAAGGGCCCCCACAACGAGGTCATTGCCGCTTGGGGCAGAGAGGTCATCGACAATGGCGGTTCAGTCCTTTCTGGGGGTGGAGTTAAGAATGAGAGACTGATTCCTACTCCAGGCGGGCACAAGAATGGTAGGCGTGCAGATATCGTAATTCTTGACAGCGAGGGAAAACTCATTTACGGCCAAGTCGGCAGAACTTACGTCAACGGCCAGCCAGTGAAACGCGAGGTACTAGCAATGGATGACTTGAAAAACCGTACGCAAAATGGTGACGTACCTGATGAGATTCAGTTCCGCGCCTACTGTCCTTGCAAGGATAAAAAATGATGGACATCACTATCTTCATGACACTCCGCGAATTCATAAACATAAACAAAGAACTAGCAATAAAAACCGGACTAACAATCTATGGCGCAAACAGCCCCGAGTCATTATACGAGCCGTTATCCGCACATAAACAAGACGCATGGACTGAAGCTTCACCGCTCGGACTGCTTATTGGAACCCCTGAGAATAGCGAACAGCTACATAACTTACCTCAGGGAAAAATATTAAGAGACAACCGACAAGGTTTTGTCACTGCAACCTTCGGTGGAGAGGATGAATTCGCCCTAGGCGGCTCTCACTTCGGGTCTGACCCATCACCAATTTCTGACAAAGTAAACAAAGAACTTCGTAAATTACTTAAGAAACACTCTAATCCTGGCATTACAGCAAGTAACGGAGACATTCTCAAGAATCACTTCTGGACTGAAGAGGCTCTAATACTAAACAAACAGTGGCATCGATTCCTGAGGACCGGGAAATATCAATACAAAAACAAAACCCCAGGATTCAAGCCACTGCTATCAGAAAGTAAAAATTCGAACGCGCGGTTACCAAAACCAAAATAGTGAAGACACAACATGACTACAAAAAGCGGTGCTTTCCAAAATATTCAGTTGAATTAGTGTGTTGGAGCACCTTCAAATCGAGCGTAAAATCATGAATATAGTTCGACTAGGGGATATGACCGATCACGGGGGGCGCGTCATAGACTCGATCCCCCACACCGACCTCAACGGAAAAGCCATGGCAGGAAAAGGAAACATGGTGCTTTGCCCAAAGTGCAAGGGGGCATTTCCGATTATCGAAGGCAGCTCCACTTACCGAGTCAACGGCGTGCCCGTCGCCCTCGACGGCATGAAAACCGCCTGCGGCGCCAGCTTGATCGCTAGCGCATCACACGGCAGCGTTCATCGTTGAAATCATGAAACTGAGATGAGTCGGCGCGCAACGGGCGTCAATAACCACGCCTTTTGTCGCCGCTCTCAGCACAGGAGAGAGCCCTGATTAGTTGACGAACACCTGGCCAGCTACACCGACTGCTCGGGCAAACCACCCAATGGAAAGACGACACCTTCGGACAACTGACGAAGCTGATCAATGCCGCGGGTGAAGAAACCGACTACCACTACGAGGCGGGCCATCTCAGCAGCCTGGTGTATCCCGACAAAACCCGAGACCATTTCGAATACGATGCCGAAGGCCGTCTGCTCAGCTACGTCGACGCCCTGCACCGTCGCACCACCTGGACCTACAACGAAGCCGGGCTGATCCAACAGCGCCTCAACCCCGACGATTCCACCCTCCATTACCACTGGGACAAGATCGGTCAGTTGGTGCGCTTGCGCAACGAGAACAACAGCGAGGCCAGCTTCAAGTACGACCCCGTGGGCCGCTTGGTCATGGAAACCGGTTTCGACAAACAGACCACCGACTACTTCTACGACAACAGCAGTGAGCTACCTACCCGCCGCCTCGATGGTGACCGTATCACCCACTTCGAGTACGACCCGATGGGCCGCCTGGTCGAGCGCAGCGCAGGGGAGCGTGGTGGCAAAGTTTGGGAAACCGAAACCTTCGCCTATGACGGCAATGGCCGCTTGCTACTCGCGGAAAATCATGCCTGCAAGCTGCAGTGGTTCTATGACTTGGCGGGTAACAACACCCGAGAACACCAGCATTTCAAGTACATGCAACAGCCAAAGGTCGCGGTGTTCACCCATGAATACGACGCGCTCAACCTGCGCATTGCTACCACAAGGCCCGACGGGCACCGGGTCAGCTGGTTGACCTATGGCAGCGGGCACCTGCTGGGGCTGAAGTTCGACGATCGCGAACTGCTCAACTACCAACGCGATGATCTGCACCGGGAAATTACCCGCGTGCAGGGCAATGGCTTGGTACAACGCCAGACTTGGACACCAAACGGCCAATTGCTCGAACAGACGTTGGCACACCACGGCGCCACCAAGCGCATCGCCATGCGCAGCTATCGGTACGATGAAGCTGGGCAGCTCACTCATATCAATGACCTGAATCGCGGGGACCTTCGGTACCGATACGATCCCGTGGGGCGGCTGCTCGAAGCCAGGCTCAACAATGACAAGGAGCTTTTTGCCTTTGACCCAGCGAGCAACCTGCTCGACCCTCAGGCTCCGCCTGGGCCAAATCCGCATTCACCACGCAAGATCGGCGACAACGTACTGCGCAGCTACTGCGGGACACAGTACCGCTACGACGAGCGCGGCAACCTGCTGGAACGGAACGAGAATGGCAAAGCAGGTCACTTCACGTGGGACCTCTACAACCGGCTGCGGCGATACGAAGATGACCGGCTGATTGTCGATTTCGCCTATGACGCACTTGGCCGTCGTCTCTACAAGAACTCTCGCTCCAAGTACCGGGATCGCCCGCAGGCAGGTCCACTGTGGAACGAAAACGCTCGACGGCAGCGGGATGAGGAACTGGGCTGCGGGTTCACCTGGTTCACCTGGGAAGGTGACACGCTCGCTACGGAGTGTCGTGACCGGGAGGAACGCGGCGGTAGTACGACCCACTACGTGTTTGAGCCTGGAACATTCGTTCCCGTTGCGCAGACGGTAATCAACTCGACGCTCGACCTGTTGCCGCAACCCACCTACGGCGATAACTACAACATTGATCGCGATCCGGTGTGGCTACACAAACCGAACCCAACATCTGTAGATACCTTCGCCTGGTATCAATGCGATCAGCTTGGAACGCCAATGGAAGTGACGGATGAAGACGCGCAGATTTCTTGGAGCGGCAATTACAAAGCGTGGGGGCTGGCACAGGAAGTAAGAGGCGAGACGGCCCTGTGGCCTGCAATCGGAAATCCTCTACGCTTTAAAGGGCAATATTTTGATATTGAGACTGGCCTCCACTACAACAGACATCGCTACTACGCCCCCGACCTCGGGCGCTTTATTAGCAAGGATCCAATTGGATTCTCTGGCGGTATAAATACATACAGTTATGCACCGAATCCCAATAACTGGATAGACCCCCTCGGACTCGCATCATACTGCCCCTGTGAGTGCGAAAAAATCCTTGCCGCTGAGGGTGTGATTACAGGCCGACATGGAGACCTGAAGAGGATTGGAGGCCTTCAAGATTCTCATCACATCTACCAAGACGCAGCCGTCGCCAAGCTAAAGAACTATAATACTTCAGACGCAATAACTGTCAGCATTGAAGGCAGAAACCAAGATGGAAAAACTAAAGGAACGCCTCATTACAGAGCCAACCAGTCGCAAAATAATTCTTCAACCGCCGGATTGCTTGGGAGTGAAACTGTAGTAGCATTTAACTCACTCCGAGCGGCTGGGCTCAGCCCGGCAGCCTCAAAATGCGCCACACTCAAAGCACGAGGCTACTTAACCGGACTCGGCGCCTCAGCGGGAACCACAACACTAACACCAGCAGCACGAGCCAGGAGAAAATGATGGAAGTCAACCTTAGCGCACAACAATACTCTGCACTTTCAAACCTTATAAATTCGATCTCTAAAAGAGATAGCGCCACCCTATCTAGTGAATTCAACATATCACAAGAGATACAGGAAGAAATCATCGAAAGCTTAGAGAATTATTATGATACTTCGACTATCCTTACTGCACCTCCGAAGGACAGAGCATCCGAGTCAGCCGGCGGCGGCAGGTCCTTCATCGAGGCATTTCATATGAATGACGGGGCTATAGGCATCGAATGTATCCTGTTCGCGGATGGAGAGCCGGGCGAGGCCATTATTCATATCGAGATGTCTACAAACACTACCAACCCCAAACTAACCTATAAGTACATCGGCTCTTGAGAGGCAACTTATATTGAGGAGTATAATAAGACTGGGGGATACAACTGATCATGGAGGAGTGGTGATTGACTCCATCCCCCACACCAACCTCAACGGCAAGCCCATGACTGGGAAAGGAAACATGGTGCTTTGCCCAAAGTGCAAGGGGGCATTTCCAATTATCGAAGGCAGCTCCACTTACCGAGTCAACGGCGTGCCCGTTGCCCTCGATGGCATGAAAACCGCCTGCGGCGCTAGCTTGATCGCTAGCGCCTCACACGGCAGCGTTCACCGTTGAAGTCATGAAACTGAGATGAGCGGGCGCACAACAGGCATCAATCACCACGCCTGTTGTCGCGCTCGACACGAGTCCGTACACCTTTACATCTCCCTACATAGGCCCCTGCAATGCCGAGCCCTACCCACCTTGATACCCATGCCATCGATCAATTGATCCAGTACCCCTACCACGGCAGTTAACTCTCAGCGCGAGTCCACCACCCCCCAATAACATCGGCTACCCACACACCAACCCAGCCCGGTAAACCTGAAACCTTGCTAGAGTGGCAACACTTCCAGGCACGCAAAAATGCAGATTCCCCCTGCAGATTTGTCGATTGTACAAGGCAAATTCGCATGCAAGGATCGCCAGATCCTCCAGCGGAATCCAGACTTCACTTGGAAAATCAATAACAAAGCAGGGAGAAGGCAATGACTGCGCACGCTTACACCTCGGCCACCGACCATGTACTGGCCGAGGTCCGCAACCAGGTCGGCCACCTGACACTGAACCGCCCCGCCGGCCTCAATGCCCTTACCCTGGACATGGTCCGTAGCCTGCGCCACCACCTGGAGCAGTGGGCTCGGGACCCGCACGTACGGGCGGTGGTGCTGCGCGGTGCAGGCCCCAAGGGTTTTTGCGCCGGTGGCGATATCCGTTCGCTGCACGACAGCTTCAAGGCCGGCGATACGCTGCATGAGACCTTTTTCGTCGAGGAGTATGCCCTCGACCTGGCCATCCACCGTTACCGCAAACCGGTGCTGGTGCTGATGGACGGCTTCACCCTCGGCGGTGGCATGGGCCTGGCCCAGGGCTGTGACCTGCGTGTGGTGACCGAGCGCAGCCGCCTGGGTATGCCTGAAGTCGGCATTGGCTATTTTCCCGACGTGGGCGGCAGTTATTTTCTGTCGCGCCTCCCCGGCGAGCTGGGCATCTACCTGGGTGTGAGCGGCGCACAGGTGCAGGCCGCCGATGCGCTGTACTGCGGCCTGGCCGACTGGTACCTGGCCAGCGACCAGCTCGCCGCCCTGGATCAGGGCCTGGACCAGCTGAGTTTCGGCGACCACCCGCTCAAAGACCTGCAGGGCCTGCTGGCCAGGCTCGGTAGCCAGGTGCTGGAGGATGCCCCGCTGGAAAAACTGCGCCCGGTCATCGATCACTTCTTCGCCCTGCCCGACCTGCCGGCCATCGTCGAGCAATTGCGCGCGGTCAGCATTGGCGACAGCCACGCCTGGGCCATGGTCACCGCCGATCAGCTGGAAAGCCGCTCGCCGCTGGCCATGGCCGTTACGCTGGAGATGCTGCGCCGGGGCCGCGAACGGGATCTGGAAGCGTGCTTTGCCATGGAACTGCACCTGGACCGCCAGTGGTTCCAGCATGGCGACATCATCGAAGGCGTACGCGCCCTGATCATCGACAAGGACAAGCAACCGCGCTGGAACCCACCCACCCTGGCTGCACTGCAACGCCAGCGGGTCGAACAATTCTTCGAAGGCCTGTGAGCCCGGGAGTACACCGATGCAAGACCTGGAACTGAGCGAAGAACAGATCATGATCCGCGACATGGCGCGCGATTTTGCCCGTGGCGAAATCGCCCCGCACGCCCAGGCCTGGGAAAAGGCCGGCTGGATCGATGACGACGTGGTGCGCAAGATGGGCGAACTGGGCCTGCTGGGCATGGTCGTGCCCGAAGACTTTGGCGGCAGCTACACCGACTACGTTGCCTATGCCCTGGCGGTAGAGGAAGTTTCCGCCGGCTGTGGCGCCACCGGGGCGATGATGAGCATTCATAACTCGGTAGGTTGTGGCCCCCTGCTGGCGTATGGCACGGCCGACCAACAGCAGCAATGGCTGCCGCGCCTGGCCACGGGTGAAGTGATTGGCTGCTTCTGCCTGACCGAGCCGCAAGCTGGCTCCGAGGCGCATAACCTGCGGACCCGCGCAGAGTTGATAGACGGCCAGTGGGTAATCAATGGCGCCAAGCAGTTCGTCAGCAATGCCCGGCGTGCCGGCCTGGCGATCGTGTTTGCGGTTACCGACCCGGACCTGGGCAAAAAGGGCCTGTCGGCCTTTCTGGTGCCCACCGACAACCCGGGTTTCAAAGTCGACCGCAGCGAACATAAGATGGGCATCCGCGCCTCTGACACCTGCGCGGTCACGTTCGACAACTGCCGGGTGCCGGCCGCCAACCTGCTGGGTGAGCGCGGCAAGGGCCTGGCCATCGCCTTGTCCAACCTCGAAGGGGGCCGGATCGGTATCGCCGCGCAAGCGCTGGGCATCGCCCGTGCGGCGTTCGAAGCAGCGCTGGGTTATTCCCGGGACCGTGTGCAATTCGGCAAGCCGATCAACGAGCACCAGAGCATCGCCAACCTGTTGGCCGACATGCAGGTGCAGGTCAACGCCGCGCGGCTGCTGATCCTGCATGCTGCGCGCCTGCGCAGCGCCGGCAGGCCGTGCCTGTCAGAGGCATCCCAGGCCAAGCTGTTCGCCTCGGAAATGGCCGAACGGGTGTGCTCGATGGCGATCCAGGTACATGGCGGCTACGGCTACCTGGAAGACTACCCGGTAGAGCGTTACTACCGCGATGCGCGGATCACCCAGATCTACGAAGGCTCAAGCGAAATCCAGCGCATGCTGATTGCGCGGGAATTGAAGCACTACACGCTTTAGTAGGTCGACGACCGCACCCTGGCGCCAGGCTCTGCCAGCTAGCGCCAGTAGCGGGCGTCGTCCACCACCTCGGCGTGCCTTTCGAACAGCGCTGGCAACTGCTCCTTGAGGTAGTCGATCCAGGTACGCACCTTGGCATCCAGGTAGTGCCGTGACGGGTAGATCGCATACAGCGCACTCTCGCGCAGCCGATACGGCGCCAACAGGCGGCACAGCCGCCCCTGCCCGATCGCCTGGCTGGCGGTGTAGAACGGCAACAGGCCAATACCCATGCCCAGCTCGCTGGCTACCAGCATGGCATCGGCAACATTGGTGGAGAAACCGTCCTTCGGTACGATCACACACTGGTCGACCCCCTGCGGGAACACCCAGTCGCCTTCGTACAGGGGGTAAGACATGCGCAGGCAACGGTGGCCGTGCAAGTCTTCGGGGCTTTCCGGTACGCCATTGGCTTCCAGGTACGCCGGGGCCGCGCAGGGGATACTGAAGATATTGCCCAGCGGCACGGCGATCAGCTGCGAATCGGGCAACGCGCCGTCAACGGTAATCACCACATCATGCCCTTCGGCCAGCGGGTCGGGGTTGCGCTGCGACAGGGTCAACTCGATCACCACCTCCGGGCACAACGCGTTGTAGCCGGCCACCAGCGGCATCAGCAACAGCCCCAGGCCATGGGGACAGTGCAGGCGCAACCGCCCACGCGGCGTCAGGTGCGCACCACGGGCCTCGCCCACCGCTTCTTCGGTCAGCAGCATGATCTGCCGCGCCCGCTCGAGAAACCGCTCACCGGCCTCGCTCATGCGCAAGCGCCGGGTGGTGCGGTGCAACAGGCGGGTCTGCAACTGGTTTTCCAGCTCCGCCACGATGCGCGAAACCTGTGCCGCAGAGATGTCCAGGGCGTTGGCGGCCGCCGCGAAGCTGCCGCATTCCACCACACGGGCGAAGGTACGCATGGCATGCAGCATGTCCATGAAAGTGAGCTCCTTAGCGGGTGTTATTATTGCGTTAAAGGCAGGAATCTATCACGACTTAGCCCATTTATTGTGTACGGCCTTTGAATACATCATTAGTCATACATTGTAAAAGGAGCCAGCCATGAAACCCTCCCTCGCTGTAATCGCCCTTTCCGCTGCCTTGGCTTCGTGTGCAGCCCTCGCCGCCACGGGCAACGATCAGCCAGCCAGTAGCAACTATGCATACGGCATGCACCTGGATGTGGCCAAAGTGATCTCCATCACCCCGCCCAGCAACGTCGGCGACTGCCAGATCGGCACCGCTCACATGGTGTACCTCGACCACCATGACCAGAAGCACGAAATCAGTTACCGCGAGCTGAGCCACTGCTCGCAACAGTAACTCAGGCCAGCAGCTGCGTTATCCAGCCTACCTGCTGGTTGAAGTCGTCTATCTTCGCCTGTGGCACTGCGCCCCGGGCCCGCTGGAAATTGGCCAGGGTGTGCTGTTTCTGGCGCAGCATGCGCTGCCATTTACCCATAAAAGCCGCGCTCTTTTCCTGCATCAGCAACGGCCCGAAGTACAGCTGTTGAGCGGTGTACACCGCCCTGCCCGGCTCGGCAACGATGATTTCGTAGTCGAAACGGTTTTCCCGCAGCAGTTCCTCGTGGACGATCCGGTAGCCATTGCCGGCCAGCCACTGGCGTAGTTCGCGCTCACCGCCGTTGGGCTGCAGTACCAGGCGGGTGACGCCGGCCAGGCGCTGCGGGCCTGCCTGCAAGATGGCGCACATGGTGTCGCCGCCCATGCCGCACAGGCTGACCACCGTGATACGGTCCTGTGGCTCGATGGCGGCCAGGCCATCGGCCAGGCGCACGGCCACAGCGGCCTCCAGGCCGTTGCGGCTCACCGTGCGCTGGGCCGAAGCGAACGGCACCTGCGCCACCTCACCGGCCACCCCGGCCTCGATCACCCCGCGCAACATCAACGCCACCGGCAGGAAGCCATGGTCCGAGCCAATGTCGGCCAGGCGCGCGCCCTGCGGCACATAGGCAGCGACGCGCTCCAGGCGCCGGGACAAAGTCTGTTCGTTCAACGTAAACCTCTGGTCTGGCAATCGGCCGCGATTCTGCCGGTGAACGCCGCGCTTTACAAACGCCGGGGTGCGCTCGACCGGTGCGCTGCGCTCGCGTAGGCTTGCCGTTTTCCTTCCGTTGCAAGGCAAACCACACCATGGCTCAAGCAGACATCATCTATACCCCCGACCCGGACGCCGACTCGATTTCTTCCGACGTCGCCGAGTACAACGGCGTGCTGGTCACTACCCAGATCCCGACCCGTGCCGACGGCAGCCTGGAGCTGGGTGACATCGTCGCGCAAAGCGAGTGCACCCTGCAGGCCTTGAAAGTGGCGCTGGAAAAAGCCGACAGCGGCATGGACCGCGTGCTGCACCTGACCATCTACCTGACCGACATGGCCGACCGCGCTGCATTCAACGAGGTGTACCAGCGCTTCTTCAGCAAGCCCTGGCCGGTACGTGCCGCCGTTGGGGTAGCCGCCCTGGCGTTCGACGGCATGCGCGTCGAAGTGACGGCGATGGCCGCCAAGCGCTGACCGACCGTCGTTGCCGCCCCCTCGCACCCTGGCTGCACACCTTCGGGCAGCCCACGGGTGCCGCCAGACCGTTTCGCCGCTACAATGCGCGCCTAACCCGTGACAGCCCGAAAATACAACGACATGTCCCTGCCAAAGAACCACCTGGAACTGCTCAGCCCTGCCCGTGACGTGGCCATCGCCCGTGAGGCGATCCTGCACGGCGCTGATGCCATCTACATCGGCGGCCCAAGCTTCGGCGCGCGCCACAATGCCTGCAACGAAGTCAGCGACATTGCCGAACTGGTCGAGTTCGCCCATCGGTACCATGCGCGCGTGTTCACCACCATTAACACCATCCTGCACGACAACGAGCTGGAGCCGGCGCGCAAGCTGATCCATCAGTTGCATGACGCCGGTGTCGATGCACTGATCGTGCAGGACCTGGGGGTGATGGAGCTGGACATCCCGCCAATCGAGCTGCACGCCAGCACCCAGACCGACATTCGTACCCTGGAGCGGGCGAAGTTCCTCGACCAGGCCGGTTTCTCGCAACTGGTGCTGGCCCGCGAGCTGAATTTGCAGCAAATCCGCAGTATCGCCGCCGAAACCGACGCGGCCATCGAGTTCTTCATCCATGGTGCACTGTGCGTGGCATTTTCCGGCCAGTGCAACATCTCGCACGCGCAAACCGGGCGCAGCGCCAACCGAGGCGACTGCTCGCAGGCCTGCCGCCTGCCCTATACCCTGAAGGATGACCAGGGCCGCGTGGTCGCGTTCGAGAAACACCTGCTGTCGATGAAAGACAACAACCAGACCGCCAACCTGGCCGACCTGGTCGATGCCGGCGTGCGCTCGTTCAAGATCGAAGGGCGCTACAAGGACATGGGCTATGTGAAGAACATCACGGCCCACTACCGCAAGGAACTGGACGCCATTCTGGAGGACCGCCCGCACTATGCCCGCGCTTCCAGCGGGCGCACCGAGCACTTCTTCCTGCCCGACCCGGACAAGACCTTCCACCGCGGCAGCACCGACTACTTCGTCACCGACCGCAAGGTCGATATCGGCGCGTTCGACTCGCCAACCTTCACCGGCCTGCCGGTGGGCGTGGTGGAAAAGGTCGGCAAGCGCGACCTTCACGTGGTGACCGACGTGCCGTTGACCAACGGCGACGGCCTGAATGTGCTGGTCAAGCGCGAAGTGCTGGGTTTTCGCGCCAATATCGCCGAGCCCCGCGGCGAGTTTGAAGAAGACGGCCAAAAACGCTACCGCTACCGCGTCGAGCCCAATGAAATGCCCGAAGGGCTGCACAAGCTGCGCCCCAACCACCCGTTGTCGCGCAACCTGGACCACAACTGGCAACAGGCCCTGCAGCGCACGTCCTCCGAACGCCGGGTGGGCGTGGAGTGGCACGCGGTGCTGCGCGAGCAACGCCTGCTGCTGACCCTGAGCAGCGAGGAAGGGGTCAGTGTGCAGGTAGCCCTGGAAGGCCCGTTCGGCGTCGCCAACAAGCCCCAGCAGGCACTGGAGCAACTGCACGACCTGCTCGGCCAGCTGGGTACCACCCTGTACCACGCCGACCGTATCGAGCTGGACGCCCCGCAGGCGTACTTCATCCCCAACTCGCAGCTCAAGGCCCTGCGCCGCGAGGCCATCGAGGCACTGACCGCCGCGCGGGTACAGGCCCACCCACGCGGGGCGCGCAAGGCCGAGACCACGCCGCCGCCGGTATACCCCGAGTCGCACCTGTCGTTCCTGGCCAACGTGTACAACCAGAAGGCTCGCGACTTCTACCACCGCCATGGCGTGCAACTGATCGACGCCGCCTACGAGGCCCATGAAGAGCACGGCGAGGTGCCGGTGATGATCACCAAGCACTGCCTGCGTTTCAGCTTCAACCTGTGCCCCAAGCAGGCCAAGGGTGTCACCGGCGTACGCACCAAGGTCGCGCCCATGCAGCTGATTCAGGGCGACGAGGTACTGACGCTGAAGTTCGACTGCAAGCCGTGCGAGATGCATGTGATCGGCAAGATGAAGAGCCATATCATCGACCTGCCGACACCGGGCAGCGCAGTTGCACAAGTGGTTGGGCACATCAGCCCCGAAGACCTGCTCAAGACCATCCCGCGCGGGCCGCATTGAGGGCTTCGGCCCTGGGTGATGTTCGCCCAGGTGCCGTGGCGTAACGCTCAGCGTATCTGGTGCTTGTGCAACAAGCGGTAGAACGTCGGCCGCGAAACCCCCAGCACCTTGGCAGCCATGCTCAGGTTGTCACTGTGCCGGTTGAGCACATCGCACAAGGCCTGACGCTCGGCGCGGTGCTTGTATTCTTCCAGGGTGCCTAACGGCTGCTGCTCCTGGTCGTGCAACTGCAAGCCCAGGTCCTGCGCCTCGATCTGCCGCCCTTCGGCCAGCACCAGCCCGCGGCGTACGCGGTTGGCCAGCTCACGAACGTTCCCCGGCCAGTCATGGTGGCCCATGGCTGCCAAGGCGTGTTCACTGAAGGAACGCGGCCGGCGCCCGGTTTCCAGGCTGTAGAAATGGGCAAAATGGTTGGCCAGCATGGACAAGTCGCCGTGCCGGTCGCGCAGCGGTGCTGTCACCACCTGCAACACGTTCAGGCGGTAATACAGGTCTTCGCGAAACCGCCCCTGCTCGATGGCCCGTTCCAGGTCCACGTGGGTCGCCGCCAGCACCCGCACATCCACCGGTATTGGCTGGCTGCCGCCTACCCGCTCGATGTGCTTCTCCTGCAGAAAGCGCAGCAGGTTGGCCTGCAGTTCCAGCGGCAAGTCGCCAATTTCGTCCAGGAACAAGGTGCCGCCGTGAGCCGCTTCGATACGCCCGACCTTGCGCTGGTGCGCCCCGGTAAAAGCGCCTTTCTCGTGGCCGAACAACTCGGATTGGATCAAATGCTCAGGGATGGCGCCACAGTTGATGGCGATGAACGGCTGATCGCTGCGCTGCGACTGGCGGTGCAACGTGCGCGCCACCAGCTCCTTGCCAGTGCCGCTTTCACCGCGTATGAGCACAGGTGACTCGGTCGGCGCCAGTTTGCCCAGCAGCTTGCGCAGTTCGCGAATCGGCCGGCTGTCACCGAGCAATTCGTCGTTCGCGTCATCGACCTTGACTGCCCCCTTGCCGCGCAGGCGCGCCATACCGAACGCCCGGCCCAGGGTGACCTGTACCCGCGAAACGTCGAACGGCAAGGTGTGGAAGTCGAAAAACCACTCACACACAAAGTCACCGAAGGCTGGCATGCGCAGTTGGTCGGCGCTCAGCACGGCGATCCACTCGGTGTTGCTGCGCTTGATCATGTCCTTGACCGCGTCCGGGTGCCGCAGGTGCGCGGCCTGCAAGCGCAGCAGGCCCACATCGCAGGGGTGGTCCAGTGCAGCGGCGAGCATGCAGCTGTCGACGTCCCAGCCGGCGTTGCGCAGGCCCGGCAATAGGCGGTGGCAATCGTCGCAGGGGTCGACGATCAGCAAACGGCGTTGCGCGGCAGACTGTTGCATGACCGATCCTTGGCGCCAAGGTTTGAATTTTTTAAAGTAAAACAGCAAGTTGTGGCGCCCGTTTAACAGTAGCAACGAAGTTGACGGTGCCCAGTACCGTCCGTCTGCCGACGCCTTTTTTTACAAATGCCCACGGGAATTTTCGCACTTTAACGACATCACATGGCGGCGCAGGGAATAACGGAGATTGCCCTGGCAAAAAATTTATTCGCAATGTGTGACTTGCCACCGGACAACGAGCATCAGTACACATAACCCCGCGCTGCACTTCGCGAACCTGAGGCGACTTTGAAGCAACGCGGACTTACTTCGCTGTTTGGGACCATAGAGAGACCGAACCATGAATGCCCCGCTCCGTGTCAACGAAGCACTGCTGATTGCCGACCACGCCTTCGAACCCTTCCAGTGCGTAGCCTGGGATGCCCCTAACGGGACTGGTGAACTCAGCCTGGCAGTGATCGACCGGACCAACACCCGCATTGGCGCCAAGCAGGTGTCTTCGCGCATCTATTCCGACCCCGCGCAGTGGGCCAGCCTGATCGAGGAAGTGCGCGCCGAATTGTGCGAAAAAGGTTACGACCTGCGACCGTGGTCGATGCCGAAATAATACCGGCGTTTATAACAAGTGCGTGCAGCGTCACGCACTTGTGCAACTTTCATCGCGCCGGCCTGACAACTTTGGCACTTGCGACATTGTGCCGCAGCGCCCCTGTTCAATGCGCGAGCTTGAAGTGTTGCAAGTGCTGATAATCCGCCTGCAATTGCTCGGCCAGGCGCTGGGCACGCCCTAGCCGTACCGGCGCCAGTTCCATGTCGACCAACAGCGTGGCACAAGGCATGGGTTGGACCGTGTTGCTGTGCTGCACGCGCCCATCGGTAAACACCAGGCAGCGCAGCACTTCTTGCGGGTGTGCCCGCTGGCGTGCCTGCAGCCAATGCCGGGCCTGCTCCAGGGCTGCGAACAGTGGCGTGCCCCCGCCAGCCCCCAACGCCTGTAGCCATGGCTGCAAGGCCGCCGACGCCTTGAGGCCATGGCGCTGCCACTGCGGCATGCGCCCGCTGGCCGTGAGCAGCGCCAGGCGAGCCCGCTGGCGATAAGCCTGATCGAACAGTGCTGCCAACACCCCCTTGGTCTGCGCCAGGGCCTGGTGGCGGCGGGTTGAAGCCGACGCATCGACGACCACCAACCACAGTTCGGCAGGCCTGGCCTGGCGTTGCTGCCAGCACAGGTCCTGGCGCTGGCGTGGGCGCCCCTTGAGCAAAGTCGCCAGCCAGGCGACCTTACCTGCCAGCGCGTCGCGTGCGCGGCCCCGGCTGGCACCGTGCTGCTTGCCTGCCCCCGCCTTGGCATCCCCCCCTGTGGCGTGTGGCTGGGGGGGGCTCAGGGCTTTTTTGCCCAGTTTGGCACCTCGCGACGGGCGCCACTGGCCACCGGCTGCGCGGGCAATGCACCCCAGTCGCCCTGCCCGCCTTGTTCACCAGGGTTGCTGCCGG
Source organism: Pseudomonas sp. CJQ_9 (assembly GCF_043106615.1). Classification (NCBI taxonomy): domain Bacteria; kingdom Pseudomonadati; phylum Pseudomonadota; class Gammaproteobacteria; order Pseudomonadales; family Pseudomonadaceae; genus Pseudomonas; species Pseudomonas sp. CJQ_9. The sequence goes on along the minus strand of NZ_JBICMS010000099.1, from coordinate 289,444 downwards.
CCGGCTGTTCGGCCTGTTGCGGGGGGGCTGGCGGATTGGCCTGTGGCGCCACCCGGCGGCGATGGCGCAAGGCGAATTCGGCCACGGCCTCCACGTCGGTTTCTTCAATGGCTGAAGCACCGCGCCAGGCACAGTGGGCGCGCGCCGCGCGTAGCCAGACCAGGTCGGCGCGCAAGCCATCCACGCCAGCAGCAAAACAGCGCTCGGTGATCCAGGCCAGTGCCTGGTCGTCCAGCGCAATGCCCGCCAGCACATGACGCGCCGCCTGGCAGCGCTCGCGCAACTGCGCCTGCGCCTGCGCCCATTGCGCGCAAAAAGCCTGCGGGTCATGGTCGAAGGCCAGGCGCCGACGGATGATCTGCTGCCGGGCCGCAGGTTCGGGCAAACCTTCCAGGGCCACATTCAGGCCGAACCGGTCGAGCAACTGCGGGCGCAGTTCGCCTTCTTCCGGGTTCATGGTGCCGATCAGCACGAAGCGGGCACTGTGGCGGTGCGAGATGCCGTCGCGCTCCACGCGGTTGGTACCGCTGGCGGCCACGTCAAGCAACAGGTCGACCAGGGTGTCTGGCAGCAGGTTGACTTCATCCACATACAGCACGCCGCCATCTGCCTGGGCCAGCACCCCTGGGGAGAACTGAGCCTTGCCCTGGCCAAGCGCGGCGTCAAGGTCCAGGGTACCGACCAGCCGTTCCTCACTGGCACCCAGCGGCAGGGTCACGAACGGGCCCTCACCCAGCAGGTCGGCCAGGCCACGGGCCAAGGTGCTCTTGGCCATGCCGCGCGGGCCTTCGATCAGCACGCCGCCGATTTTCGGGTCGATGGCCGTCAGGCACAGGGCCAGCTTCAGGTCGTCGGCACCCACCACGGCCGCCAGCGGAAATTGTACGGGTTCACTCATGTCAAGCCTGTTCCTCGCCGTCGAGCAGTTGCTCCTCGAGCGCTTCGCGGTAGTCGCCAGGCGCCTGCCACAGGCCACGTTGCTGGGCCTCCAGCAGGCGCTCGGTAAGGTCACGCAACGCCTCGGGGTTGTGCTCGCGCATGAAGTCGCGGGTGGCTGGGTCGAGCACATAGGCGTCGGCCAGCCCCTGGTAATGATGGTCGTCGATCAGGTGCGTGGTGGCGTCGAAGGCGAACAGGTTGTCCACCGTCGCCGCCATCTCGAAGGCGCCTTTGTAGCCATGTCGCTTGACCCCATCGATCCATTTGGGGTTCAGCGCACGGGCGCGGATCACCCGGTTCAGCTCTTCTTTCAAGGTACGGATGCGCGGCCGGTCCACCTGGCTGTGGTCACCGTGGTAACTGGCCACGCCGGCCCCGCCCAGGGTTTCCGAAGCCGCCAGCATGCCACCCTGGAACTGGTAGTAGTCGTTGGAATCGAGCAGGTCGTGCTCGTGGTTGTCCTGGTTTTGCAACACCGCCTGGACCTTGGCCAGGCGCTGGGCGAACTGGGCGCGGGCTGGGGTGCCGTCATCGCTGCCGCCGTAGGCATAGCCGCCATGGTTGAGGTAGACCTCGGCCAGGTCTTCGCGGCTGTGCCACAAGCGGCCGTCGATGGCATTCTGCACCCCGGCACCGTAGGCGCCGGGTTTGGCCCCGAAGACCCGCCAGCCAGCCTGCCGAGCGGCCTGTTCGGCGCTTGCGCCTTGGGCCTGCAGCGCAGCGCGCTCAGTGCGTACACGGGCAGCCAAGGGGTTGAGGTCGTCGGGCTCGTCCAGCGCGGCCACCGCCTGCACCGCGGCATCGAACAGCCGGATCAGGTTGCCGAAGGCATCGCGGAAGAACCCGGACACCCGCAAGGTCACGTCCACCCGTGGGCGGTCGAGCAAGCTCAGCGGCAAGATCTCGAAGTCATCGACCCGTTGGCTACCGCTGGCCCACACCGGCCGTACGCCCATCAACGCCATGGCCTGGGCGATGTCGTCGCCGCCAGTACGCATGGTAGCGGTACCCCACACTGAAAGACCCAGCTGGCGCAGATGGTCGCCATGGTCCTGCAGGTGGCGTTCAAGGATCAGGTTGGCCGAGGCGAAGCCCAGGCGCCAGGCCGTGGTGGTAGGCAGGTTGCGCACGTCCACGGTGTAGAAGTTACGGCCGGTAGGCAGCACATCGAGGCGGCCACGGCTGGGCGCACCACTGGGCCCGGCCGGCACGAAGCGCCCGGCCAGCGCCGCCAGCAAGCCCTGCATTTCTGCGCTGCCGCAGGCATCCAGGCTCGGCGCCACCTCCATGCACAGGGCTTGCAGCACAGCATGCACGGGGTGCCATGCGGCACTGTCAGGTAGCTGGGCAATGCCGCCCAGCGCCTGCTCGATCAGTTGCAGCGCCAATAGCTCCAGGCGCTCCCGTGTATCGCCACAGGTGCGCCATGCCTCGCAGCTTACCGCTTGCAACGGCTCGGGGCGGGCGCCCTGCCACGGCTGACCGAGTTCGCAATCCAGCGGGTCGAAGCCGGGCACCAGCGCCTTGGCCAAGGTGCGTAGCAGGCTGGCATTGCCGCCTCGGCCATCGCCGCGCTCGACCCTGAGCAACGCCAGCAGCGTATCCAGCCGCAGGCGCCCGGCAGGCGATTGGCCAAACACGTGCAGGCCGTCGCGGATCTGCGACTCCTTGAGGTCGCACAGGTAAGTGTCCAGGCGCGGCAGCCACACGGCAGCATCGTCCAGCTGCCCCTCCAGCTGCAGCTCGCGGTCGATATGGTTGGCCTTGACCAGTTCGAGGATGTCTCGCTGCAACTCGCGCGCCCGCCGAGGGTCGAGCAGTTGCGCTTCATAGAACTCGTCGGCCAGTTGCTCCAGGTGGCGCAACGGCCCGTAAGTCTCGGCACGGGTCAGCGGCGGCATGAGGTGGTCGATGATCACCGCCTGGGTACGGCGCTTGGCCTGGGCGCCCTCACCGGGGTCGTTGACGATGAACGGGTAGATGTTCGGCAGCGGGCCGAGCAAGGCGTCCGGCCAGCACTGCGCCGACAGCCCTACGCCCTTGCCTGGTAGCCATTCGAGGTTGCCGTGCTTGCCGACGTGTATGACCGCGTCGGCAGCGAAGGCATGGCGCAGCCAGAAGTGGAATGCCAGGTAACCATGTGGCGGCACCAGGTCGGGGTCATGGTAGACCGCGCTGGGGTCCACCTGGTAGCCACGCGCCGGCTGGATGCCGACAAAGGTCAGCCCAAACCGCAGGCCGGCGACCATCAGCCGGCCACTGCGGAACATCGGGTCCTGCTGGGGCGGCCCCCACCGTTCCAGCACCGCCTGGCGGTTGGCTTCGGGCAGGCGCGCGAACGCCGCCTGGTAGTCGGCCAGGCTCAAGCTCTGGGCGCAAGGGCGCTGGTCGAGGTGGTCGAGGTCGTTGGTCACGCCACCGAGCAACTGCTGGATCAGTTGCGTGCCACTGCCCGGCAGGTCGGCCACCGGGTAGCCTTCGGCTTGCAAGGCCTTGAGGATGTTCAGGGCCGCAGCGGGCGTATCCAGGCCAACGCCGTTGCCAATCCGGCCATCCCGGGTTGGGTAGTTGGCCAGTATCAGGGCGACGCGCTTCTGCCCATTGGGCAGGCGGGCCAGCTCGACCCAGCGGCGCGCCAGCTCGGCGACGAAGTCCATGCGCTCAGGGTGGGCGCGGTAGCACACCACATCCGACTGGCTGCGTTCGCTGCGCCAGGCCATGTCCTTGAAACTGACCGGCCGGGTGATGATGCGCCCGTCCAGTTCGGGCAAGGCAATGTGCATGGCCAGGTCGCGCGCACCCAGGCCTTGTTCGCTGGCTTCCCAGCCGGGCTGGTTGTCCTGTGCGCAAATGGCCTGCAACACCGGGATATCACGGCGGAACGGGCGCAGGTTGGGGCGTTCGGGGCTGGACAGGGCAAAACCGGTGGTGTTGACCAGCACCTCGGCGCCAACCTCGTCCAGCCAGGCTTCGACCTGCTCCAGGCAGGCGCTTTCCTTCAGGCTGGCCACGGCGATCGGCAATGGATTCAGACCGGCCGCCTGCAGGCGCTGGCAGAACACGTCGATGAACGCGGTGTTGGCCGCTTGCAGGTGCGAGCGGTAGAACAGCAGCGGCGCTACCGGGTGATCGGGGTGCCACTGCGGGTACCAGTCTTCCAGCGCCGCGCTGCCCTTTTGCGGGTGGTACACCGCCGTGCGCGGCAACGGCTGCGGCTCGTCCCAGGCATAGTCGCGGCCCAGCCACTGGCTGGCCAGGCAGTTGAACAGGTTGATGGCATTGGCCTTGCCGCCCTGGCGCAGGTAGTGCCAGAGGCGTTCGGCCTGCGCGCCGGTGACGTTGCCCAGACTGGTAAGTTCCGGGTCCGGGCGGTCGTCGCCCGGCACCAGGATCAGCTGCACGCCACGGGCCGCCAGTTCGACCAGTTGTTCTACGCCATAGCGCCAATAACCGACGCCACCGTGCAGCGACACCAGGATGACCTTGGCGTGGCGCAGCACCTCGTCAATGTACAGGTCGACCGAGGCATGGTTCTGCACCTGCATCGGGTTGGCCAGGCGCAGGCTGGGGAAGTCTTCGGGCAATTGCTCGGCGGTGTCGGCGAGCAATGCCAGGTGGGAATCGCCGCTGCAGAGAATCACCAGTTCGGCGGGTGTCTGGCCAAGGTCGGCGATGCTGTCATCCGGCACGAAGCCGCCGGGCTGGGTCCGCAGCAGGTGCATGGGTCAGGCGCCCAGGGCCTGGCGCAGGCGCGCTTCCAGCTGGGCCGCATCAAGGTCCTGGCCGATCAGCACCAGGCGGGTGATGCGCGGCTCGTCGGCGCGCCAGGCACGGTCGAAGTGCTTGTCGAAACGGGTACCCACGCCTTGCACCAGCAGGCGCATCGGCTTGCCCGGGATAGCAGCGAAGCCTTTGGCACGCAGGATGCCGAACTCCACCACCAGCTGGGTCAGGGCGTCGAGCAGCAGGCTTTCGTCGGCTTCCGGCAGGTCGATGGAGATGGAGTCGAAGGCGTCGTGGTCATGATCGTCATGGTCGTCGCCGTCGTGGTGCGCATCGTGATGGGTACGGCGGCCATCGATATGCACTTCGGACTCGGCACCCAGGCCCAGCAGCACTTCCAGCGGCAGCTTGCCGCTGCTGGCTTCAACCACTTTCACTGCGGCGGGCAGTTCTTCGGCAACTTCGGCACGCACCTTGGCCAGGTCTTCGGCGCCGATCAGGTCAGCCTTGTTCAATACCACCAGGTCAGCGCTGGCGAGTTGGTCGGCGAACAGCTCATGCAGGGGCGACTCGTGGTCCAGGTTGGGGTCTAGCTTGCGCTGCGCATCGACCTGGTCCGGGTAGGCGGCAAAGGTGCCGGCAGCCACCGCCGGGCTGTCGACCACGGTGATCACGGCGTCGACGGTGCAGGCGTTGCGGATTTCCGGCCACTGGAAGGCCTGCACCAACGGCTTGGGCAGGGCCAGGCCGCTGGTCTCGATCAGGATGTGGTCCAGGTCGCCACGGCGTGCCACCAGCTCGCGCATCACCGGGAAGAATTCTTCCTGCACGGTGCAGCACAAGCAGCCGTTGGCCAGCTCGTAAACGCGGCCGTTGGCCTCTTCTTCAGTGCAACCGATGCTGCATTGCTTGAGGATTTCGCCATCGATGCCCAGTTCGCCGAACTCGTTGACGATGACCGCGATGCGGCGGCCCTGGGCGTTGTCGAGCATGTGGCGCAGCAACGTGGTCTTGCCCGAGCCGAGAAAGCCGGTAACGATGGTAACGGGGAGCTTGGCCAGTGTTTTCATGTCGCAGTGCCCTTGGCAGTATGGCGCGGGCATGCAGGACGACAGCCACCGGCCAGGCCGGCCGGGCTTGTTCGCCACCGGATCACCCCGCCCGGTTGAAAGTCGAAAACGTGACGAGGCAGGTCTCCTGGCTTGCACCGTTCCAGTTGCCTGCCACGGCAGCAGTCTGGCGGGATGACGCCTTCCCGCGCGTTGGCGCAGTGGCTGTGTCGATCCGTTGTCGGTGCTTACAGTTGCGGGGGCAGCCGCGGCTTGTACCGCGTTCCCGTCTTAGCTTCGGCCTGGCCGAAGAACCTCGAAGTGGCAAGGCTACGCAGTGGTTGGCGGGTGGTCAACCGTTGCGGGTTGGCCGGGCGGCGGTGGGCAGTGCAAATGGGTTAAAGTGGCAGCCCGACCCACGTTCAAGGCCACCTCATGTCTCACGCCCCCTACCCGCCCGGCCCTGTGCAGTGTACCGGTGAACACCGCCTGCCCATGCAAGCCAATGACGAGGTCAACCCGTGAAAGCGCTGAGCAAACGTGAACTGGCCCAGCTGGAGCGCGAGCTGGTGGCGTGCCTGACCGAAGCCTGCGAAACCGCCAAGGCGGAAATTCTCGGGTTCAGTTGGCTAACCCACCGTCTTGACCCGCATGAGTTTCCCGCCAGCCTGCGGATAACCTGGGTGTTCGAGCAGGAGGCGGACAAGTTGGCGGCCCTGGCGGGTGACGCGAAGGGGCGCATGCTGGCATTGACCCGCCTGGCGCTCGAGGAAGCAGGCATAGCGCTGGACCACCCCGCCTGGCATGTGCGCTTCGACAGTGAGCAGGCCTGTCAGGAACGCCACGGCGGCGACTGGGCCAAACGCTTGCAGGGGCGCTGAACGCTCGCGACAAAACCGGTAGGCCTGGGTTTTCTCCCCGGCCTGGCCTTGCCCGCTGGCGGGCTGCTCGACGAAACCTGCGACCGGCCGTTCCCGATCCGCCACGGATGTATTAAGGTGGCGTGGTGCGCATATAACAGCAGCCCGAGCGATCGGGCACTAGCAAGACAATGAGGGTGTCATGAGCAACGAAAGCATTAATTGGGACAAGCTGGGTTTCGACTACATCAAGACCGACAAACGCTACCTGTCCGTATGGCGCAATGGCGAGTGGGACAAGGGCACCCTGACCGAAGACAACGTGCTGCACATCAGTGAAGGCTCCACCGCGCTGCACTATGGCCAGCAATGTTTCGAGGGCCTGAAGGCCTACCGCTGCAAGGATGGCTCCATCAACCTGTTCCGCCCGGACCAGAACGCCGCCCGTATGCAGCGCAGCTGCGCCCGCCTGCTGATGCCGCAGGTGCCGACCGACGTGTTCATCGAGGCGTGCAAGCAAGTGGTCAAGGCCAACGAAAAGTTCGTGCCACCGCACGGTAAGGGCGCCTTGTACCTGCGCCCGTTCGTGATCGGCACCGGCGACAACATTGGCGTGCGCACCGCCCCCGAGTTCATCTTCTCGGTTTTCGCCATTCCGGTTGGCTCGTACTTCAAGGGCGGCATGAAACCGCACAACTTCCAGATCTCCAGCTTCGACCGTGCAGCACCGCAGGGCACCGGTGCCGCCAAGGTCGGCGGCAACTACGCTGCCAGCCTGCAGCCAGGTGCCGAAGCGAAGAAAGCCAACTTCGCCGACGCCATCTACCTCGACCCGCTGACCCACACCAAGATTGAAGAAGTCGGCTCGGCCAACTTCTTCGGCATTACCGCCAACAATGAGTTCGTCACGCCTAAATCGGCCTCGGTGCTGCCAGGCATCACCCGCCTGTCGCTGATGGAGCTGGCGCAATCGCGCCTGGGCCTGACCGTGGTCGAAGGTGACGTGGAAATCAGCAAGCTGGAGCGCTTCGTCGAAGCCGGCGCTTGCGGTACTGCTGCGGTGATCACCCCGATTGGCGGCATCGAGTACAACGGCAAGCTGCACGTGTTCCACGACCTGGAGAAGGTCGGCCCGGTCACGCAGAAGCTCTACAACGAGCTGACCGGCATCCAGAGCGGTGATGTGGAAGCACCGGCTGGCTGGATCGTCAAAGTCGCCTGAAGCGCTTTTGCGTTGTAAAGACGGGGCATGCCATCGCTGGCATGCCCCGTTTTTTTCATGGACCAAGCCATCAGGCAGCGCCTTAAAGGTTTGAGCCTCTGCGCGTCAACGGCCAGGGCGGCGTGCATCAATAGTCACTATCGAGAGGGGCAATTTCTACCACGCGCGCCAACCACATAACCTAGCTCCATCGCCTCGCCACTTACGCCCTTGGCCCTTGGAGCTACCTGATGAACACCCTGGCCCGCTTGCTGACCGCCACTTTTGCCCTGCTTGCCCTCGCCATCAGCAGCGGCTGTGCCAGCCACCCTGAACTGCGCCCGTACAGCGCCGACGAAACCCGCCAATTACAGCTGGAGGCCTTGCAGCGCCGCGGTCTGTCGCTGGACGACTATGAGCAGCAACGCCGGGTGATCCAGCGTGCCGGCAACCTGCCGGTGGTGACCGAGGCAGCCGATGCCGACCGTTCGACCAAAGGCTGAACCCGCCGCTACAAGGTTTTCAGAGGCCGCTCGGGCAGGTATCCTTGAACGCTCTACCGTAAGCCCTCCAGGACGGTGACCATGTTCAGGCCCCTGCTGTTGCTGAGCATTGCCCTGCTGTTCAGCCCCCCTCTGCTGGCCCAGCAGATGAAGCGCCAACTGGGCGATTTCGACTTTACACTCGGCACCACCCCTTCCCGCAGCATGGCCCAAGGGTTGATTTCACCCACAGCGGTCGGCGCGTTTCATGGCGGCATGGATTTCAGCCACCCCAGTGGGCTGTACGTCGGCCAATACGCCCCAAGCATGGGGGTGGCGGCCAACTCGACCCTGCGCCTGGACAGCTACATGGGCTACAAGCACCACTTCGACAGCACCCTGGGCTATGAGGTGGGGTTGATCCACTACAGCCAGCCAAACATCGCCGGCGCCGACAGCGTAGCCCTGTATGGGGGAGTGTCGGTACTTGGCAGCCGGTTCGGCGGCGCACTGCGCGACAACCCCGACAACCGCACCGGTACGCTGTTCGCCGACTTTGGCCAACTGCCATTGTTCGATGTCGACCTCACCGTCAAACTCGCCCATCACCGCCTGGGCACACCCTTCACCATCGGCGATGGCAGCCAGGTGAATGCCTTTTCCGACTGGTCGCTGGAACTGTCGCGCCCTTGGCTAGGCATCGACCTGAACCTGATCTACAGCAACTCGAGCCTCAGTGGCACCAGCTGCGACGCCTATTCAGGCATGAACACCTATTGCGACAGCGTGGTCACCCTCAAGGCCCAGCGCAGCTTCTTCTAGGCTTTTCATACAGGGCCTGGCGGCGCGGTACCAGCGCCAGGGCAATGCCGCCCAGCACCACCACACTGGCGAGCAACAAACGCAGCGATAACGGCTCGCCTATCAGCGCAACCCCGCCCAACCCTGCCAGCACCGGCACACTCAGCTGCAGGGTCGCCGCCTGTTGCGCACTGACCTGGCGCACCACGCTATACCACACGGCGTAACCGGCCCCGGAAGCCAGCACACCGGAGCCCAGGGCGAACAGCAAGCCACCGGCGCTGAGGTGTGGCCCGCCCCCCAGCAACAGCAGCGGTGCCAGCACCACCAGCCAGGGCAGGCTGCGGGTAAAGTTGCCGGCCGTGTCGGCCAGCGGCCTGGGCGACCCTCTGCCGAGCAAGGTGTACGCCCCCCAGGCGATGCCAGACATAACCATCAGCAAGGCCCCGCTGAACGGTGGCGCCGAAGCGCCTGGCAACAACAGCACCAGCAAGCCGGCGAAGGCGATCAGCATCCCCAGCACGCCCCGTGCGCTGATGCGTTCGCCCTTGCACCAGGCAAAGCCGAACATCGTGATCTGCACAGCACCGAACAGCAGCAAGGCGCCCGCCCCGGCGCTCAGTTGCAGGTAGGCCGCTGAAAACAGGAAGGCATACAGGCACAAGGCCAGGCCTGCTCGCCAGGTGCCGCCCATGCCCTCTGCCGGCCGGCGCAAGCGAATCAGCACCAACAGGAATACTGCACCACTGGCCAGGCGCACCACCGTGAACGAGGCTGGGTCGATCGCCCCGTCTTTAAGGGCCAGCCGGCAGAACACCGAGTTGGCGGCAAATGCCACCAGGCTGAACAGCGCTGGCCAGAGCCAGGCCCGAGCCTTGTGTTCGGCAAGCGAGGTAGTGCCAGTGCTCATGGTGAGGTCACCTCTGAGTGAATTTTGTTGTTGTAACGGCACTGTAGTTGGGTCCGGCCCTGCCAGACAAGCAGCGAACCACCCTGGCGAGGTGGGGATAGGCATTGCTGCCGGGGTGGAACAGCCCCTCGGCACCGAACCTTAAGTTAATTCGAGGTCAAGTAGGCCATTTCCTACAAGCAGCTGAAGTGATTGAACATCGCGTTCGTTTGCTCAGCCGGCGCATGCCGGTATGGTGCAAGGTACGGCACGGAGGCCTAACCACAATCAAGGACAAAACCATGAGCAAATTCGAATTTCAGTTGGCTTACACCGTCGAAGGGGATGAGGCGGATGCAGCGAAGGCACGTACGTACCTGCGCGAGAAAACCGGCCTGGAGACCGTGCAGCACATCGAGACCACATTGCTTGGCGTGGTCACGCTCGAAGCCACGACGCTTGCTGACCGCCAGAAGGATGCCGAGCGCGTGTTCCACGCATTCATACACGATGCGTTGAAGACGCTGGGCGTGCTGTCCACCGTGAAGTTCTACGGCTGCCTGATGGTGAACGGCCTCGGCCCCGCCATTCGCTTCAGCGTGCTGCCCAAGTGACCGCTGAAAAGTGACCGCTGACGGTATCAGGCGCGCGGGCGCCTGATACCTGTGCCGGTCATTTTTCTTCGAGTACGGACCGGCCTTTGACGGCGCGCGGGCCACGCCAGGCCCAGAACAACAAGCCGGGGATTGGCGCGTAGACCACGAACACCACCCACAACATCTTGCGTTCGGCGCGCCGCTCACTGCCGATGATGTTCCAGATGGCCCAGATTTCCATGAGGATGACCAAGGCTGCGACAATGATCCAGATCGTTCCGACTTCCATAAGCGCTCTCTCTTTGCCGTGTAATGGCTTGGGTTGTTATTGACGCTGAGGGTTCAGATTGTTTTGACCACTCCTGCAGGTAACGCACCTCACTGCTGCGGCGCACGCTCCAGCGCCGCCTTCAATTTCGCGGCATCGGTGAACGCCTGCTGGCTCACCAATCTGCCTTCTTGCAACTGCAACCACTGCACCTGCCCTGGCTGCCCGGGGTACCGGCTGGCTACCCGCCCTTCCCGGTCGAGCAGCACCCTATAGCTGTAACCGCGCATGGCCGGGATGGCGAACAGCTTGCTGATCAACGCAGGCATGCGCTGGATGTCGGCGACGAATACGGCCTTGCGTGCTTCCAGGTAGCCTTTGTGCGCGTTGGCCAGTGCAGCCTTGACCAACTTGGCGCCGTCCATGTCGCGCGCCACCAGTAGTACCTGGGTGTCCGCGCTCAGGGTGTAGGCCTTGTCATACTGGTCAAGCAACGTGAAGGGCGCGAGCGGTTCGCCCGGCTCCATGGCCGTGGCCAGCAATGGCAACAAGCTGAGCAACAAGGCAGCGGCGTATTTCATCGAAAGGTTCCTCAAGGGCCAGGCGTTTGATGCAAACGCCTATGGCAAAGCATAGTGGCAAAGTCTGCAGCCATACAGGTTGCCTGAACACGACCTGTAATACGACACCGCCACCGGGGAGATTGTCTTTCCTCCAGCCACCGGCCACACTCTGCGAGCCAGCCAGCAAGCGGAGTTCAGAGTGCCCACGCCACGCCAGTTCAGCAAGAAGACCAGTACCAGCAACATGCTGCGGCTCAAGGCCAGCAGTGCCGATGCAAAGGCCCCTTATCGAGTCGATTTCGTGCTGCTCGAACACTTCTCCATGGCCAGTTTCACCGTGGCCATGGACGTGCTGGTCACGGCCAACCTGCTGCGTACCGACAGCTTCAGTTTCACCCCGCTGTCGCTGGACGGCGACCGCGTGCTCAGCGACCTGGGGCTGGAACTGGTGGCCACCGAATTGTCGACGCAGGCGTTGCAGTCACCGGACCTGCTGGTCATCTGCGGTGGCTTGCGTACGCCACTCAAATACCCGGTACTCGACCGCTTGCTCAGTGATTGCGCGGCCCATGGCATGGCCTTGGGTGGTTTGTGGAACGGCGCCTGGTTCCTGGGGCGCGCCGGGGTGCTGGATGACTATGGCTGCAGCGTTCACCCCGAGCAGCGTGCCAGTTTGTCCGAGCGCAGCCCGCAAACCCGTATTACGCCGGCCAGCTTCACCCTGGACCGCGACCGGCTCAGTGCCGCCAGCCCGAACGGCGCCATGGAACTGATGCTCGGGCTGGTGAGGCGCTTGTATGGTGACGGCCTGGCCGAAGGCGTGGAGGAAATTCTGTCGTTCTCAGGCGCCCGTTACCGCCAGGTCGGGCCGGGGGCCAAGAAGTCCATGAGCCTGCACCTGCGTACCATCGTCGAACTGATGGAAAACAACCTCGAGGAAACCCTCAGCCTCGACCAGTTGGCCGCCTACAGCGGGCGCTCACGGCGGCAGATCGACCGGCTGTTCCAGGCCCAACTGGGCACATCGCCGCGGCGTTACTACATGGAGCTGCGCATTACCAAAAGCCGCAGGCTGCTGCAGTATTCCGACCTGTCGGTGATGGAAGTGGCGGTGGCTTGCGGCTTTGTCTCGGTGTCACATTTCAGCAAATGCTATGCGGCGTATTTTGGCTACCCGCCCTCGCGTGAGCAGCGGTTGGGCGACTGAGCAGGTTGGCGCAGCGTCAGGGGCGCTGCTCGACCTGGATGTAGCGCAGCACCGCATCACAGATCATCGCCTTGTGCCGCAGCTTGACCTGGTCATCCGACAGGTCTATCTGGAAGATCTCGCCAAAGGTATGCCGGTTGGACACCCGGTAGAAGCAGAAAGAGCTCATCAGCATGTGCAGGTCGATCACCTCGATACCGCTACGGAACACCCCTTCTTCTACCCCGCGGCGCAGCGTATTGCCCAAGGCTTCGAGCACCAGGCTGCTCATTTCGCGAATAGCCGGGGACTGCTTGACGTATTCGCCGTAGTGGATGTTTTCGGTGCAGATAATCCGCACGAAGTCGACATTGCGGTCGTGGTGGTCGAAAGTGAACTCCACCAGCCTGCGGATCGCCTGGTCGGCCGGCAGTGACTCCAGGTCGAGGCTTTGCTCGGTCTTGCGAATATCGCCGTATAGCTTGACCAGGCACTCGCAATACAACTGCTCCTTGCTGCCGAAGTAGTAGTAGATCATGCGCTTGGACGTAGCCGTGCGTTCAGCGATGGCGTCTACGCGAGCCCCGGCCAGCCCTTGCTGAACGAATTCGTGGATGGCGGCCTGGAGGATATCCTCGCGGGTTTTCTCGGGGTTGTTCTTGCGCGTTCTGCGCCCCCCTTCGGTTTCAGGCTGGCCAAGGCCGACTACGGAATCACTCATACCCACTCACAGGCTGTTTATTGGAATGTGGGGGATTATCCGTGAGCACGGCCGTGCAGGGAAGCACGCTGTTGCGGCTAGCGCTGGGCCGTGACCGGCTCTGCTGGCGGCGTCAGGTGCAATACACGGTCGCGTCCGCCCTCGGCCAGCAGGTAACCGCCCTTGCCGTCGGCGATGATGGCCTGGGGCGCCTTGAGAAACGTCAGCACCGTGTGCTGGCTGCCGTCGGCAGCGATGCGCAGCAGCCGGGCGCGGTGCGTGTTGTCCTCGCTGATCCACAGGCCACGCTGGTCGCAGTACAGGAACGTGGGGTTGCGCAAACCGTCGACTACCACCGGGTCGCTGCCATCGTCGGCCAGGGCGCGCACGGTGCCCTTGGCTTTTTCGGTGTACAACAGGTCGCCCCGACAGCGTGTCAGCCCTTCGGTTTCTGTCAGGCCGGAACGCAGTACGTCCAGTTGCCCGCTCTGCCAGTCGTAGCGCATGAGGCGGCCGTTACCTTTTCGGTCTTCGATGGCATACAGGTGCTTGCCGTCGTTCCACAGCCCTTGCACGCTGTCGCCATCGAACAAGGGCGTGACCTTGCCATCGCGGGCCAGGCTGACCGGGGCGGCTCCGCCCTCCTGGCTGAATACCCAACCGCCCTGGGCCGCGACCATGCCGTCGGGCTTGGACAGGTTGTCGACAACTACCACCCGGGCACCGTCGGCGGCGATCTTGAGAATGCTGCCGCGGCCGTCGTCCAGCTCGCGGCTGACCAGCAGGCTGCCATCGGCTTGCGGCAGCAGTGACGCGGCCTTGGTCACGTCACGGTGCAGCACACCGACTGTCCAACCTGCCGCGGCCTGCACCGGATAGAAACTTTGCCAGGCGAAAAAGCCCAATGTGGCCACGAACAGGCCAGTGGTGGCGCTGAAGACGATTCGGGTGCTGCGCTTGCGCAGGATAGGCGGCATAGGGGGCTCCTCGGAAATGCCGGGGGATCCTAACAAGTGAATGTGAAAAATATGTCGGAAATATCTGATCGGTAGCCCACGACCTGATGTCAGTCCGTCAATCGGTTGGGGCCGCTTTGCGGACCAATGGGTCCCATCCTCCCACCCCCCTGCGTGCGAACGCGCATTCAGCTATCGAATCCTGGGTATTCCAACATTTAATTTGTGCATGGCGCGCGATCGACCCTATTCTGTCGCCACATCCCCTGCGCCGCACCGGCCGGTGCGGTTCACGGCATGGGGAGAGAACAACAAGTCGAGATTGTCCATGTCGAACCATTCGTACTTCGCCCCCCACGGTGGGCACCCGGCTCAAACCGAGCTGCTGACTGACCGTGCCATGTTCACCGAAGCCTACGCCGTCATCCCCAAAGGCGTGATGCGTGACATCGTCACCAGCCACTTGCCATTCTGGGACAAGATGCGCATGTGGGTCATCGCCCGCCCACTGACCGGTTTTGCAGAGACTTTCTCGCAGTACATCGTCGAAGTGGCCCCGGAAGGCGGCAGCGAACGCCCTGAGCTGGACCCTGATGCCGAAGCCGTGGTGTTCATCGTCGAAGGTGAACTCGACATCACCGTCGAAGGCAAGCACCACACCCTGGTGCCAGGCGGCTATGCGTTCCTGGCGCCAGGCGCCGAGTGGAGCCTGCGCAACAACAGCAAAGCCAATGTCACCTTCCACTGGCTGCGCAAGCACTACCAGAAAGTCGAGGGCCTGGACGCACCTGAGTCGTTCGTGACCCACCGTGACAACGCCACCGTCATTGAAATGCCGGGCACCGAAGGCCGCTGGGTCACTACCCGCTTCGTCGACATGGCCGACATGCGTCACGACATGCATGTGAACATCGTCACCTTCCAGCCCGGCGGCGTGATCCCGTTCGCGGAAACCCACGTGATGGAGCATGGCCTGTACGTGCTGGAAGGCAAGGCGGTGTACCGCCTGAACCAGGACTGGGTCGAAGTGGAAGCCGGCGACTTCATGTGGCTGCGCGCCTTCTGCCCGCAAGCCTGCTACGCAGGTGGCCCAGGCAAGTTCAGCTACCTGCTGTACAAGGACGTAAACCGTCACGTGCACCTGACGCTGAACCCCAAGCGCTGAGGCACCGGGGCGCATGGCGCCCTGCTCCCGACACAAGGCCGCCCCCGCAGGTTTGCGTGAACCTGCAGCGGCGGCCTTGTTTCAGGCGCGCGAGCAAGCGTTTACTGCACGACCCCGCAGGCCACCCGGGCTCCACCGCCACCCAGCTTCTCGGGGTGGTCGCTGTGGTTGTCACCGCCGGCGTGCACCATCAATGCATGGCCTTTGAAATCGGTGGCCTTCAGCCGCGGCGCGAGGACCGGATAGGTGGCCTTGCCATCAGCCCCCACATACAGCGCCGGCAAGTCGCCGCGATGACCGCTGTCATCATAAGGGCCTTTGTGGGCGTTGCTGGAATCCGGGTCCCAGTGCCCGCCCGCAGCGCCCGCTGGTACAGGCTTGCCGCCCTCTTGCGCCGGTGCGCACGAGGCGTTCTGGTGGAGATGGAAGCCGTGCACGCCTGGCGGCAGGTCCTTAAGGGCGGGGGTGAGCAACGTGCCATATTTGTTCTGCTCGATGCTGATAGTGCCAATGGACTTGCCAGGGCCGTCGGGGCCGGCCAGCTTGAGTTCGACCGTTTCGGCCGCCTGGGCCAACCCGGCGCTGGCCAGTAAAGCGACAAATGCAGCTGTTTTCATAGTGCGTCTCCATGGCTTGGGTTGCTGGGCGTATTGCCCACGTTAACGGTGGGACTGCACGGCCCTGCCAGACATTCCATCGCGCCACAGCCTGAAACACTTTCCTCGCTGGGCTAGATGCTGCCCCCGGCCAGCAATTGAGTCATCACCTCGGCCAAGGCCTTGACCATGATGTCGGCGGTCGGCCGGTGCACAATGACGATTTCATAGCTATCGATCTCCGGCAGCCCCTGCCCCTCGCCCAGCACCCGGTGCTCGCCTGTCGCCGCGCGCGGCGGGAGCAAACTGATGCCCATGCCATCGGCCACGGCCGCCTGGATGCCACTGAGGCTGGAACTGGTGAAGCTGATACGCCAGCGCCGGCCCATGCCTTCGATGGCATTGATCATGTCTTCGCGGTACAGGCCGCGGGGCGGAAAGGTCACCAGCGGAATCGGGTCCAGCTCGAAAGCGGGCGCGCGGGCACTGTCGATCCACTGCAGGCGCTCTGGCCAGCATGCCACGCCCTCGCGGGTGTTGCGCCGCTGCTTGAGCAGCACCAGGTCGAGCTCACCGTTGTCGTAGGCCTGGCTGAGGTCGCGGCACAGGCCGCTGGTCACCTCCAGCTTTACCTGCGGGTGCAGGCGGCTGAACGCCGCCAGCGCATTGGTGGTCCGCCCGCCGACGAAGTCTTCCGGCACACCCAGGCGCACGGTGGTGCCGACCATGGCCCCGGCCAAGGCTTCGAGCATCTGGTCGTTCAGCGCCAGCATATGCCGGGCATAGCCCAGCAGGGTCTGCCCGGCGTCGGTTGGCAGCACGTCGCGGTTGCCGCGTACCAGTAACCGGTGGCCAACCATATCCTCCAGGCGGCGAACCTTCTGGCTGATGGTCGACTGGGTGGAATGCAGGCGCGCGGCTGCGGTGGTGAAACTGCCGCAATCGGCCACCACCACCGTGGCGCGCAACAGGTCAAGGTCGAACAGGGCCCTATTCGATTTCACGCTACTGGGCATCTTGGTATTCAACTAATGAATGGCAAGATTGATTTCTACCACGCTACCCCAGGCACTGCAACGCCCTGCTCAGTCGCCGAGGGCGACCCCTTCGCGCCGCGGATCGGCCCCTCCGGCCCAGCCGTCAGCCGTGCGCTGGATGATCTGCATGCCGCTGGTCATGGTCATTGGCGTGACTTCGTGGCCCCAGGCCGCCAACCGGCGGACCAGTGCCGGGCTGGCCAGCCCTGCTTCCACTTCCGTGCCGGCATTGCGGCTGCCGAAGTTGGGCAGGCCCGCAGCCTGCTGCGGATCCAGTTGCCAATCCAGCAGGCCGAGCAGTGCCTTGTTCACGTAACCGATGATCTGTGAGCCCCCCGGTGACCCCAAGCTGGCCACCAGCTCGCCGCCAGCGCGGGAAAACACCAGGGTCGGCGCCATGGCCGACAGCGGCCGCTTGCCGGGTTGTACCCGGTTGGCCACAGGCCGGCCACGCTCCTGCGCGATGAACGAAAAGTCGGTCAGGGTGTTGTTGAGCAGGAAGCCCCTGACCATCACGTGCGCGCCGAACGCGGCCTCGACCGAGGTGGTCATGGCCAGGGCATGACCGCTGTCATCCACTGCGCTCAGGTGCGAGGTAGAAATGCGCAGGGGCGAGCGGTCCGGCGCCAGGGCCAGGTCGACACCCGGCGGCTGGCCTGGGCGCGCACGCTTCATGCTGTGCGCCCCGATCAAGGCGGCGCGGCTGGCCAGGTAGGCCGGGTGGGTGAGCGCCTTGACCGGCACGGGCACGTAATCGCTGTCTGCCAGGTACTGGGCGCGGTCGGCATACGCCAGGCGCTCGGCCTCGGCGACCAGGTGCACGGCCATTGGCACTGCTTCAAGGCCGGCCGGGGATGAAGTGGGCTGCGGCCGCAACCCAGCCAGGTCATGCGCAGGGACGGCACGTTGAGCGGCTTCAAGGATGCCCAGGGTCTGCAACACCGTTACCCCGCCGGAAGACGGCGGCGGCACGCCGCAAATTTGCCAGGCCTTGTAGGGGCCGCATACCGGCTCGCGCTGCCTGGCCTGGTACAGCTGCAAGTCCTGCAGCGACAGGTAACCGGGATTGGCATGGCTGCGCACCTGGGCCACCATGGCCTGGGCAATCTCGCCGCTGTAGAACACATCGGCGCCGTGCGCAGCGATCAGCTCCAGGGTTTGGGCAAGCGCCGGGTTGCGCAGGGTAGCCCCCACTGGCAAGGGCCTGCCCTGTTCATTCAGAAAATAACGCGCCATGGCCGGTGACTGGGCAATGAACGGGTCACCCGCTATCAACGTGTGCAAGCGCGGGGAAACCGCAAAGCCGCTGCGGGCCAAGGCGATGGCCGGTGCAAA
The DNA here is from genome assembly GCF_043106615.1 of Pseudomonas sp. CJQ_9. NCBI lineage: Bacteria > Pseudomonadati > Pseudomonadota > Gammaproteobacteria > Pseudomonadales > Pseudomonadaceae > Pseudomonas > Pseudomonas sp. CJQ_9. Next base: position 271,098 of record NZ_JBICMS010000099.1, on the reverse strand, counting down.
CAGGTCGCGCCAGGGCAGCTTGCCATAGCGCTGGTGGGCCATCTGCAACGCCCGCAGCACACCCGGCACCCCCACCGAGCGGCCACCGATCTGCGCCTGGCGGAACGGCATCGGCTCACCATCGGCCTGCAGGAACAGGTGTTCCGTGACCCCCGCTGGGGCTGCCTCGCGGCCGTCGAACGCCTGCACGCGCTCGCCATCCCAATACAGGATGAAAGCCCCACCGCCAATGCCACTGGACTGCGGCTCGACCAGGGTCAGCACCATTTGCATGGCGATGGCAGCGTCGATGGCGCTGCCACCGGCCCGCAGTATCGCCCGCCCCGCTTCGCTGGCCAGGGGGTTGGCAGCGGCCACCATATGCCGGCTGGCATGCACCGGCTGCAGGCCAGTGCGGTACCCGGAAGCAAGCTCCGGTGCTACGGGCAGCGCCTGGTCGGCCTTCGCCGCCCCGCTGGCAGCCAGCAGCCACAGGGCCACGAGCAGTGGCTTGGAAAATGTCATCGCGTGCTTCCTGCTTCACCCATTCAGCCCGCCACTGTGGGTCATGGCTTAACCCCAGTTCAAGCTTTTGCGCGATTTTCCTGGCTCCCGGCCTCGTCAGCGGGAGGCGGCAGCCTCAAACCACCTCTTCGAACGGCAGGCCCACATAGTTTTCGGCAATGTTCAGCAAGCCTGCCGGCGAGGTCAGGAAGTACTCGCGATCAGCCTCTTGCATCTTCTGGTCCCAGGCATCCTTATGGCTGCCGAAGTCGTGCAGCAGTTGGGTCATGAACCAGCTGAACCGCTCGCCCTTCCATACCCGGCGCAGGGCCAGGGGCGAATACTGCTGCAACAGCTCGGTACGCCCCTCGCGGTACACCTTGAGCAGAATCCGGTACAGGTAGTTGACGTCCGAGGCTGCCAGGTTCAACCCCTTGGCCCCGGTTGGCGGAACGATATGCGCGGCATCGCCGACCAGGAACAGGTGGCCATACTGCATGGGTTCCACCACCAGGCTGCGCAGCGGCGCGATGCTCTTTTCCAGGGCCGGGCCTGTGACCAGGTCCGCTGCCACCTCGGCAGGCAAACGCGCTTTCAGTTCGCCCCAGAAGCGCTCGTCGGGCCAGTCCTCGACACGGTCTTGCAGCGGCACTTGCAGGTAGTAACGGCTGCGGGTTTGCGAACGTTGGCTGCACAGCGCGAAACCGCGGGCATGGTGGGCATAGATCAGTTCATGGTTGACCGGCGGTGTGTCCGACAGCAGGCCCAGCCAGCCGAAGGGGTATACCCGTTCGTACTGTTTGAGCACGCCCTCGGGAATGCTCTGCCGAGAAACCCCATGGAAGCCGTCACACCCAGCAATGTAATCGCAATCCAGGCGATGGAGCTGACCATCTTTTTCAAAGGTCAGGTAGGGCTTGTCGCCCTTGAGCTCATGCGGCTGAACATTGCTGGCCGAATAGAGGGTGGCTGCCCCGCTGGCTTCACGGGCCTGCATCAGGTCACGGGTCACTTCAGTCTGGCCATAGACCATCACCGTCTTGCCGCCGGTGAGGGCCTTGAGATCCAGGCGCTGGCGGCGCCCGCCCACCAGCAGCTCGACACCTTCGTGCACCAGGCCTTCGCGGTCCATGCGTTCGGCCACACCGGCCTCGCGCAGCAGGTCGACCGTGCCCTGCTCCAGCACCCCGGCGCGTATGCGGCCCAGCACGTACTCGGCGGTCTGGCGCTCGACGATCACCGTGTCGATACCGGCGTTATGCAGCAGTTGACCCAGCAGCAGGCCCGACGGGCCCGCGCCAATGATTGCAACCTGAGTTTTCATTGTTGTTGTCTCTGTTGGAACGATACCGGCCCAGCACTGGCGGTGGCGCGGCATCTGCTGTTAGGGTTTGCCTTTGCATTTTTACGGGCAAAAACCGCAGCTGAGCTGTGCTATTCAATGCAAAACCTGCACTTTTACAAAAAACGTTCGATTAACGGACAGGCCAAAGCTGATGAAATCCACCCTTCCCGGCGTTCCACTGTTCAAGTTGTATGGGGAAAACCAGGCCTGGCCTGGCACCGACCTGCTGCACTGTGAATCAATCCCGGCACGCAGCCGCCTGCACCACTGGGAGATCAAGCCCCACCAACATGCCGAGCTGTTTCAACTGCTGTACGTGCAACGCGGGCAGGCCCAGGTGGAAATCGAGGGCACACGCTTTGCCATAAGCGAAGCCGCGATCCAGGTGGTGCCCCCCCTGACCGTGCATGGCTTTCGCTTCAGTGCCGACATCCAGGGCCACGTGCTCACGTTTGGCGCCGCGCTGGTGGCCAACCTTGAGCAGCGCCTGGGCGCACCGCTGGCGGTGTTGTCCAAGCCGGTAAGCTACCCGCTGGGCCGGGACCGCGCGCACCTGCGCAGCCTGATCGAGACCTTGCAGCAGGAATACCAGGGCAACGCCGCCTCGCGCGCGGCCATGCTGGAGGCGCTGGTGACCGCCCTGATGGTGTGGATCAGCCGCCGTCAGCAGCTTGGGCAGGCCCCGCGCACGCGCGATGAACGCGACCACCAGTTGCTGGGGCAGTATTTGCGCCTGGTCGAAGCGCACTACCGCGAGCACTTGTCGATAGAGGCATTCGCCGCACGGCTGAATGTGCAGAGCCTGCAGTTGAACCAGCTGTGCCGGGCGCTGAGCGGGCAGACGGCGTTGCAGGTGGTGCACCAGCGCCTGTTGCTCGAGGCGCGGCGCAGCCTGGTTTATACACGCATGAGCATCGGCCAGTTGTCCGATAGCCTGGGGTTCAGCGACCCCACCTACTTTGCCCGCTGGTTCAAGCGCCTGAGCGGGCAAACGCCCAATGCGTATCGGCGGGCAGTGCAGCCTGAATGATCGGCCTGCCTGGCCCCAGGTCCGCAGGCCATGCCCACGCTCGCGCTTGCTTGACGTTTACGTCAAGCAAGCCTCAGGATACCCGGATACTTCCGCCCGAGCCCCAGCATGAGCACGCAGACCTACAGCATCTCCGACCTGTCCCGCGAACTGGACATCACCACCCGCGCCATCCGCTTCTACGAGGAACAGGGCCTGTTGAGCCCAGAGCGCCGGGGCCTGGAACGTATCTATTCGGCGCGCGACAAGGTCAGCCTGAAGCTCATCCTGCGTGGCAAGCGTATCGGCTTTTCCCTGGCCGAGTGCCGCGAGCTGATCGAGCTGTACGACCCCACCAGCGGCAACCTCAAACAGCTCAACAGCATGCTGGCGAAAATCGCCGAACGCCGCGCCCAGCTGGAACAGCAACTGCTCGACATTCACCAGATGCAACTGGAGCTGGACACGGCCCAGGAACGCTGCGAGCAAGCATTGGCCGCCACCCTCAACAACACCGACAACCGCTGAACGCCACAGGAAAACCACCATGTCCCTGCCCAAACACGTGCGCCTAGTCGAAGTCGGCCCCCGCGACGGCCTGCAGAACGAAGCCCAACCCATCAACGTCGACGCCAAGGTGCGCCTGGTAGACGACCTCACCGAAGCGGGCCTGGCCTACATTGAAGTGGGCAGTTTCGTGTCGCCCAAGTGGGTCCCGCAAATGGCCGGCTCGGCCGAGGTGTTTGCCGGCATTCAGCAGCGCCCGGGTGTTACCTATGCAGCGCTGGCACCGAACCTGCGCGGTTTTGAAGACGCACTGGCCGCGGGGGTCAAGGAAGTGGCGGTGTTCGCCGCGGCCACCGAAGCGTTCTCGCAGCGCAACATCAACTGCTCGGTCAGCGACAGCCTAAAGCGCTTCGAACCGATCATGGCAGCTGCCCGCAGCCACGGTGTGCGGGTACGTGGCTATGTCTCGTGCGTGCTGGGCTGCCCCTACGAGGGCAAGGTCAGCGCCGAGCAGGTGGCACCGATTGCCCGCGAGCTGCGCGACATGGGCTGCTACGAGGTATCGCTGGGCGACACCATCGGCACTGGCACCGCCGGCGACACCCGGCGCCTGTTCGAGGTGGTGTCGGCGCAGGTGCCACGCGAGCAATTGGCCGGTCACTTCCATGACACGTATGGCCAAGCCCTGGCCAATGTCTACGCCAGCCTGCTCGAAGGCATCAATGTGTTCGACAGCTCGGTCGCCGGCCTGGGCGGTTGCCCGTATGCCAAGGGCGCCACCGGCAATATCGCCAGCGAGGATGTGCTTTACCTGTTACAGGGGCTGGGCATCGAGACCGGCATCGACCTGGACCGGCTGATTGCCGCTGGGCAGCGCATCAGCGAGGTACTGGGCCGCAGCAACGGGTCACGGGTGGCGCGGGCGCGCACGGCGCAGTGAGTCATGAAGGTGTCACAGAGGTGTGGGTGAGTGTTACCGCTCCCCATTCCACAGCGAAAAATCGGGTAACAGGGAAACAAATCGACAAAAATTCGGGCCATGCATTTTTGTCAGATTTCCATAACTGCTTGATTTTAAACGATATTCAAAAGTTGGCACGCTGCCTGCTATATCTTTCGTACAACAACAAAAAAAATGCGACACCCAATAAAAACAACAGATAACGGCTCTGACATAACAAGAACAACACGGCAGAGGCGCAGCAAGCAGATTTTTTTGGAGTAGACACGCTTTTCAGGGGGCCGCCCCGCGGTCTGGCACAGAACAACAAAACTACCTCAAGGTAGCGGCAGCCAGGTTCGGATCAGCAATGATGAAAGCAGGTCAGCGCTCAAAAAAATACGTTTGCTCTTGACCCCGCATGGGGGTCGCCCGCAACACCAGGACACGCCGACAAAAACAACAACAGGCCAGTCCCAATAATAAAAAAAGAGCAGGCAACAACGCTTTGAGGGGAGCTTCGGCTCCCCTCAGTGCTTCCTGCCCTCCTCCTCCTTCTGTTTGTCCTCGTTTTCCCCCTCGAATTTGTCCACCAGCACCGGCATCGTGGCCAGCACCATCAGGGCCAGCACCGTGCTGATCAGCGCCGTGGCTTCGCGGCCCATGCCAGCGGCCGTGCCAATGGCAGCGGTCATCCACAAACCTGCGGCCGTGGTCAGCCCCTTCACATGGCTGGTGTCCTTGCCGTTGCCTTTGAGGATGGTGCCCGCACCCAGAAAACCGATACCGGCGACGATACCCTGTATCACCCGGCTCAGGGCTTGTGCATCGGCCCCGGCCATGCTCGGTGCCAGCACGAACAGCGCGGCCCCCAGCGACACCAGCATGTGCGTGCGTACGCCCGCCGACTTACCCCTGTGTTCACGCTCGAACCCCAGTACTGCACCGAGTACCGCAGCCATCAATAACCGCAAAAGGATGCGCGTAACCTCGCTCGCGTCGGCGACATCGGCGAATTCGGCCTGGATTACCTGCCAGATCAGCTCCATTGCCTGGTTCCCATGCTGAGCATTGTCTTACTCCGCCCGGCGGCTCGCGAGCTTGCATGCGAGCAGCCGGGCCTGCTGTGTATAGACACTGACCTCCAGCCGCCGTGCAAAGTGCCACTGAGCCCGATGCAACGACCCACCCCCCATCGCGGTCCACCCTGTAACCCACCCAGGAGGCCTGACCCATGTCCGTTGAAATCGATGAAGCCACCCGCCGCTGCACCTTGAGTGGCCAAGACCTGCGTATCGAGTGTGCTGGCCCGGATATCGAAATCATTACCGACGAACAGTTGCGCATGTCGGTGGCGCTGCACGGCGGTCAACGCGTGCCCATCACCGAAGCCGAGGCCGACGCCTTGACCGTAGCAGGTGCGGTGGATAGCCGCAGGCACCTGAAGGCCAGCACTCCAGGCTCGGTAATCTAGGGGCCGGCGACTCCTGCGCAGTATCTGATATGGTTTTTGGCGCTAAATCTGAACCTGTGCTGCAAACAGTTTCGGCGCCATAGTGCTCAGGCCTGATCGAGGCCTGATGAGCACCCACCCATGAATGACAGAATCCTTTGCACAGAGATCGACAGCGCCCCGGCCAGCGTCAAACCGCGCCGCACGGACAGCGGCATTCACACCCGCAGCTTCACCGGGCTGTACCGTAACCTGCGCATGGGTTTCGCTGGCGCGCTTTTCTTGCTGTTCTTCGGCACCGCCTGGCTCGACTGGAACGGCCGCCAGGCCGTGCTGTGGGACCTGGCCAACAGCAAGTTCCACATCTTCGGCGCGACCTTCTGGCCCCAGGATTTCATTCTGCTGTCGGCGTTGCTGATCATCTGTGCCTTCGGCCTGTTCGCGGTGACCGTGTACGCCGGCCGAGTGTGGTGCGGCTACAGCTGCCCACAAAGTACCTGGACGTGGCTGTTCATGTGGTGCGAGAAAGTCATCGAGGGCGACCGCAATAAGCGCATCAGGCTGGCCGCCGCCCCCTGGAGCCTGAACAAACTGGCCCGGCGCACGGCCAAGCACTGCCTGTGGCTGGCCATTGGCGTGGCCACTGGGCTGACCTTCGTCGGCTATTTCACCCCGATCCGCCCGCTGGCTGCAGAACTGCTGACCTTGCAATTGGGCGGCGTGGCGCTGTTCTGGGTACTGTTCTTCACCGCGGCCACCTACATCAATGCCGGCCTGCTGCGCGAGGCCGTGTGCCTGCACATGTGCCCGTATGCGCGGTTCCAGAGCGTGATGTTCGACAAGGATACCCTGGCGGTTGCTTATGACCCACGGCGTGGCGAGACACGTGGGCCACGTAGAAAAGGCAGCGATGCCCGCACCCAAGGCTTGGGCGACTGTATCGACTGTACCCTGTGTGTGCAGGTCTGCCCCACCGGTATCGACATCCGCGACGGTTTGCAGATGGCCTGCATCGGTTGCGCGGCATGCATCGACGCCTGTGACGGGGTCATGGACAAAATGGGCTATGCCCGGGGGCTGATCGGCTACAAGTCCGAACACAGCCTGCAAGGCGGCTCCACCCACTGGCTGCGGCCACGCCTGCTGGGCTATGCCACTGCGCTGGTGGTCATGCTGGCAGCGCTGGTGCTGGCCGTGCATCTGCGCCCGATGGTGTCGCTGGATGTGATCAAGGACCGCGGCCTGTTCCGCGAAAACGCCCAGGGCCAGATCGAGAACGTCTACCTGCTCAAGGTCATCAACAAAACCGAGCGCACCCAACACTACGTGCTACGCCTGCAGGATGCCGACGGCTTCACCTTGCAGGGCGACACGGCACTGGTCATCCCCGCAGGCGAAATGAGCGAACTGCCGGTGTCGGTGGCAATGCTCGCCGAGCGGCCGACCAGCAGTTCGCAGACACTCAGTTTCGTCATCAGCGAACGCGATGACCCCGCCGTCCGCAGCGTGGCCCACAGCCGCTTCGTCGCACCGATGAACCGCTGATCCCTTACACTGCAACCACCTTGCCTGCCAGGCTTCGACAGAAGGCCAGAATGAAACGTTACGAACGCTTCGCCGACGATATTGCCGAACTGATCCGCTCCGGGGTGCTCGGCCCCGGCCAGCGGGTGCCCTCGGTGCGCTACGCCAGCCAGACCCACGGGGTCAGCCCGTCCACGGTGTTCCAGGCCTATTACCTGCTGGAACGGCGCGGGCTGATTCGCGCCAGGCCCCGCTCAGGCTATTTCGTCAACGCCCATGCGCCGCGCCAGTTCTGCGAGCCGCAGCCGCTGCAGCCGGTCAGCGAGTCCACCGCTGTCGACGTCAGTGCCCTGGTGTTCTCCATCCTCGACTCGATCAAGGACCCCAACACCGTGGCGTTCGGCTCCGCCTTCCCCAGCCCCGAGCTGTTCCCGCTGCAACGCCTGGCGCGCTCGCTGGCCAGCGCCAGCCGCAGCATGGACCCGCGCATGGTGGTGACCGACCTGTCACCCGGCAACCCGCAACTGCGCCGGCAGATCGCGCTGCGCTACATGGTCGGCGGGCTGATGCTGCCCATGGAGGAACTGCTGATCACCAACGGCGCACTGGAGGCGCTGAACCTGTGCCTGCAGGCGGTCACCCAGCCGGGCGACCTGGTTGCCATCGAGGCGCCGGCGTTCTATGCCTGCCTGCAGGTGCTGGAGCGGCTCAAGCTCAAGGCAGTGGAAATCCCGGTGCACCCGCGCCAGGGCATGGACTTGGAGGTGCTTGCGCAAACCCTGGACAAGCACCCGGTCAAAGCCGTGTGGTGCATGACCAACTTCCAGAACCCGGTCGGCGCCAGCATGCCAGAGGCGAACAAGCAGGCACTGGTACAACTGCTGGCACGGCACCAGGTGCCCCTGATCGAGGACGACGTTTACGCCGAGCTGTACTACGCGCAGCAGGCGCCCAAGCCGGCCAAGGCATTCGACACCCAGGGGCTGGTGATGCACTGCGGCTCGTTCGCCAAGAGCCTGGCCCCTGGCTACCGCATAGGCTGGGTTGCGGCCGGGCGTTACGCGCAGAAAATCGAGCGGCTGAAGTTGATGACCTCCCTGTGTGCCTCGATGCCTGCCCAGGCCGCCATCGCCGACTACCTGCAGCACGGCGGCTACGACCGCCACCTGCGCAAGCTGCGCTACGCACTGGAAGGGCAACAGGCCAACATGCTCGCCGCTATCGCTCGGTATTTCCCGGCCCAGACGCGGGTCAGCCAGCCCTCCGGGGGTTACTTCCTGTGGCTGGAGCTGCCCGAGCAAATGGACGCCCTCAAACTGTTCCACATGGCCCTGGCTCAAGGCATCAGCATCGCCCCCGGGCCGATATTTTCGCCCACCCGACGTTTCGGCAACTGCATTCGCCTGAACTACGGCAGCCCCTGGAACGCCGCCGCCGAACAGGCCATGGAAACCCTGGGGCGGATCATTCGGTCATTTTGAAGGCAAATGGCAATCAAGGTAACTATAGTAGTGCGATCCATTACCGAGGGAGCTCAGCATGGTTCAGGACGATGCCGCTGCTCGCACACAGATACTTCAGGACAGGGTGCTCGAACTGGAGGCCCAGGTTGCTGAGCTGCGCCTGAAAGCGGCCTGCCAGGAAGTTTTACTCCAGCACATGGAAGAGGGGTTTTGTGTGCTGGAGCTGCTGGAGGACGATAACGGGCAGGTACATGACTACCGCTACATCCTCAGCAATGAGGCCTGCCTTCGTCACACTGCCCATGCCAAACAGATGGGCCAGACCGCCCGTGAACTGATTCCGAACGAAGTCGATACCTGGCTGCCCCGCTTCGCCGAAGTGGCGCGCACCGGCCGTGCGTTGCAGTTCGAAGAACGGCTGGCCGCGACCGATCGCTGGTTGAGCCTTTCGGTGCACCGGCTGGAGCCTGCCAGCGATAAACGGGTGGCCGTGATCTTTACCGGCATGCCAGCCGCGCAAGTCAGCGTGCACCGGCTGCAGGCAATCAATCAGCAACTGGCCGAGCGTGTCGACCAGGCAGACGCAAACAACAAACTGCTGGGGGAATTGGTCGACCACAGCTTGGCCAGTGTATTTGCTGCCGACTGCAACCTCAGGCTGCTGGCCATCAATCGCACAGCGCAGGAAACGTTCCTGCGCCTGCGCGGGTTTGTCCCCCAGGTCGGCGACCACATTCCGCAGTTGCTGGCGCGCCAGCCCGATATCATGAGCCAGCTGGCACCGGTCTGGCCGCGCATTGTGGCGGGCGAGGCCTTCGTCGACAACATTGCCGTGGGGCCGCCTGAAGCACTACGGCACTACGAAATCCGCTACAACCCGTTGCGTGATAACCGCTTGATGATTCAGGGTGGCTACCTGTTCGCCTACGACATCACCGAGCGCATCAACGAGCAGCAGCGCCTGCGCAAGATTGAAGGTGCCCTGGTCCAGTCGCAGAAGATGGAAGCGGTCGGTCAGTTGACCGGCGGTATTGCCCACGACTTCAACAATTTCCTGGGCAGCATCCTGGCTGCCCTGGAAAGCGCCATTCAACGCCAGGATGAACAGCGCTACCCCGAAGCTGCGCGGTGGCTTGGCGCGGCCCGCCAGGACGCCCAGCGGGCCGCGGCGGTGGTACAGCGGCTATTGGCATTTGCCCGCCAACAGGTGCTGACGCCCCAAGCGGTGGATGTGCATCAGCTGCTGGCTGGCATGCGCGAACTGATCATCAACTCGCTGCATGCGGGCATTCATTTCAACGACCAGACCCAGCCCGGTGGGTGGCCGGTACGCGTCGACCTCTCGCAACTGGAGAGCTCCCTGCTCAACCTGTGCATCAATGCCCGCGATGCCATGCCCTCAGGTGGCACGCTGTGCATTGGCAGTGCCAACCAGACATTGACCCACGAGCAGGCCCTCAGCCTGGACCTGCCTTGTGGCGACTATGTCCGGATCAGCGTCAGCGACTCGGGCATCGGCATGCCGGCCAACGTGATGCAGCGGGCATCGGAACCGTTTTTCACCACCAAGCCGCTTGGCCAGGGTTCTGGGCTGGGGCTGTCAATCGTCTACGGCTTCATCCGGCAATCCAGGGGCCAGCTGCAAATCGACAGTGTGCCGGGTAAAGGAACCTGCATCGATATCTACCTGCCCAAGGACGACGCCCAGGTGGCAGCGCCGGGCGCGTTGCAACACCCCCCGCCGCCCATGCCTGCCAGAACGGCCAACCTGATCATGCTGGTGGAGAACCAGGAAACCATGCGCCTGGTCATCAGTGAAATTCTGCAAGAACAAGGCTACGACGTGCATGCATTCGTCGATGGCCAACACGCCGTGGCCGCGCTGCAGGGCGGCCTGCAGCCGGACTTGTTGATCACCGATATCGGCCTGTCTAGGGGGCTGGTTGGTCAACCCCTGGGCAACCGCCTGCCCGAAACCACGCCGGTGGTGTTCATCACCGGCTATACCAGCAAGCAACTCGAGCTGCCCACTGCACACCGTTTCGCGGTCCTGCACAAGCCCTTCGAGCTGGCACAGCTCAGCGACCTGGTCACGCGGATGCTGGCCGGCACGCCGCCCAGGTCGATGAACCTGCCCGTGGCATAAGAGGGAGGCGCAAGCGACAGCCGCCACCCCGTGCCAACCTGCAGAACGGCATCAATGCCCCGCCGACGCCGGCCCCGCCTTGGCGGTGAACGGTGGCTTGGCGAACCACACCAACAGGATCAACCCGGCGAACACCCAGGTCATCAGGGTGAAGTAGTCCACCGTGGACATCATGTAGGCCTGCCCGTTGAGTATCTGCTCAAGCTGCGCATAACTCTGCGGGTTGGCCCCGCCCAGCTGTTCGAGGGTATGCCGCGTGGTCGGGTCGAACTGGCTGATGTTCTCGCTCAGGTAAGCATGATGCTGGTCCGCCCGGCGAATCCAGATCCAGGTGGTCAACGACGCCGCAAAGCTGCCGCCCAAGGTCCGCAGGAAGGTGGCAAGCCCCGAGCCGTCGGCGATCTGCTGCGGCGGCAGGTCGGACAGCAGGATGCTCAAGGTCGGCATGAAGAACAACGCGACCCCGATACCCATGAACAACTGCACCAGTGCCACATGCTGGAAATCCACCTCGCTGGTGAACCCGGCGCGCATGTAGCAGCTGCCGCCGATTGCCAGGAACGCCAGCCCCGCCAGCACGCGCAGGTCGAAACGGTGCGCGTACTTGCCCACGAACGGTGACATGATCACCGGCAGCAAGCCGATCGGCGCCACCGCCAGGCCCGCCCAGGTGGCTGTGTAGCCCATTTGCGTCTGCAACCACTGCGGCAGGATCAGGTTGATACCGAAGAACCCGGCATACCCCCCGACCAGCACCAGGGTGCCCACGCGAAAATTGCGGTGCACGAACAGCCGCAGGTTGACCACCGGGTGGCGGTCGGTCAGCTCCCAGATCACGAACACCGCCAGGAACACCACCGATATCAGGCTGCCGACGATGATGAACGACGACTCGAACCAGTCCAGGTCGTTGCCCTTGTCCAGCACCACCTGCAACGCACCCACGCCGATGATCAGTGTCAGCAGCCCGATGTAGTCCATCGGCTGGCGGCTGGTCACCACCGGCCGGGTGCGCATTTGCTGGCGCACCACTGCAGCAGCGAACAGGCCGATCGGCACGTTGATGAAGAAGATCCATGGCCAGCTGTAGCTGTCGGTGATCCAGCCGCCCAGAATCGGCCCGGCAATCGGCGCCACCACTGTGACCATCGCCAGCAGCGCCAGGGCCATCCCCCGTTTCGCCGGGGGGTAGACGGCAATCAGCAGGGTCTGGGTCATGGGATACAGCGGCCCGGCCACCACGCCCTGCAGCACGCGGAAGCCGACCAGCTCCGGCATGGACTGGGCGATACCACAGAGGAACGAGGCCAGCACGAACAGCAACGTGGCCCAGATGAACAGCTTCACCTCACCAAAACGCCGGCTCAGCCAGCCGGTGAGCGGCAAGGCAATGGCATTGCTCACCGCAAACGACGTGATGACCCAGGTGCCCTGCTCGTAGCTAACGCCCAGGTTGCCGGAGATGGTCGGCAAGGCCACGTTGGCAATGGTGGTGTCGAGCACCTGCATGAACGTGGCCAGCGACAGGCCGATGGTGGTCAGCAGCAGGCTCGGCGGGGTGAACTGCGCTGCGGCGTTATCGCTCATCGCTGCGCCGTCTTGCCAGGGGCGCTGTTTTCGTGGATCAGCTTGGCAATCAGGGTATCGGCTTCGCCCAGCTGGCGGTCATAAACCTCGGTGGTATAGCTGGCCTTCTGCGGCGGTTGCTGGGCAAGGGTCGGGCCGCTCTGGTCGTGCAGGTTGACCTCGACCACGGTGGACAGGCCGATACGCAGCGGGTGGTCCTTGAGTTGCTCGGGGTTCAGGTGAATACGCACGGGCACCCGCTGCACGATCTTGATCCAGTTGCCCGTGGCGTTCTGCGCCGGTAGCAGGGCGAAGGCGCTGCCGGTGCCTGCACCGAGGCTGTCGACCGTACCGCTGTACGTCACCGCGCTGCCGTACAGGTCGGCACTGATCTCTACCGGCTGGCCAATACGCATGTCGCGCAACTGGGTTTCCTTGAAGTTGGCGTCGATCCATACCTGGTCCAGCGGGATCACCGCCATGGTCGCGGTGCCCGGCTGCAGGCGCTGGCCCAGCTGCACGGTCCGCTTGGCAACATACCCGGTGACCGGCGCCACCAAGGTAGTGCGCGCGTGGTCGAGGTAAGCCTGGCGCAGGTCGGCTGCAGCCGCCATGACCTCAGGGTGCGAAGACACCACGGTGTCGTCGACCAGGGCGCTGCTGGTGCTCAGTTGCTGGCGGGCGCTGTTGACCGCGGCTTGGGCCACGCTCAGGTCATCGCGGGCGTGGGACAGCTCTTCGGCAGCGATGGCACCGCTGTCGGCCAGCACCTTGCGCCGGTTGAAGTCCTGCTGCGCCTTGCGCAGTTCGGCCTGGCGGGTCGCCAGCTGGGCCTTGAGCGAGTCGACATTGCTGTACAGCCCGCGCACCTGGCGCACGGTGCGCGCCAAATTGGCTTCGGCCGACTGCAGGGCCACCTGGCTGTCGGCCGGGTCGAACTGCAGCAGCACCTGGCCGGCATGCACCAGGTCGCCGTCATCGGCGCCAATGCTGGTCACAGTGCCGGTGATCAAGGGGGTGATCTCCACCACGTTGCCATTGACGTAGGCATCGTCGGTGCTTTCATACCAGCGGCCGACCAGGCTGTACCAGGCCCAGGTGCCGATGCCGGCAAGCACCAGCAGCAACAGCAGGCCAAGCAGCCAGGCCTTGCGCTTGCGCGACGGCTTGGGCGCTGCGGAGGGTGTCGGGGTGTCTGTGGAAGTGGCCATGACAATACCTTGATAATTCGTGACAGGGTTCAACGGTCGCCGAAGCGGCGCACCGTCAAGGGGTCGCCGGCATTGAGCAGGACCTTGGCCAACAGGCCTTCCAGGGTCTGCAACTCTTCTGGGGCCAGCACGCCGCACAGTTCGTTCATGGCGGCAGCGCCGATTTCCGGCAGGCGGTCGGCCAGGCGCTGGCCGTCGGCCGTCAGCGCCAGGCGCACCTGGCGCCGGTCACCGGCGCAGCGGTTACGCACGATCAGCTCCTTCTGCTCGAGGCGGTCGAGCATGCGGGTCATCGAACCGCTGTCCAGCCCAAGGTAGCGACACAGTTCGGCCGGCGTGTCCACCTGGTACTGGGTGACGATGATCAACACCTTGAACTGAGCGGCGGTGACGCCCTCGGGCTCCAGGTGCCAATCGAGGATGCGGTCCTTGAGGATCGCCGCGCGCCCCAGCAGCATGCCAATGGCGCAGCTCTGGAAATTTTCGGGGGAAAAATGGGCCATCGATAACCGCTCGGGGAGTTGTGTGAAAATATTACTGCCTAGGCAGTGAATGTCAAAGCTTTGATTAGCTCGCTATGTAAAATTTCATCATTCAGCCCGCTTGGTACCCACGGTCGTGGCCCACGCAAAGCCCGGCGCATTGCCGAGGCGCCACCCGCGGTGCTATTGCCGAGCCCGCAGCCCCAACGCTTCGACCGCCCCGCAGGCTATGGCCATGCCCACCAGCTCTGCCAGGCTGGCCGCCTGAAGCCGCTTCATCACCCGGCCGCGGTAAAGGTCGACAGTTTTCACACTGATGCCCAGGCGCTCGGCGATTTCACGGTTGCTCAGCCCCTGGGCCAACGGCACGAACACGTCACGCTCTCGCGGTGTGAGGCTGTCGATCCGCGCCTGCACCTGCGCCAGCGCCTGATCGCCCTGGCGTAACCGCCCCGCGCGCTCCAGTGCGGCCTGCACACTGTCGAGCAGCAACTGATCGTTGTAGGGCTTTTCGATGAAGTCACAGGCGCCTGCCTTGAACGCCCGTACCACGATGGGCACGTCGGCATGCCCACTGACGAACACCACCGGCAGTGCCAGCCCACGCGCGTGCATGGCTTGCTGCACGGCAAGGCCACCGAGCCCCGGCATGCGCACATCCAGAAGCACGCAGGCAGGCCCGTCGTCGACGCACGCCTCCAGAAACGCCTGCCCGGTGGCAAATGGCAGCGCCTGCAGGCCTACCGACTGCAGCAACCAGACGGTCGACTCACGCATCCCTTGGTCGTCATCGACCACATAGACTTTTGCTTGCACTGCAGCTTCCCCTTAGCGCCTGCTGACCACCAGCCGGCAGCACAATACCAGACCACCGTTGGCTCCCGCCCGCGCCCACAGGCTGCCGCCGAAGCCTTCGATCAGGCTGCGGCTCATGCTCAACCCCAGGCCCAGGCCATCCGCCTTGCTGGTGGTGAACGGGGTAAAAATCGCGTCCAGGCGCTCAGGCGCGACCCCTGCGCCCTGGTCGGCGACTTCGACCAGCACGCCGTCGCCATCCCGGGTTGCGCCAAGCAGGATATGCGATGGCCGCTCGCCGTGGTGTTCACGGTTGGCATCTATGGCGTTGCGCAGCAAGTTGAGCAGCACCTGCTCCAACAGCACCCGGTCGGCATAGACCAAAGGCAGCTGCGCGCTGACGCGTAGCTCGATCTGCACCTGGTCACGGGCAGCCTCCCAGGCGCACAGGCGCATGGCTTCGCCTGCCACTTCAGCCACGTCCAGCGCCTGCAGACGCCGCGGCCCCTTGCGCAGGAACGCGCGCAGGCGGCGGATCACTTCGGCGGCATGGGTAGCCTGCTCGCTGATACGCTGCAGGCCCTGCCCCACCCGCTCCAGGGCCTGCGGGTCACGCCCCAGGCTGTGCAGGTAACGCTGACTGGCGTTGGCATAGTTGACCACAGCAGCCAGCGGCTGGTTGAGCTCATGGGCAATGCCCGAAGCCAGTTCACCCAGGGTGGCCAGGCGCGCGCTGTGCGCCAGGTTCTCCTGGGCTTCGATTCGCAAGGTGATGTCGCGAGACACGCTGACCACCTCCACAACCGCGCCCGTGTAGGTATCGCGGATCGCCCGGCTGGCGATCTCGAACCAACGGTAGCCACCGCTGGCCTGGCGCACCCGGCAGGTCATGGTGTGGTAGCCGTCCTGGTCCAGTGCAGCGGCGGCCTGGCGCAGCACCTGGCGGCGCTCCCGCGGGTGCAGCAGGCCATGCACCAGCCTGCCACGCAGTTGCTCAGGCCAAAGGCCCAACAGACGGTAGGCGGCCGGTGAGGCATCGAGAAAACGGCCGTCGGGGCTGTGCCGCGAAATCAGGTCAGTGGTGTTTTCGATGATCAACCGGTACAGGCGCCTGGCGCGGCTGGCTTCGCGTGCGCCCTGGCGCTCTTCGCTGGCGTCACGGCAACGGCCCAGCACCTGCTGGCCCTGATCGTCCGGCATGAAGGTCCAGAGCACGGTGCGCGCGCCGACCTGTACCTCCACGTCGCTGATTGCGCGGTGCTGGCGCAGGCAGGCGCGGACCAGCGCCGAACAGTTGGCCGGCAACCAATCAACCAACCTCGGCCCCTCGGCAACCCAGGCCTGCAAGGCCGGGTTTAGCGCCACCACGCTGGCATCGCCGGCCAGCAGCAGGCTCGGTTGTGGGTCCATGGCCAGCAAGCAGGCGGCAAGGTGATCCACGTTGAACGGCTCCTATCTAGTATTTTTACTATATTGCTATAGTCGATATTCCTATTACCATAGCCATTCGCGTAAAACTGCGACAGAGGGAGCGCCCCACCGTGCGCCTCCCTGTGCACCCTGAACAGAGCTAACAATCAGCCATCGGGAGCCAGGCAGCAGCCGCTGCGCCTGCCTCCCTAACAGGACTACCGCATGTCGATCTATGCCCAGGGCCTGCAGCCCGCTGCCGTCAACCATGTCGCCCTCACCCCGCTGAGTTTCATCGAGCGCACCGCCGCCGTATACGGTAACTACCCCGCGGTCATTCACGGTGCCATCCGCCGTAGCTGGCAGGAAACCTACCAACGCTGCCGACGCCTGGCCAGTGCCCTGGTCGGCCGCGGCATTGGCCGTGGCGACACGGTAGCGGTCATGCTGCCGAATATCCCGGCCATGCTCGAAGCGCATTTCGGCGTGCCGATGACCGGTGCCGTACTCAATACCCTGAATGTGCGCCTGGATGCCGAGGCCATTGCCTTCATGCTGCAGCATGGCGAAGCCAAGGTGCTGATCACCGACCGCGAATTCCACACGGTCATCGCGGCCGCCCTGGCCCTGCTCGAACACCCGCCACTGGTGGTGGATGTGGATGACCCGGAATACGGCGAGGGCCGCGCAGTCAGCACGTTGGACTATGAAGCCCTGCTTGCCGAGGGCGACCCGGCGTTTGCCTGGGACTGGCCGGATGACGAGTGGCAGGCCATTTCGCTGAACTACACCTCCGGCACTACCGGCAACCCCAAGGGCGTGGTCTACCACCACCGTGGCGCGTACCTTAACGCCATTGGCAACCAGATGACCTGGGCCATGGGCCATCGCCCGGTGTACCTGTGGACCTTGCCGATGTTCCACTGCAACGGCTGGTGCTACCCCTGGACCATCACCGCCCTGGCCGGCACCCACGTGTTCCTGCGCCGGGTCGACCCGCAAAAGGTCCTGAACCTGATACGCGAACACCGGGTCAGCCACCTGTGCGGTGCGCCGATCGTGCTCAATGCCCTGGTCAACATGCCCGAGGCAGCCAAGGCTGCCATCGAGCACCCGGTGCAGGCGATGGTCGCCGGCGCAGCGCCCCCGGCCAAGGTCATTGGCGCCGTCGAGCAAATGGGCATCAAGGTGACCCACACCTATGGCCTGACCGAGGTCTACGGCCCGGTGACGGTGTGCGCCTGGCACGAGGAATGGGATGCGCTGACGCTGGAAGAGCGTGCGCGGATCAAGGCCCGCCAGGGGGTGCGCTACCCCACCCTCGACGGGCTGATGGTCGCGGACCCGCAAAGCCTCGAACCCGTGCCGCGCGATGGCAACACCCTGGGCGAGATCTTCATGCGCGGCAATACCGTGATGAAGGGCTACCTGAAAAACCCGGAAGCTACCGCTGAAGCCTTCCGTGGGGGCTGGTTCCATACCGGCGACCTGGCCGTGTGGCATGCCGATGGCTATGTGGAAATCAAGGACCGGCTCAAGGACATCATCATTTCCGGCGGCGAGAACATCTCCACCATCGAAGTCGAGGACGCACTGTACAAGCACCCGGCAGTGCTGGAGGCCGCCGTGGTGGCCCGCCCGGACGAAAAGTGGGGCGAAACCCCGTGCGCCTTCGTCGCCCTCAAGCCCGGCCGCGAAGACACGCGCGAAGCCGACATCAGCAGTTGGTGCCGCGAGCACCTGGCCGGGTTCAAGGTGCCGAAGACAGTGGTGTTCGGTGAACTGCCCAAGACCTCCACCGGCAAGATCCAGAAGTACTTGCTGCGCGACCGCGCCAGATCCCTCTGACCCCATGGGGCCTGTTCGCGGCTTGACCCACCTGCACCCGCTGTTGCGCAAGCGGGATCAGCCGCGAAGGGCCAACCCTGATAAGCATTTCTCAAGAGCCGCCGATGACCACCTACTCTGCCCCCCTGCGCGACATGCGCTTCGTTCTGCACGATGTATTCAACGCCCCGGCCGTGTGGGCGCGCCTGCCAGCCCTGGCCGAGCACATAGACGCCGACACCGCCGACGCCATTCTGGAAGAGGCGGCCAAGGTCAGCAGCCAGCTGATCGCGCCGCTCAGCCGCCAGGGTGACGAGCAAGGGGTGCGCTTCGACGCCGGCAGCGTCACCACGCCCGATGGCTTCCGCGAAGCGTGGAACACCTACCGCGAGGGTGGCTGGGTCGGCCTGGGCGGCAACCCGGCCTATGGCGGCATGGGCATGCCGAAGATGCTGGGGGTGCTGTTCGAAGAAATGCTCTACGCGGCCGACTGCAGCTTCAGTTTGTATTCGGCGCTAAGCGCTGGCAGTTGCCTGGCGATCGATGCGCACGCCAGCGAGGCGCTCAAGGCCACTTACCTGCCGCCCCTCTACCAAGGGCGCTGGGCCGGCACCATGTGCCTGACCGAGCCGCATGCCGGCACCGACCTGGGGTTGATCCGCAGCCGCGCCGAAGCCCAGGCCGACGGCAGCTACCGCATCACCGGCAGCAAGATCTTCATCACCGGCGGCGAGCAGGACCTGACCGAGAACATCATCCACCTGGTGCTGGCCAAGCTGCCCGATGCCCCCGCCGGTGCCAAGGGCATCTCGCTGTTTCTGGTGCCCAAGTACCTGGTTGACGCCGATGGCCGGCTGGGCGAGCGCAATGCTGCCCACTGCGGCTCGATCGAACACAAAATGGGTATCAAGGCGTCGGCTACCTGCGTGATGAATTTTGACGCAGCCACGGGTTATCTGGTGGGCGACCCGAACAAGGGCCTGGCGGCCATGTTCACCATGATGAACTATGAACGCCTGTCGATCGGCATCCAGGGCATCGGCTGTGCCGAGGCGTCGTACCAGGCTGCTGCCCGCTACGCCAACGAGCGCCTGCAGAGCCGCGCCGCCGTGGGCCCGCAGCTGCGGGACAAGGTCGCCGACCCGATCATCCACCACGGCGATGTGCGGCGCATGCTGCTGACCATGCGCACCCTCACCGAAGGGGGCCGGGCGTTCGCCGCCTATGTGGGCCAGCAGCTCGACCTGGCGCGCTATGCCGAAGCTGCCAGTGAACGCGAGCAGGCCCAGCGCATGGTGGCGCTGTTGACCCCGGTGGCCAAGGCGTTCTTCACCGACAACGGCCTGGAAAGCTGCGTGCTCGGCCAGCAGGTGTACGGTGGCCACGGCTACATTCGCGAATGGGGCCAGGAGCAACGGGTACGTGATGTGCGCATCGCGCAGATCTATGAAGGCACCAATGGCATCCAGGCCCTCGACTTGCTGGGGCGCAAGGTGCTGGCGGATGGCGGCCAGGCACTGGCCAGCTTCGCCGCCGAGGTACGGGCGTTCAGCCTGGACGCCCCGTTACACCGGGCAGCCTTGCAGGCGAGCCTCACGCGGCTGGAGGCCACCAGCGCGTGGCTGCAGGAACGCGCCGCTGAAGACGCGAACCTGGTCAGTGCGGTGGCGGTGGAGTACCTGCAGCTGTTCGGGCTCACCGCGTATGCCTATATGTGGGCACGCATGGCGGCGGTGGCGTTGGCCAAGCAGCATGAAGACAGCGGGTTTTATGGCGCCAAGCTGGCCTGTGCGGACTTTTTCTTCCAGCGCGTGTTGCCACGCGAGTTGGCACTGCAAGCAAGCATTCGCGCAGGCAGTGCCAGCCTGTACGGGCTGGCACCAGCGCAGTTCTGACGGCGCCGGCGCGAAAGGTTCTCAAACGCTCAAAACCGTTGCAATTGCAGCGAAAAACCGGGACAACTGATAGTCATTCGCCATTACCCAGGTGCTCCGGGCCCATGCGCAAGGGTAGAATGCGCAAAACCCGGAGCCGCAATGAACCACGACCGCCTCAAGCCCAACCCTGACGACGCTATCACCGACGCCGCCGCGCATTGGTGCATGCGCCTGCATGCAGACGATTGCACGGCGGCCGAGCGCGAGGCATTCCTGCGTTGGCAGGCGGCCGACCCCAGGCATGCCGATGAATACCGGGCCATGCTGGAAATCTGGCAAACCGCCGACCTGCTGCCGCGCACCGCCACGATCATGGACGTCAACCCAGCGGCCATCGCCGTCAGGCGCCGGCGTAACTGGCGGCCGCTGGTCTCTGCCGCCGCCATCGCCCTGGCCGTGCTGCCATTGGCAGGCTGGCTCGGCTGGGAACAGGGTTGGTTGCCCAATCACTACCAGCACTTCAAGGCGACTGACCGCATGCAAAGCGTGGTCCTGAGCGACGGCAGCCAGGTGCAACTCAACCTGCACAGCGAGCTGACCTTCCTCAATTACAAAGACCAGCGCCAGCTCACCCTCAAGCGTGGCGAGGCGTTCTTCAAGGTCTGGCACGACAGCAGCCACCCGTTCGTCGTACGCGCCGGCCGCGGCCAGACGCGCGTGACCGGCACCCAGTTCAACGTGTGGAAATATCGCGATCAGGTCAAGGTCACCTTGCTGGAAGGTTCGGTGCTGGTCTCCAGCGACGGCAGCGCCGGCGGCTACCGCCTTGGCCCTGGCATGCAGGCCAGCTACCACAAGGGCGACTTCGAACCGCAACTGGAACAGAGCGGCGACGTTGACAATAGCCTGGCCTGGCGCAGCGGCAAGCTGGTGCTCGACAACCTCAGCCTGGAACAGGCACTACCGGTGATCAACCGCTACCTCGACGCGCCGTTGCGGCTGGCCGATGCCAGCACCGGGCGCATCCGCATCAGCGGTGTCTACAACACCCGCGAGGTGGCAGGCCTGGTCAACAACCTGCCCAAGGTGCTGCCGGTGTACCTGACCCGCAGCAAGGACGGCAGCACCGTGCTCAACCGCATTTCGCCGCCGCCTGGCAAAGGCTGACGCCTGCCCCGCCTTACAAGGTCATGGCCGCCAGCCAGCCGAACGCCAGCAATGGCAGGTTGTAATGGATAAAGGTAGGGACCACGGTGTCCCAGATGTGGTGGTGCTGGCCATCCACGTTCAGCCCGGAGGTCGGGCCCAGGGTGGAGTCCGACGCCGGCGAGCCGGCGTCACCCAGGGCACCGGCAGTGCCGACGATGCATACCGTGGCCAGCGGATCGAAGCCCAGTTGGACGCACAGTGGCACGAAGATCGCAGCCAGGATCGGCACGGTGGAAAACGACGAACCGATGCCCATGGTCACCAACAGCCCCACCAGCAGCATCAGCAAGGCACCTACGCCCTTGCTGTGGTCGATCCACTGTGCCGAAGCCTGCACCAGGCTGTTCACCTCACCCGTGGCCTTCATCACTTCGGCAAAGCCCGAGGCGGCGATCATGATGAAGCCGATCATGGCCATCATCTTCATGCCTTCGGTGAACAGGTCGTCGGTGTCGCGCCACTTGACGATGCCCGACAACGAGAAGATCAGAAAGCCGACCATGGCGCCAATGATCATCGAATCGAGCAGCAGTTGCACGATGAACGCGGCGGCAATCGCCAGCCCGGCCACCAGCAGCGTCACTGGGTTGTACTGCACGCCTACCTGCTCCACCTGGGCAATGCGTGCCAGATCGTAGTCGCGTTTCTTGCGGTAGCTGATGAACACCGCCAGCAACAGGCCGACAAGCATGCCGGCAGCCGGGATCGCCATGGCGTGGGTGACATTGACGCCACTCACATCGACACCGGCGCGGGCAACGTTGGCCAACAGGATTTCGTTGAGGAAAATGTTGCCAAAGCCCACCGGCAGGAACATGTAGGGGGTAATCAGACCGAAGGTGATGACGCAGGCGATGAGCCGCCGATCGATGCGCAGGCGGGTCAGTACATACAGCAGCGGCGGCACCAGCAGCGGGATGAAGGCGATGTGAATGGGCAGGATGTTCTGCGACGACACCGCCACCGCCAGCATCAGGCCGATCATCAGCCACTTGAGCTTGCCAGCATTGGCATGGCCCTGGCGGTCGATCATGGCCAGGGCGCGGTCGGCCAGGGCATGGGCCAGGCCGGACTTGGCGATCGCCACGGCAAAAGCGCCCAGCAATGCATAGGACAAGGCCACCGTCGCCCCGCCACCGAGGCCGCCGTTGAAGGCCTTGAGCGTGCCTTCCATACCCAGGCCACCGGTCAGGCCACCGACGAGGGCGCCAATGATCAGGGCGATGACCACGTGCACGCGGGACAGGCTGAGTATCAGCATGATGCCGACCGCGGCGATCACTGCATTCATGGTGGGCTTACCTCTTTACGACAGAAAAAAGCGCGAACTCTGAAGCAGTGGGCGGCAGATGTCAAAAATGCCAGGTTGCGGCGGATGTCACCGGCGACAAATTTAAATTGAATGTTTGAATAAAGAAAAATCCTACAGCGCCGATACGTTGATGTTGGGGCCACTTGCCTGCCCCTACGACCTGCACACCCTGCCCAAAGCCATAACCCTTACTGCATCAAAAAGGGAACCGCCCCATGCCTTTGCGACAACTCTCCATCCAGTGGAAGATCACCCTGCTCGCCGGTCTCTGCCTGGCCAGCATCGTCACCCTGCTCGTCGGCCTGTCGCTGTACCGCATGGACCACAGCTCGGACCTGGTCAAGGCCAGCAGCATGCAGATGTTGACCGAAGCGGCGCAGTCGCGCATCGAGTCGCAAGGTGAAGTGCAGGCGCTGAACATTCGCCGCCAGTTCATGGACGCCTACCAGTACGGTGCCGGTTTCGCCCGCCAGGTGCTGTTCCTGCGCGAACAGGCCGAAAAGCGCTTTCTCGATGCCTTCGACCTGCGCGAGGACATGACGCGCCAGGTCCGCGCCGCCTTGCAGGCCAACCCCGACCTGCTTGGCCTGTCACTGGTGTTCGAGCCCAATGCGCTGGACAACAAGGACAACCTGTTCGCCGACAAACCGGAACTGGGCAGCAACGAGACCGGGCGCTTCGCCCTGTACTGGTCGCAGCCGCGTGCCGGCCAGCTGACGGCCATGGCACTGCCTGAACATGACATGGCCAACACCGAGATCGGCCCCAGTGGCCAGCCGGCCAACACCTGGTGGGTATGCCCGCGCACTACCGGCAAGGTGTGCGTGGTGGAGCCGTACTTCTATGCCATCGACGGCCAGCAAGTGCTGATGACCAGTATCGTTTTCCCGCTGACGGTCAATGGCAAGATCATCGCCACGCTGTCCATCGACATCAACCTCAACAGCCTGCAGGCACTCAGCGAAGAGGCCAGCCGCAACCTGTACGAGGGCCGCACCCGGGTCGGCATTCTCAGCCCGGTCGGCCTGCTGGCCGGCTACAGCGCCGACGCCAGCAAGCTGGCCCAGCGCGTCGACCAGGTCGACCCGGCCCATGGCGCCGAACTGGTGCGCAGGCTGGCCGCTGGCAAGCTGAGCATCCTGCATGACCAACAGCGCCTGAAAGTGCTGGCAGCGTTCCGGCCAATCCCTGATGCCCAGCCTTGGGGCGTGTTGCTGGATGTGCCGGAAAATGCCCTGACCGGCCCCGCGCAAGCGCTGAAGCAGGAACTGGACACCCTGAACACCAGCGCCACCTTGCTGGAGCTCGGCCTGGGCCTGGCTGCCGCGATCGCCGGCCTGCTGCTGGTATGGCTGATGGCGCGCGGGGTGACCCGGCCGATTCTTGGCGTGGCCGCCATGCTCAAGGATATCGCCAGCGGCGAAGGTGACCTCACCCGGCGCCTGGCCTACCAGAAGCAGGACGAGCTCGGTGAACTGGCCGGCTGGTTCAACCGTTTTCTCGACAAGCTGCAACCGACCATCGCCGAGGTGAAACGCTCGGTGCAGGCCGCCCGTGGTACCGCCGACCAGTCTTCGGCGATCGCGAGCGAAACCAGCGCCGGCATGGAGCAGCAGTACCGCCAGGTCGACCAGGTAGCCACCGCTTCGCACGAAATGAGCGCCACCGCCCAGGATGTGGCACGCAGCGCCGCCCAGGCGGCCCAGGCGGCACGTGATGCCGACCAGGCCACCCGGGAAGGCCTGGCGGTGATCGATCGGACCACCAGCAGCATCGACGCCCTGGCCGCCAACATGAGCGATGCCATGGCCGAGGTCGAGGGCCTGGCACAGAACAGCGAGAAGATCGGTTCGGTGCTGGAAGTGATCCGTTCGATTGCCGAACAGACCAACCTGCTGGCGCTCAACGCCGCCATCGAGGCGGCGCGCGCCGGCGAGGCCGGCCGGGGCTTTGCGGTGGTCGCGGATGAGGTGCGCAACCTCGCCCAACGCACCCAGGAGTCGGTGGAAGAAACCCGCCAGGTGATCGAGGCGCTGCAGAACGGCACCCGCGAAGTGGTCGGCGCCATGGACCAGAGCCACCGCCAGGCGCAGGGCGGTGTAGAGCAGGTCGGCCAGGCGGTGACCGCGCTGCAGCGCATCGGCCAGGCGGTAACGGTGATCACCGACATGAACCTGCAGATTGCCTCGGCCGCCGAGGAACAAAGCGCAGTGGCCGAGGAAATCAACAGCAACGTGGCCACCATACGTGACGTGACCGAATCGCTGTCAGGCCAGGCCAATGAGTCAGCCCGGGTCAGCCAGTCGCTCAATAGCCTGGCCAACCAGCAGCAGGCGCTGATGGACCAGTTCCGCGTCTGAACCGTCGGGGGCGCCAATGGCCCCCCGGAGCCGCCCAACCTCGTCGTCTACACTTGCCGCACTGTCGACGACGAGGTGTACATGAAAACAATCCCCGCGCTCCTGGCCGGGCTGCTGCTGACGGTTGGCCTGGCCAGCACCGATAGCGCAGCAGCGGCCGAACAGCCAGCCCCCATTCACTTCGGCGCCATCGGCTGGGAAAGTGGCGCACTCACCACCGAGATATTGCGGCTGATTGTCGAGCGCGGCTACGGCTACCCCACCGACACCCTGCCCGGCAGCACGGTCAGCATGGAGGTGGCGCTGGCACGTAACGACCTGCAGGTCATCGCCGAGGAGTGGGCCGGGCGCAGCCCCGCCTGGGTCAAGGCCGAGCAGGCCGGCCAAGTGTTCGCCCTGGGTGACACGGTAAAAAATGCCGAAGAAGGCTGGTGGGTGCCGGCCTATGTGATCGAGGGCGACCCTGCCCTTGGCATCAAGCCCAGTGCCCCCGAGCTGCGACAAGTCGAGGACCTCACGCGCTACCCGCAGGTGTTTCGCGACCCCGAGTCGCCCGACAAAGGCCGCTTCCTCAACAGCCCCAGCGGCTGGACCTCCGAAACCGTGAACAGCCAGAAGCTCAAGGCCTACGGTTTGAATGAGCTGTACACCAACTTCCGCAGTGGCTCCGGTGCCGCCATGGATGCTGAAATTACCTCGGCCATCCGCCGTGGCCAGCCCGTGCTGTTCTACTACTGGAACCCTACCCCACTCATGGGCCGTTACAAGCTCGTACGCCTGCAAGAACCACCATTCGATGCCAACGCCTGGGCCACCCTCACCGATGCGAGCAACCCCAACCCGCAAGGCAGCCAGTCGCTACCGGCGAAATTGTCGATCGGGGTGTCCAAGGCTTTTCGCGATGGCTACCCGGACCTTGTGCGCGCCTTCGAGCAGGTCGACTTGCCAATCCAGCGCCTGAACCAGGCGCTGGCGAACATGAGCGAAAAGCGCACCGCACCGCGCGAGGCCGCGCTGGCCTTCCTGCGCGATAACCGCGAAGTATGGAAGGCCTGGCTGCCCGCCGATATCGCGGCCAAGGTCGAGGCCAGCCTGTGAGCGGCGGTTTTCCTCAAGCCTTGCAGTTTTCCATCGCTGACGGCGTCAACCGCGTGGTCGACTGGCTGGTGTTGCACTACGGCGACCACTTGCGCAGCGTGTCCGACCAGTTGCTGCAGGTGCTGGTCGGGCTGGAGAACCTGCTGCGCCTCGTGCCTTGGTGGCTGCTGCTGGCGATGGTCGGCCTGCTGGCCTGGCACGCCAGCCGCAGCCTGCTGCGCAGCGTGGTGCTGGTAGCCCTGCTGGCGCTGATCGGCATGCTCGGGCTGTGGGACAAACTGCTGCAGACCCTGGCCTTGGTGCTGGTGAGTACGGGTTTGTGTGTACTGGTTGGCGTGCCGCTGGGCATCCTGCTGGCCGCCCGGCCACTGGCCAGGCGGTTGTTGCTGCCGGTTCTGGATGTGATGCAGACACTGCCGGCGTTCGTGTACCTGATCCCGGTGCTGATGCTGTTTGGGCTGGGCAAGGTGCCGGCAGTATTCGCCACCCTGATCTACGCCCTGCCACCCTTGGTGCGCCTGACCCAGCTGGGCCTGAGCCAGATCGACCCGTCGTTGCTCAAGGCCGCCCACGGGCTGGGCGCCAGCCGCTGGCAGCGGTTGCGGCGCATAGCCCTGCCGCTGGCGCTGCCCAGCATCATGGCCGGGCTGAACCAGTCGGTGATGATGGCCTTGTCGATGGTGGTGGTCGCGTCGATGATAGGCGCCCGCGGCTTGGGTGAGGATGTGCTGGCCGGTATCCAGACCTTGAACGTGGGCCAGGGTGTGGAAGCCGGGCTGGCGATCGTTGCCCTGGCCATGGTCATCGACCGCATCAGCCAGGCCTACGGGCGCGGTGCACGCTGAACGGCGCGGCGGGTCCGCTTGACCACGTACCCGCCGACCCGGCTCAGCCCAGGAACAGTGCGTATGCCGGGTTGTCGGTCTCATCCCAGTACTGGTAGCCCATGGCATCCAGCGCCATGGGCAAGCCCGCCAGCTCTTGCGCCGGCACTTCCAGGGCGGCGAGCACCCGGGCCTGGGCCGCGCCATGGTTGCGGTAATGGAACAGGCTGATGTTCCAGTGCTTGCCCAAGCGCTCCAGAAAGCCCAGCAACGCCCCTGGCCGTTCCGGGAACTCGAAGCGCAGCACCCGCTCAGTAGCCCCCGGGGCGGCATGACCGCCCACGGTATGGCGCACATGCAACTTGGCCAACTCGTTGTCGGTCAGGTCCTGTACGCTATAACCCTGCCCAGCCAGGCTGGCCAGCAGTTGCTTGCGCGGGTCGTGCACCGGGTGGGTCTGCACCCCGACGAACAGGCGCGCCTGCTGGCCGGGGTAGTAGCGGTAGTTGAACTCGGTGATCTGGCGTTTGCCCAGGGCCTGGCAGAATGCCCGGAAGCTGCCGGGTTGTTCCGGGATGGTCACTGCAATGATTGCCTCGCGCTGCTCGCCGAGTTCGGCGCGCTCGGCCACATGGCGCAAACGGTCGAAGTTGACGTTGGCGCCGGAATCGATCGCCACCAGGGTCTGCCCTTGTGCACCGTGCAGCGCCACATACTGCTTGATCCCGGCCACCGCCAATGCCCCGGAAGGCTCGGTGATGGAACGGGTGTCATCGTAGATATCCTTGATCGCCGCGCACAGCTCGTCACTGCTCACCGTCAGCACCTCGTCGACGAAGTGCCGGCACAGCTCGAAACAATGCGCGCCGACCTGCGCCACCGCCACCCCATCGGCAAAGCTGCCCACCTGCGGCAGGACCACCCGCTCCCCCGCTGCCATGGCCGCTTGCAGGCAATTGGAGTCGTCCGGCTCGACGCCAATCACTTTAACCTCGGGGCGCAGGTACTTCACGTAGGCGGCGATACCGGCGATCAGGCCACCGCCGCCCACCGGCACGAAGATGGCGTCCAGCGCACCCGGGTGCTGGCGCAGTATTTCCATGGCCACCGTACCCTGGCCAGCGATGACATCGGGGTCATCGAACGGCGGCACGAAGGTGGCGCCGGCCTGGTCGGCCAGTTTCAGGGCATGGGCCAGGGCATGCGGGAAGCTCTCGCCGTGCAACACCACATGGCCACCCCGTGAGCGCACCCCCTCCACCTTCAACGACGGTGTGGTGGTGGGCATGACGATGGTGGCCTTCATGCCCAGGTGCGCAGCGGCCAGGGCCACGCCTTGGGCATGGTTGCCCGCCGACGCCGTGATGACCCCGCGCTCGCGTTGCGCGGTGCCAAGCCGCGAAAGGCGGGTGTAGGCACCGCGGATCTTGAACGAGAAAGTCGGCTGCAGGTCTTCACGCTTGAGCAACACCTGGTTACCCAGGCGGGCAGACAAGGCCGGGGCAGCTTGCAGCGGCGTTTCGATAGCCAGGTCGTACACCGGCGCGGCAAGAATGCGCCGCACATGCTCCGACAGCAGTTGCTGGGGGGTTGCTGGGGTACGGGGGGTGCTGAAGCTGGTCATCGATGACTCCTTGGCGTTTTTACGTTGCCCAGGAGTCAGAGAGAAAAAACCCGCCTCCAGGGCGGGTTCGGTGCACGTACGCGCTAGCCCACCAAGCTGATAATGGCGGTAATAATAATGGCGTTCACGTGCGGATAGGTGTTCATAGGCCAGGAACTTAGCCTGCCGCGCAGGCCCACGTCAACACTTGGCTTGCTGCGCCGACAGCGGCACATCGAACACTTTGTCGAAGCCCCACTGGAACACGAAGGCGTAGACGAAGAAGAACACGAACAGTGCCAGGTTGGTGAGCAGCGCCGCCCAGAGACTGACGTTCAGCCAGTAGGCCACCAGCGGCAGCAGGATCAGCACCAACCCCCCCTCGAAGCCCAGGGCGTGCAGCAGGCGCCGGGTGAATGTACGTTCACGCCGCTGCTGGCGCGCCTCCCAGCGCTCGAACACCCAGTTGTAACCCATGTTCCAGCTCATGGCGATGCCTGACATCAGCACCGACAGCACCGTGGATTGCGCCATGCCGGCGCCGAACGCCAACTCCAGCGCCGGGGCCACGCAGGCGACGGCGATGGCCTCGTAAAGAATGGCCTGGACGATCTTGCGTGCCTTGCCTTGCATGTTCTGCTCCCTGGCTATAAGAGCTGTAAACCTACAAGAACTGGCCAAGAAGAAAAAGCCTGTACGCGCCTGCCGCCTGCTAACGGGCAGGCAAGCGGATGCGCAACTGCGCACCGCCCAGCGCCGACTGTGCGACAGTCAACGTTCCGCCCTGGCCCTCGATCGCCCGCCGGCTGATCGCCAAGCCCAGGCCAAACCCCCCGGTGTTCCGGTCACGGCTGCGGTCCAGCCGGTAGAACGGCTGGAAGATCCGCTCCCGCTCCGCCACCGGAATGCCGATACCGTCGTCTTCCACCGTCAGCAGGCACGCGCCGTCCTGGTCCAGGCACAAGCGCAGCAACAGGCTCTGGTCACAGTAGCGCATGGCATTGCGCACCAGGTTCTGCACAGCCCGGGCGGTGAGCCGCGGGTCGAGCACAAAGCGGGGTAGCTCGCCTTCGGCGCGAACTTCCCACTGGATGCCGCGGCCATCGAGCTCCTCGGCGAAGCCCCCCAGCACGCTGTCGACCAGTTCCAGCAACGACACCTCGACCCGCTCGCGGGCCTGGTCGGCGTTGTACAGCCGGCTGTACGACAACAATTCCAGCACCAGCTCATCCAGCTCGCGCACATGGCCAACCAGTTCCAGCAAGCGCTTGCGGCTGGCTGGCGGCACTTCGTCGAACAACAGCACCAGGCCGAAGTCGAGCCGGGTCAACGGCGTACGCAGCTCGTGCGACACCGCATTGAGCAGCTCGCGTTGCTGGTTGACGTGCCGCTCAAGGTCGCTGGCCATGGTATCGAACACCCCGGCCAGCTCGCCGATGTTGGAGTGCGGCGAGATGTGCGTACGCTCGGCCATGTGCCCCTGGCCCAGGCGCCGTGCGGTTTCCTTCAGGCGCTCCAGGTCACGCCAGTGCGGCCACACCCACAGCAGCAGGCAGCCGAGCATGGCGGCACCGATCAAGACGGTCACCCCCCAGGACAATACGTTGATGTCGAGCGGGTCCGGTGGCGAATGCAGCTCTACCAGCCACTGCTTGTCCAAAGGGGCCAGCACGGTTTTGTAATAGCCCCACTCGCCAATGCGTACCGCGTGCAGCCCCTGCGCCAGGCGCGCCTGCTCCTGGTCGCTCAGGCCCGCGCGGTCCATGGGCAACAGCTGCAATTGCAGCGGTGCGAAATCACCGGCCAGTTCCTGCGCCACCGTTGGCCACTGCTCGCGCGGCGCCTGGCGGAACTGGCGCACGACCATCGACTGCACACCCTTGGCCTGGTCCAGGTTGTAGGCCATGAACCGGTCATGGAACAGGCCGACGATACTGTCGGGAATAAGCAGCAGCGCACCGGCATAGGCAATGATGATCACCAGGTACAGCCGCACCAGGATCTTGAGCATGGCCGGTCAGCACTCCCACTCGACGCGGCTGAACAGATAGCCCTTGCCCCAGACGGTCTTGATCTTGCGCGCTTCACCGGCGTTGTCGTCGAACTTGCGCCGCAGCTTGGAAATGGCCACGTCCACCGAGCGGTCAGTACCATTGAATTCGATGCCCCGCAGTTGCTGCAGGATGCGGTCGCGGTTCAGCACTTCGCCGGCATTGCGCGCCAGCACCACCAACAGGTTGTACTCGCCGCTGGACAGCTCCACTTCGTCGCCGCGCCAGCTGACCGTGCGTTCGGCCAGGTCGATGCGCAGGCCGCCGATCACGATCAGGTCGTGGTCCAGCCGTGGCTCGTTGACACTGCTGCGGCGCAGCAAGGTACGCACCCGCGCCAGCAGCACACGAGGCTCGCAGGGTTTGCTCACATAGTCGTCGGCACCCATTTCCAGGCCCAGTACCTGGTCGTGGCTGTCGTCACGGGCGGTCAGCATCAGGATCGGCAAGCCTTGCGATTCCTGGCGCAACAGGCGGCAGACCTGCAGGCCATCGAGGCCTGGCAGCATCAGGTCAAGAATGACCAGATCGGGCTTTTGCCGGCGGTACTCGTCCAGCACATGATCGCCGCGGGCGATCACCTGCACATGAAAATCGTTGCGTTGCAGGTAGCTGGCAATCAGCTCGGACAGGGCACTGTCGTCTTCGACCAGGAGAATATTCGGCATAGGTGCTTGGGAATCTAGGTTGTGTTGGACCTTGCCGGCCTCTTCGCGGGCTTGCCCGCTCCCACAAGGACCGCACAGTATCTGAAATCTGTGCTGTACCTGTGGGAGCGGGCAAGCCCGCGAAGAGGCCGGCACAGGAATACTCAGGATATAGAACACTGCAACACCACAGGCTTGTTCTTTACATTTTTTCACACTCGCCCTACAGGTATTAACAGCCGCCCAGCAATGCCTGCCGTAGCATATACCCGGTCATCATCGGAAGATCCGCATGCCTACTACCCTCTCCCTTCGCCTGCGCCCAGTGGCGCTTCTGGCGTTTCTGAGCCTGTCCCTGGCCGGCTGCGGCAACAGCACCGAGCAAGACCAACAGGCGCCCACCCCGCAAGTACGGGTGGAAACCCTGCAACTGCAGCCCTTGGCCATCAGCAGCGAACTCAGTGGCCGCATCCTGGCCCCGCGTACCGCAGAAGTCCGCGCGCGGGTCGCCGGCGTGGTCCTCAAGCGGGTGTACCGCGAAGGCAGTGACGTCAAGCAAGGCGATGTGCTGTTCCTGATCGACCCGGCGCCGTTCAAAGCCGACCACGACAGTGCCCGCGCAACCTTGGCCAAGGCCGAAGCCACACACTACCAGAGCCGCCTGCAAGAGCAGCGCTACCGCCAGCTGGTCGACGACAAGGCGGTCAGCCGCCAGGAATACGACAATGCCAAGGCCAGCCTGCTGCAGGCCGATGCCGCCGTAGCCGAAGCCAAGGCAGCACTGGCGCGCGCGCGCCTCAACCTCGGCTATGCCACGGTCACCGCGCCCATCTCCGGCCGCATCGGCCGTGCCCAGGTCACAGAAGGCGCGCTGGTCGGGCAAAACGAGAGCACCCCGCTGGCGACCATTGAGCAACTGGACCCGATCCACGCCGATGTCACCCAGTCCACCCGCGAGCTCAATGCCCTGCGCCGCGCCTTGCGCGCGGGCGAGCTGCAGCAGGTGGGCGACGGTCAGGCCCGGGCGACGCTGATCCAGGACGACGGCAGCGCCTACCCACTGCCGGGCAAATTGCTGTTCTCCGACATCAGCGTCGACCCCAGCACCAACCAGATCACCCTGCGCAGCGAGTTCCCCAACCCGGACCTGGACCTGTTGCCCGGCAGCTATGTGCGCGTGCGCCTCGAGCAGGCCGTGCAACCCAATGGCCTGAGTGTGCCGCAGCGCGCCATCCTGCGTGACAGCGCCGGGGTGCCCAAGGTACTGGTGGTCGACCAGCAGGCACGGGTGAGCGAGCGCGAGGTGGTGCTGGGCAATACCCAGGGCGACCGCTGGATCGTCAGCGCCGGCCTGGCCGCTGGCGAGCGCGTGGTCATCGAGGGCCTGCAGCACGTCAAGGCCGGCGACCAGGTGCAGGTCGCCCCCAGCCCACAAACGCCGCCCATCGCACAGCACAACGGCCAGTGAGGGCCTGACCCATGCCGCAATTCTTCATCGACCGCCCGGTATTCGCCTGGGTGGTCGCGCTGTTCATCCTGCTGGCCGGTGCGCTGGCCATCCCGCAACTGCCGGTGGCCCAATACCCTAACGTGGCACCGCCGCAGGTCGAGATCTACGCCGTGTACCCGGGTGCCTCGGCAGCCACCATGGACGAAAGCGTGGTCAGCCTGATCGAACAGGAGCTCAACGGCGCCGACAACCTGCTGTACTTCGAATCGCAGAGCAGCCTGGGTAGCGCCACCATCACCGCCACCTTCGCCCCGGGCACCCACCCGGACCTGGCCCAGGTCGACGTGCAGAACCGCCTGAAGGTGGTCGAGTCCCGCCTGCCGCGCCCGGTCACCCAGCAGGGCCTGCAGGTCGAGAAGGTGTCCACTGGCTTTCTGCTGCTGGCCACTCTCACCTCCACAGACGGCAAACTCGACGAAACCGCCCTGTCGGACATTCTGGCGCGTAACGTCATGGATGAAATACGCCGCCTCAAAGGCGTCGGCAAGGCCCAGCTGTATGGCTCGGAACGGGCCATGCGCATCTGGATCGACCCGCGCAAGCTGGTCGGTTTCAACCTCACGCCCAACGACGTGGCCGACGCCATCGCCGGCCAGAACGCCCAGGTAGCCCCTGGCAGCATTGGCGACCTGCCCAGCCGCAGCACCCAGGAAATCACCGCCAACGTGGTGGTCCAAGGCCAACTGAGCACGCCGCAAGCGTTCGCCGCCATTGTGCTGCGCGCCAACCCCGACGGCTCCGTGGTCACCCTTGGCGATGTCGCCAGGGTGGAAGTCGGCGCACAGGAATATCAGTACGGCACTCGCTTGAACGGCAAGCCTGCCACGGCCTTCAGCGTGCAGCTGGCACCAGGCGCCAATGCCATGCAAACCGCCACCCTGGTGCGGGCGAAACTGCAGGACCTGGCGCGCTACTTCCCCGAGGGGGTCAGGTACGACATCCCCTACGACACCTCGCCGTTCGTCAAGGTGTCGATCGAGCAGGTCATCAGTACCCTGTTCGAAGCCATGCTGCTGGTGTTCGCGGTGATGTTCCTGTTCCTGCAGAACCTGCGCTGCACGCTGATCCCGACCCTGGTGGTACCGGTGGCACTGATGGGCACCTTCGCCGTGATGCTGGCGCTGGGCTTCTCGATCAACGTGCTGACCCTGTTCGGCATGGTGCTGGCCATCGGCATCCTGGTCGATGACGCCATCGTGGTGGTGGAAAACGTCGAGCGCATCATGGCCGAAGAAGGCTTGCCGCCCCGGCAAGCCACGCGCAAGGCCATGAGCCAGATCAGCGGCGCGATCATCGGCATCACCCTGGTACTGGTGGCGGTGTTCCTGCCCATGGCCTTCATGCAAGGGTCGGTGGGTGTGATCTACCAACAGTTTTCGGTCGCCATGGCGGTATCGATTCTGTTCTCGGCCTTCCTCGCCCTCAGCCTGACCCCGGCACTGTGCGCCACGCTGCTCAAGCCTGTGGCCAAGGGCGAACAGCATGCACGCAAGGGTTTCTTCGGCTGGTTCAACCGCCGTTTCGAGGGCATGAGCAATGGCTACCAGCGCTGGGTCATGCAAGCGCTGCAACGCAGCGGGCGCTACCTGTTGCTGTATGCGCTGCTGCTGGGGGTATTGGGCTATGGCTTGAGCCAGCTGCCCACGGCGTTCCTGCCCACCGAAGACCAGGGCTACACCATAACGGACATCCAGCTGCCGCCGGGCGCCAGCCGCATGCGCACCGAACAGGTGGCCGCCCAGATCGAGGCGCACAACAGTGAAGAACCGGGGGTCGGCAACACCACACTGATCCTGGGTTTCAGCTTCTCGGGCAGTGGGCAGAACGCTGCGCTGGCCTTCACCACCCTCAAGGACTGGTCCGAGCGCGGTGCCCAACACACTGCCCAGTCGATTGCCGAGCGCGCCAACCAGGCCTTCACGCAACTCAAGGATGCGGTGGCCTACGCCGTACTGCCGCCGCCCATCGACGGGCTTGGCGAGTCGACCGGCTTCGAGTTCCGCCTGCAGGACCGGGGTGGCATGGGCCACCGCGCGCTGATGGCGGCGCGTGACCAGCTTCTCGAGCAGGCCGCCAAGAGCAAGGTGCTGAGCAACGTGCGCGAAGCCTCGCTGGCGGAAAGCCCGCAGGTGCAGCTGGAGATCGACCGCCGCCAGGCCAATGCCCTAGGCGTGACGTTTGCCGATATTGGCTCGGTACTCGACGTGGCAGTGGGCTCCAGCTACGTCAACGACTTCCCGAACCAGGGCCGCATGCAGCGCGTGGTGGTGCAGGCCGAAGGCGACCAGCGCAGCCAGGTGCAAGACCTGCTGAACATGCATGTGCGCAACAGCAGCGGCAAGATGGTGCCGCTGGCCGCGTTCGTCCAGGCCAAATGGGTCAGCGGCCCGGTGCAGCTGACGCGCTACAACGGCTACCCGGCAGTGTCGATTTCAGGCGAACCGGCCGCCGGCTACAGCTCGGGCGAAGCCATGGCCGAAATCGAGCGCCTGGTCGCGCAACTGCCCGCCGGTACCGGCCTGGAATGGACCGGTCTGTCACTGCAAGAACGCCTGTCCGGCAGCCAGGCGCCGATGTTGATGGCGCTGTCGCTGCTGGTGGTGTTCCTGTGCCTGGCTGCGCTGTACGAGAGCTGGTCGATACCCACCGCAGTGCTGCTGGTGGTGCCACTCGGCGTGCTGGGTGCGGTACTGGCGGTAACCCTGCGCGGCATGCCCAACGACGTGTTCTTCAAGGTCGGCCTGATCACCTTGATCGGCCTGTCGGCGAAGAACGCCATTCTGATCATCGAGTTCGCCAAGCACCTGGTCGACCAGGGCATGGACGCCGCCGATGCCGCCGTACAGGCCGCCCGCCTGCGCCTGCGGCCGATCGTGATGACATCGCTGGCGTTCATCCTCGGCGTGGTGCCCTTGGCGATCGCCAGCGGTGCCAGCTCGGCGAGCCAACAGGCGATCGGCACCGGGGTTATCGGCGGCATGCTGAGCGCAACGCTGGCGGTGGTATTCGTGCCGGTGTTCTTCGTCAGCGTGATGCGGCTGGCTGGCACGCGCAAAACCGCAACGGCGGGCGAGGCGCTGCACGGCAGCCACTGAATGAGGGTCCCCAGGGACCCTCTGCGTTCACTTGCGGGGGCTGGTCTTGGCCTCGGACTCCCCGCGGAATCTGACGGCATCCTTCGGATCCTTGCCAGCTCGAAACTTGACCGTCATCGCCGCAGGTATGTTCAACGGCTTGCCAGATAGCGGGTCCCTGCCGACCCGCGCTGACCTTCGGACGGTCTCGAACTTGCCGAAACCCACCAAAGTGACAGGCGTGTGTGTGCTCAGCGACGCCTTGATCCCATCGATGAAGGCATCGACGGCCTTTTTGGCCATCGCCTGGCTGAGTACGGCGCGCGCTGCTACCTGTTCAATAAGTTGCGCTTTGTTCAATTGCCTTCTCCTTGGAATCTTGCTTGCCCTCATTGCGAGCGCAAGGCTGCTGCCCTATTCAAGGGAGAAGCAGCGGCGGGCACAACTGGCAAAAATGTCAGTGCCCTGGCCCCGCGTTCACGTCTGCTGGACATCCGCTGTCGTGCGTGTGAGGGTTGCCTGCGTACCTGCCTCGGACTTTAGCCAATGACTGAACAATTGCTCACCTGCTCCGCCCTGATCCTCGCGGGAGGCCGCGGGCAGCGTATGGGCGGCCGTGACAAGGGCCTGATCAGCTGGCAGGGCGAACCACTGGTGGCCGCTATCCACCGCGTGCTACGGCCCCTGACTGACGACCTGGTGATTTCCTGCAACCGCAACCAGCAGGCATACCGGGTGTATGCCGACCAGTTGGTGAGCGATGCCGACCATGACTTCCCCGGGCCGCTGGCGGGGGTGATTGCCGGGCTGAAGGTGGCGCGGCATGCATGGGTGGTGGTGCTGGCCTGCGATGCGCCACTGGTTGACCGCGCATTAATCGAAGACCTGCTGCGGGTTGCTGCGGCCAATGACAGTGCCGCGATGGCGCACCAGGGCGGCTACTGGCAGCCGATGTTCAGCGTACTGCCGCGCCGGTTGCTGCCGATGCTGGAGCAGGCCTGGGCCGAGGGTGAGCGGAGCTTGCAGAAGGCCCTGTTGCGCGCCAAGGTGCAAGCGCTTGAGTGCAGCGAAGACGATCGCCGCTTGAGCAACTTCAACAGCCCCGAGCTGCTGCAAGAACACGCACAATCTCGCTGATCGCCGGCCCGGCGCAGCGGCCCCCATCGCTTGTTGCGCTTACCGCTCGTCGCCCGAACGGCACCCAGCCCAGCTCACCAGGCCAAACGAATGACAGATCATCCGCACGATGGAGATATCCCATGATCCGCATTCGCCCGCTCTCTCTGTGCCTGGCACTGGCGCTGACCCCACTCGCTGGCACCAGCTTCGCCGCCACGGCCACCAACACCGACAGCCACCCACAAACCGACCAGTCAGGTGGCAAGACTGCTGGTGAGGGCAGCAGCGTCAACACCCCTGGCAGCGGCAAAAGCAATGACAGCAGTGACACCGGCAGCAGCACCGGTGCCGCCGATGGCGCCACGGGCGGCTCCAACAGCACCGGCGAGGCCACTGGCTCGGGTGCCGGTGCCAGCGGTGGCACCGCTGAAGATCAGGACAGCCGTTGACAGGGCTGTTTAACCATTCAGTACACAAATAAATGATTGAACACATAGTATTTATCCATTGAATGGCCCAGCCGAACTGCAGTAAGCTCGGGCTCATTCACTGGAGTGCCACATGCCAACACACATCCGCCATCTCGCCAACCACACCGGTCGCCAGCCGCGCCCTGTGCTGGCCGTTGCCGGCTGCGTAGCTCCAGCAAGCTATTACTTCGGGTATTGGTTTAGCCATTAGGCGCCGATACCTGCACGGCGCCCACCTTCGAGGGGCCGCCGAACATGAGAATACTCAAACCCCCGGTCGGCTCCCCGACCGGGGGTTTTGCGTTTCAGGCCTTTGAAAACCATCGATTCACATTGAGGACCGCTTCATGAACTACGCCACCTATTACTACGCCGACACCTACACCTGGCGATTTAGCCAATCCCGCTCGGGCCAGCCAGCCGCCTCCGATCGGTCTTGCACAGGTGGCAATGCAGCAGCCAACAGTAATTCAACGATCTGTCGAACACCTCGATAGGGCCGACCGCGCGGGCCAGCCCCCGCCGTCCGCCCAGGGAAAAATGCCATGCACGCCTCCAGCCTCGCCCTGCCCCTGACCCAGCCGCAAGCGGCCAACACCGCAGTCAGCAAACGCCTTCCCAGTGCGCACCTGCTCAAGCAGCAAATGCCGCTTGCCACTGACCTGGCCCAGCAAGTCCATGCCCACCGCCAGGCTATTCGCAACATCCTCGAAGGCCACGATCAGCGCCTGCTGGTGATCGTCGGCCCTTGCTCGATCCACGACCCGCGGGCCGCGCTGGAATACGCCGACCGCCTGGCCGCCCTCAGCCGCGAAGTCGATGACAAGCTGCTGTTGGTGATGCGCGCCTACGTCGAAAAACCACGTACCACGGTGGGCTGGAAAGGCCTGGCGTATGACCCGCACCTGGATGGCAGCGACGACATGCATGCCGGCATTGCCCTGTCTCGCGGGCTGATGCTGAGCATGATCGAGCGCGGCCTGCCCATCGCCACCGAGCTGCTGCAACCGCTGGCCGCGGGCTACTTCGACGACCTGCTGGCCTGGGCTGCGGTAGGCGCGCGCACCACCGAATCGCAGATCCACCGCGAAATGGTCAGTGGCCTGGCGCTGCCAGTGGGCTTCAAGAACGGCACCGACGGCGGTATTGCCGTAGCCAGCGACGCCATGCGCAGCGCTGCGCACCCGCACCGCCACTTCGGCCTGGACGCGCAAGGCCACCCGGCGATCATCGAAACCCTGGGCAACCCCGACACCCACCTGGTGCTGCGCGGCGGCCACAAGGGGCCTAACTACGATGCCCCTAGCATTGCCCTCGCCCGCCAGGCGCTGGCCAAGGCTGGCTTGCAGCCGCGGATCATGGTCGATTGCAGCCATGCCAACAGTGGCAAGGACCCAGCGCGCCAGCCTGCGGTGTTCAACGAGGTGCTGGCCCAACGCCTGAGCGGCGACCGCTCGCTGGTGGGCGTAATGATCGAAGGCCACCTGTTCGACGGTTGCCAGGCGCTGGGCAAGGGCGCCCTGAAATACGGCGTGTCGATCACCGACGGCTGCCTGGGTTGGGCCTCGACCGAAACACTGTTGCGCGAAGCCGCACAACAACTGTGAGCCGATGGTTGCAAGCCTGGCGAGACATACCCCGGACAAGTGCGCTAGGCTTGCACTTTTTACCCCAAGGAGCAGTACCCATGGCCCGTGCAACCGCCCGTCACATCCTCGTTGCCAGCGAAGACAAGTGCAACGAACTGAAAGCCCAGATCGAAGCCGGTGCCGATTTCGCTGAAATCGCCAAAGCCAACTCCACCTGCCCGTCCAGCCGCCAGGGCGGTGACCTGGGTTCGTTCGGCCCAGGCCAGATGGTCAAGGAATTCGACACCGTGGTCTTCAGCGCACCTGTCAATACCGTGCAAGGCCCGGTAAAGACCCAGTTCGGCTACCACCTGCTGGAAGTCACCAGCCGTCAGGACTAAGCAGCCAACAGCTGTTGATGCCCCCGGTGGCAGCGGGTTCACACGCGAATACGTCAGCTCAGGCAACGAGGCTGCATGCTCGGGCGTATTCGCGGGGTAACCCGCTTTTGCACGGGTTGTGGTGCCTGTTGCTGCTTTGTTTCGCCCCCGATGCCCTGGCCGCCCCCACCCATGCCCTCACGGTGTACGGCGAAGCCCCCCGCTACGGCGCCAGTTTCCAGCATTTCGACTATGTGAACCCCAGTGCCCCCAAGGGCGGCATGCTGCGCCGCTCGGCCATCGAAATTGGCCAGTTCGACCATATCCTGCCGTACATCGACAAAGGCATTGGCGTCAGCCAGGTCGATGGCCTGTTGTTCGCACCCTTGGCCGTGCGCTCATTCGACGAGCCCTACACCGTCTATGGGCTGATCGCCAGGCGCATGGAACGTGGCCCGGAGGACGCCTGGCTGCGTTTCGATATCGACCCACGGGCGACCTTCGCCGACGGCAAGCCGGTACGCGCCGAAGACGTGCGCTTCACCTACGAATTGCTGATGAGCAAAGGCAGCCTGACCTACCGCACCCAGTTCGCCGACGTCAGCGCGGTGACCGTGGAAGGCCCGCGCAGCATCCGCTTCGACTTCAAACCCGGGCACGGCCGTACCCTGGCGCTGGACCTGGCCAGCTTGCCCGTGCTACCCGAACACGACTGGCAGCAACGCGATTTCGCCAACGGGGCCGGCTTCGACAAACCGGTCGGCAGTGGGCCCTACCGCATCGGCCAGATCGACAATGGCCGCAGCATCACCTTCGAGCGTGACCCCACCTGGTGGGCCCGTGACCTGCCGGCCAACCGTGGCCGGTACAATTTCGCCAAACTGCGCATCGAGTACTTCGGCGACACTGAGGTGGCGCGCCAGGTGCTCAAGGGCGGGGGCTACGATTACAACCGCGAGTTCTCCGCAACCGCCTACACCCTGGGTTACAACGGCGCCACACTGGACGACGGCCGCCTGCAGCGGGCCCACCTGGGCCCAGCCAAACCGCAGGTCGCCCAGGGCTTCGTGTTCAACCTGGACCGGCCGCAGTTCAAGGACCGCCGTGTACGTCAGGCACTGGGCATGCTCTGGGACTTCGAGTGGAGCAACCGGCAGATGATGCGCAACCTGTACATCCGCCAGCAGAGCGTGTTCTCCAATACCCCGCTGGCCGCCCGCCAGCTACCCGATGCCGGCGAGCTGAAACTGCTCGAACCGCTGCGTGGCCAGGTGCCGCAGGAAGTCTTCGACCACGTGTTCACGGCACCGGTCACTGACGGCTCGGGAATCATCCGCGCCCAGCAGTTGCAAGCCCTGGCCCTGCTGCAGCAGGCCGGCTGGCATGCCGATGGCGACCGCCTGGTCAACCGCGAAGGTGAGCCACTGGCGTTCACCTTCCTCAACGGCCAGGCCGGCATGGAGCGCCTGTTGTTGCCCTGGAAGCGCAACCTGGCACAGATCGGCGTTACCCTCAACATCCGTAACGTCGACTCGGCGCAGTACGTCAACCGGCTGATGGCCCGTGACTACGATATGGTCGTGACCGGCTACCCGGTGACGCTTTCACCGGGTGCCGAGCTGTACAACTACTTCGGCTCGGCCGCTGCCCACGACCCCGGTTCGAACAACCTGATGGTGTTGCAGGACCCGGCCGTCGACCACCTGATCGACGGCCTGGTACGCGCTGCCAGCGAGGCCGACATGCTGCGCCACGCTCACGCCCTGGACCGGGTGCTGCAGTGGAATTACTACTGGATCCCCAACTACTACCCGCCAGGCAGCTCCACCGTCTGGTGGAACCGCTTCGGCTTGCCCAAGGTTCAGGCCACCTACGATGAAGGCCTGGACACCTGGTGGGAGATCAGCCCAACCGCGCTGACCAATGAACAGATGGCCATACGCCGGAACGCCGCCCCATGACCCGCTACCTATTGCGCCGCCTGCTGCTGATCATTCCGACCTTGCTGGCGATCCTGCTGGTCAACTTCGTCATCGTACAGGCCGCGCCAGGCGGCCCGGTGGAACAAGCCGTGGCGCGCCTGCAAGGGATCGGCGGTGGCGCCCCCGGTGCGCGCTCGGAGGTTGTGCACGGTGAATCACGCGCCACCCGCGGGCTCGACCCCAAACTGATCGAAGAGATCAAGCGCCAGTACGGCTTCGACAAGTCTGCGCCCGAGCGCCTTTGGCTGATGCTGGGCCAGTATGCCCGGCTGGACTTCGGCAACAGCTTCTTCCGCGGTGCCAAGGTCACCGACCTGATCCTCGACAAACTGCCGGTCACCCTGTCGCTGGGCTTCTGGGCCACGCTGATCACCTACCTGGTGTCCATCCCCCTGGGCATTCGCAAGGCGGTGCGCCACGGTAGCCACTTCGATGCCTGGAGCAGCGCACTGATCGTGGTCGGCTACGCCCTGCCCTCGTTCCTGTTCGCCCTGTTGCTGATCGTGGTGTTTGCCGGCGGCACTTCGCTGAACTGGTTTCCGGTGCGTGGCCTGGTTTCCGATAACTTCGACGAGCTGAGCCTGCTCGGCAAGGTGGCCGATTACTTCTGGCACCTGGTACTGCCCGTCGGCGCCTTGGTGATCGGCGGGTTCG
Organism: Pseudomonas sp. CJQ_9; assembly: GCF_043106615.1. Classification (NCBI taxonomy): domain Bacteria; kingdom Pseudomonadati; phylum Pseudomonadota; class Gammaproteobacteria; order Pseudomonadales; family Pseudomonadaceae; genus Pseudomonas; species Pseudomonas sp. CJQ_9. The sequence continues at coordinate 229,199 of NZ_JBICMS010000099.1, read as the reverse complement.
CCACCCTCACCTTGCTGACCAAAAATGCCTTCCTCGACGAAATTTCGCGCCAGTACGTAGTCACCGCCCGGGCCAAGGGCCTAAGCGAGCGGCGGGTGCTCTACGGCCATGTATTGCGCAACGCCATGCTGCTGGTGGTGGCAGGGTTGCCACAGGCACTGATCAGCGTGTTCTTCGCCGGCTCGCTGCTGATCGAGGTAATTTTCTCACTGGATGGCCTGGGCCGCATGAGCTACGACGCCGCCGTGTCCCGCGACTACCCCATCGTCTTCGGCACGTTGTTCATCTTCACCTTGGCAGGGCTGCTGATCCGCCTGATCGGCGACCTGGCCTACACCTTGCTGGACCCGCGCATCGACTTCGACACGAGGGCACACTGATGTTGTCGCCTGTGGCGCGCCGGCGCCTGCAACGTTTTCGCCGCAACCGCCTGGGCTGGGTATCGCTGTGGGTATTCGCCGCCCTGCTGTCGCTGAGCCTGGGCGCCGAGCTGGTGGCCAATGACAAGCCGTTGCTGCTGGGCTACCAGGGCGAACTGTACGTACCGGCGCTCAAGCGTTATACCGAGCAGCAATTTGGCGGCCAGTTGCCGTTCCAGCCCGACTACCGCAGCGCCTACGTGCGCAAGCTGATCGAGGACCAGGGCGGCTGGATGCTGTTCGCACCGATCCCGTTCAGCGCCGACACCCCGAACTACGACTTGCAGGTCCCAACGCCCAGCCCACCGAGCAGCAGCAACTGGCTGGGTACCGATGACCAGGGCCGTGATGTGCTGGCCCGGGTGTTGTATGGCACGCGGGTGTCTTTGCTGTTTGCCTTTGCCCTGACCGTGATCAGCGTGGTCATCGGGGTGACGGCAGGCGCCCTGCAGGGCTACCACGGGGGCTGGGTCGACCTGTTCGGCCAGCGCCTGCTGGAGGTATGGTCCGGGCTGCCGGTGTTGTACCTGCTGATTATCCTCAGCGGGTTCGTCGAGCCGGATTTCTGGTGGCTGCTGGGGATCATGGCGCTGTTTTCATGGCTGACCTTGGTCGACGTGGTGCGGGCCGAGTTCCTGCGGGGGCGCAACCTGGAATACGTCAAGGCAGCCCGGGCGCTGGGTTTGCCAGACAGCCAGGTCATGCTGCGGCATATCTTGCCCAATGCCTTGAATGCCACACTGACCTACGTGCCGTTCATGCTCACCGGGGCCATCACCACGCTGACCGCGCTGGACTTCCTCGGTTTCGGCATGCCCGCGGGCAGCGCCTCGCTGGGGGAGTTGGTGACCCAGGGCAAGCAACACCTGGAGGCACCGTGGCTGGGCTTTACCGCGTTCTTTGCCCTGGCGCTGATCTTGTCGCTGCTGGTGTTCATCGGCGATGCCTTGCGGCAGGCGTTTGACCCGAAGGGCTGACGTTTCAGGCGAGGTGCCCGCGCGGGCAAACAACGTATTCAGGACTTTCTCCATGCACGACAGCGACAGCCTCAAGGACTACCCCCACGTTCGGCAACTGGCGATTCGCTCGCTGTTCGAGATCATCGAACAGTCCAGCGAAGGTACAGTGATCGTCGACCGCCAGGCGCGTATCGCCTGGATGAACGAACGCTACGCCCGGCGCTTTGGCCTGGCCGACGCGGCCAGTGCGATTGGCCAGCCCTGCGAAGCAGTGATCCCCGGTAGCCTGATGCGCGAGGTGGTGAGCAATGGCCGGCCTATCCTGCTGGACATGCTGGACACGCCGAACGAGCCGTTGGTGGTCATGCGCCTGCCTATCCACGACGACCAGGGCGCGCTGATCGGCGCCATCGGTTTTGCCCTGTTCGATCAATTGCGCAGCCTGTCGCCGTTGCTCAAGCGTTATTCGAGTATGCAGCAGGAGCTTGCCTCGACCCGCTCGCAACTGCGCGCCCGCCAGGCCAAGTACAGCTTTGCGCAGTTCGTTGGCAGCAGCGCTGCCAGCCTGGAAGCCAAGCGCCGTGCGCGGCGCGGTGCAGGCAGTGACTCACCGGTGCTGTTGCTGGGCGAGACGGGCACGGGCAAGGAGTTGCTGGCGCACGCCATCCACGCCGCCTCGGCCCGCGCGCACAAAGCGTTCGTCAGCATCAACAGCGCCGCCATCCCGGAAACACTGCTGGAGGCCGAGTTCTTCGGCACAGCGCCCGGTGCCTTTACCGGGGCGGACCGCAAAGGCCGCAGCGGCAAGCTGCAACTGGCCGAAGGCGGCACATTGTTCCTCGATGAAATCGGCGACATGCCGCTGGCCTTGCAAAGCAAGCTGCTGCGGGTGCTGCAGGAAAAGGAATACGAGCCGGTGGGGTCGAACCAAATGCTGCGCAGCGACGTGCGCATCATTGCGGCCACGTCCATCGACCTGCAGGCGGCCATGGCCCGCGGCGCATTTCGCGCCGACCTGTACTACCGGCTGAACGTGTTACCGATCGAAGTGCCCCCGCTGCGGCAGCGGCTGGAGGACCTGCCAGCGTTGTGCGAGGCCGTGCTGGCAGAGCTGGGCAGCCAGTACGAGCTGGAAACCGAGGCGCAGCAACTGCTGGCACGCCATGCCTGGCCGGGGAATATCCGCGAACTGCGCAACGTGCTGGAGCGGGCGACCTTGCTGGCCGATCAACCGCGCCTGGGGGTGGCAGACTTGCGTGCAGCGTTGGGGCCGTTGAGTCCGCTGTCGGCGGCACCGGTGCGCCAGACCTACCGCCAGGCGTGCGAGGCATTCGAGCGCTCACTGATCGCCGGGGCGTTGGCGGACCATGCGGGCAACGTGCCGCAGGCGGCAAAGGCGCTGGGGCTGGGGCGCTCTACCCTGTACAAGAAGATGGTGGCGCTTGGTCTCTGAGTAGAGACTTTTGTTTCTTTTTGGAGATAGCCGTACAACCTCCGGTGTGCAGGCAGGCAGCCTGCAAAGCTGGGCGGAGATGGAGCGTGCGATGCAACGGTAAAATCTCAAAACAGAGACTGAAACACTGATGATAATAAAAACTTCATATAAATCAATAATTTAAAAACTGGCACGATATCCGCTTTCTCCTGCAAACCGATAACAACAAGACTCACCAGGAGACTCCCGATGACCGTGCTCATCGCCCTTGCCGCGCTGGCCCTGCTGATGCTGGCCGCCTACCGCGGCTACAGCGTCATACTGTTCGCCCCTATCGCCGCCCTCGGCGCCGTTCTGCTCACTGACCCGTCCGCCGTTGCCCCCGCCTTCACCGGGGTGTTCATGGAAAAGATGGTGGGCTTCATCAAGCTGTATTTCCCGGTGTTCCTGCTGGGTGCAGTGTTCGGCAAGCTGATCGAGCTGTCCGGCTTTTCCCGCTCGATCGTGGCCGCTGCCATCCGCCTGCTCGGCACCCGCCAGGCCATGCTGGTGATCGTGCTGGTCTGTGCGTTGCTGACCTACGGCGGCGTCTCGCTGTTCGTGGTGGTGTTTGCGGTATACCCGTTTGCGGCCGAGATGTTCCGCCAGAGCAACATCCCCAAACGGCTGATCCCGGCCACCATTGCCTTGGGGGCGTTTTCGTTCACCATGGACGCCCTGCCCGGTACCCCGCAGATCCAGAACATCATCCCCAGCACCTTTTTCAACACCACCGCCTGGGCCGCACCCTGGCTGGGCCTGATCGGCACCCTGTTCGTGTTCTGCACCGGCATGGCTTACCTGCAGCGCCAGCGCAACAAAGCCCAGCGTGCCGGTGAAGGGTATGGCACCGACTTGCGCAACGAACCGGAAACCGCTGCCGACCTGAGGTTGCCCAACCCCTGGTTGGCGATATCCCCGTTGATGCTGGTGGGGGTGATGAACCTGCTGTTCACCCACTGGATCCCGCAGTGGTACGGCGCCAGCCACAGCTTGCAACTGCCCGGCATGAGTGCCCCAGTGAACAGCGACGTGGCCAAGCTGACCGCCATCTGGGCGGTACAGGCGGCGTTGCTGGTCGGCATCCTGATGGTGCTGGCATGTGCCTTCGGCGCCATCCGCAGCCGTTTGGCCGAAGGTACCAAAAGTGCTGTCGGCGGCGCCTTGCTAGCAGCCATGAACACCGCTTCGGAGTATGGCTTTGGCGCAGTGATCGCCTCGCTGCCTGGCTTCCTGGTGCTGGCCGATGCCCTGCGCGGCATCCCCAACCCCCTGGTCAATGAAGCCATCACCGTAACCTTGTTGGCCGGCATCACCGGCTCTGCCTCAGGCGGCATGAGCATTGCGCTGGCGGCCATGGGTGACACCTTCATCGCCGCCGCCCATGCCGCCAACATTCCGCTCGAGGTGCTGCACCGGGTAGCGGCCATGGCTAGCGGCGGCATGGACACCCTGCCGCACAACGGCGCGGTGATCACCCTGCTGGCAGTCACCGGCCTGACCCACCGGGAAGCCTACAAGGACATTTTCGGTATTACCCTGATCAAGACCCTGGCAGTGTTCGTGGTGATTGCCACGTTCTACGCCACTGGCATTGTCTAAGGAGCATTGCATGACCCTCAACGGCAAGACTGCACTCGTGACCGGCTCGACCAGCGGCATCGGCCTGGGTATCGCCCAGGTACTGGCCCGGGCCGGTGCCAACATCGTACTCAACGGTTTTGGCGACCCGGCCCCCGCCCTGGCGGAAATTGCCCGGCATGGAGTAAAAGCCATCCATCACCCGGCCGACCTGGCCGAGGTCGCCCAGATCGAGGCATTGTTCGTCGCGGCCGAGCGCGAGTTCGGCGGCGTCGACATCCTGGTCAACAACGCCGGTATCCAGCATGTGGCCCCGGTCGAACGGTTCCCGGTGCAAAGCTGGGACAAGATCATCGCGCTCAACCTGTCGGCGGTCTTCCATGGCACACGCCTGGCGCTGCCGGGCATGCGCGCGCGCAATTGGGGGCGCATCATCAACATTGCCTCTGTGCATGGCCTGGTCGGTTCGACCGGCAAGGCGGCGTACGTGGCCGCCAAGCATGGCGTGGTGGGCCTGACCAAGGTCGTGGGCCTGGAAACCGCCACCAGCCCTGTGACCTGCAACGCCATTTGCCCGGGCTGGGTGCTGACCCCGCTGGTGCAGCAACAGATCGATGACCGTGCCGCCAGCGGTGGCGATGCGCTGCAGGCGCAGCATGACCTGCTGGCGGAAAAGCAACCTTCGCTGGCCTTCGTCACTCCGCAGCACCTGGGCGAGCTTGTGCTGTTCCTGTGCAGCGAGGCTGGTAGCCAGGTGCGTGGCGCTGCCTGGAACGTTGACGGGGGCTGGTTGGCCCAGTGACGCAGGCTCCCGTGTTGGTTGGCACCGGTTTTTGCCGGTGTTTGCCGCTAACGCGGCTGCTCGCTCATGCGCTATCAGCGGTGCGAGAGCACCGCCCACGGGGCTGGGTGAATGGCCACAAACGCGCAGCAATCAGGCATAATGCGCGCTTTTCGCCCCCCCCCCGAAGCACAGGTAATCCATGAAAGCTCAAGCCCGCCATATTCTGGTCAAGACCGCTGACGAAGCCGAAAAGCTCAAGCAGCGTATCGCCAATGGCGAGGCGTTCGACGTGCTGGCGAAAAAGTTCTCGACCTGCCCGTCCGGCAAACGGGGCGGCGACCTGGGTGAAGTCCGCCCAGGGCAAATGGTCGGCGCCATCGACCAGGTCATCTTCAAGAAGCCCCTGCGCGTGGTACACGGCCCGATCAAGAGCAAGTTCGGCTACCACCTGGTGCAAACCTTCTACCGCGACTAACGCACTGGCCCTGTGCCACCTGACATTTTTGCCAGTTGTGCCCAGCACGCACACCTCTATAAAAACCGCGGTAACCCTGCACGCCATGCGTGACCTGCAGGGCCCCCTGGTCAATGGAGGTTTCCCTGATGCGTCTGCGCCTGATGCTGGCTCTTGGCTCACTGCCGTTACTGAGCATTACCCTGCCCGCTGCACATGCCGCGTGCACCTTCACGCCCACCGCCGGTAACGACAATTACAGCTGCGACAGTGGCAGCGCCCCTTCGCTGGTGGATACCAGCGGCGATAACCGCCTGGTGCTGCCAGCATCGGGCAGTGGCGCGATCACCGGCGACGTGACGTTCGGCGCTGGCAAGGACAGTATCGACATGGCTTCCGGCACCATCGGTGGCAACGTCAACCAAGGCGCAGGCATCGACTACTTTTTGATGAAGGCCGGGGTCATCGCCGGTAACCTCAACCAAGGCGATGGCCTGGATATCTTCCGCATGATAGGGGGCTGGATCAAAGGTACGTTCGACAGCGGCGACTTCGCCGAAATGGACGGTGGACGCATCGGCAACGTCAATATGCGCCTGGACGAAAACACCTTCATCATGCGCGGCGGTGTTGTAGACCGGAACGTGATCACCGCCTTCGACAAGGACTATGTCGAAATCTTCGGTGGCAGCATCGGCGGCAACATCAGCGTCAGTGGGGGTGATGACCAGGTACTGGTGCATGGTGGCGAGGTGGGCGGCGATGTGCTGCTCAGCAGCGGCAATGACCGTTTCACCTGGGATGGCGGCCGCATTGGCGGGCGGGTCGATGCCGGGCCAGGTGATGACCTGGCGCTGCTCAAAGGGCTGAACCCCGAGGTGCTGAACATCACCCTCGACGGCGGTGATGGCAACGACAGCCTGACCTTCGACGCCAGCCAGGCCATTGGCGGTGCACACTACGTGAACTGGGAACAGCTGGCGCTCAACAATGCCAGCCAGCTGGCACTGGATGACACACTGGTGCTGGGAGACAGCAACAGCGGCACAGGCAGCATCGCTATCGACACCAGCAGTACCCTCACCTCGCGCCAAGGTGCGATCACCCCGTTCACCACCGGCCAGCGCGTCTCGGTCAACAACTCAGGTACGCTCGACCTGAGCGCAGGTAACGATGCCAAGGGCCGCCTGACCATCGAGGGCGACTACACCGGCAGCAACGGTAGCCTGCGCCTGAACAGTGTGCTGGCCGGCGACGGTGCTGCGTCTGACCGGCTGGTGGTCAGCGGCGGTGCCATTGGCGGCTCTACCCAATTGAGCATCAACAACCTCGATGGCGCCGGCGCCGCCACCACGCAGAACGGCATACAAGTGGTGGAAGCACGTGACGGCGCAACCAGTACTGCGTCGGCCTTCGTCCAGACCCAGACGCTTTCGGCAGGCGCTTATGACTACCGGCTGTTCAAGGGCGGGGTAACGGCAGGCAGCGAGAACAGCTGGTACCTGCGCTCGACCTTGGTGGCAGCACCCGCGGTCGTCGCCGAACCGGAACCCGGCGAGCCCCCAGCGCCTGCCCCGGCCGTAACCCCGCCGGTGGCTGCACCGTCACCCGGCCAGGTCGACCTGCCGGCACCGGTGCAGGGCGAAAGCCTGCCCCTGTATCGCCCGGAAGTGCCGGTGTATGCCGCAGCGCCAAGGGGCGCCGCGATCATAGCTCGCCAGGCCTTGGGCAGCTTCCACCAGCGCCAGGGTGACCAGCAGCTGCTTCAGGGTGAAGGTGGCTTGCCCGCCAGTTGGGGCCAGGCCTATGGCGGTACGCTGCGCCAGCAATGGACCGGCACGGTCAGCCCAAGCCTGGACGGGGACCTGTACGGTTTCAAGGTTGGCCAGGACCTGTACGCCACCGTCAACGACAGTGGCTATCGCCAGCACATGGGCTTTTACGTCAGCCACAGCCGCCTGGAAGCCGACGTCAAAGGCTTCGCCCTGGCCATGCAGGACCGCAGTGTCGGCGACCTGCAACTCGATGGCGACAGCGTGGGCGGCTATTGGACGCTGGTCGGGCCGCAGGGTGGCTACCTGGATGCCGTGCTGCAGTACACCCGCCTGGACGGGCGCGCCCGCTCCGAGCGGGGTGACAAGCTGAACATCGATGGCCATGCCTGGACGGCGTCGCTGGAGGCCGGCTACCCGATCGCCCTGTCCGACCGCTGGACGGTGGAACCGCAAGCCCAGTTGATTGCGCAGAAGGTCAAGCTCGACAGCGCCAGTGACAGTGTCTCGCGCGTCAGCCATGACGCCCAGGTCGAAATGACCGGCCGCCTGGGCGTGCGCCTGGAGGGTGCCTTCAAGGGCAGCAGCGGGCGCCTGTTGCAGCCCTACGCGCAGGTCAACCTGTGGCACGGCGACGGTGGCCGCGACACCCTGACCTTCGACGACACCGACAAGATCAAGACCGACTACCGCTACACCTCGGTGCAAGTGGAAAGCGGCGTGGTGGCGCAGGTCAGCGATGCACTGAGCGTGCACGGTGGCGTGCAGTACACCACCAACCTTGACAGCCGCCAGCAGGAAGCCAGCGGGGTGAACCTGGGCATACGCTGGGCGTTCTAGGGCCCTGTGTTGGCAATACATTCTCTTTTGGCGAGTGGCTTGGCCGTTTGGCCAAGCCACCGGCAAAAGTGATCAGCGTATTAACCGGGTTGAACCCTAGCGACGCGCCGCCAGTAGGCCGAGGCCAGCGCAGCCCAGCAGCGAGGCGCTGACCCGATTGAACAGGCGCCGCGGACCTGGCTGGCTGAACCAGCGCTGCAGGTAGGCACCAAGGCCTGCATAGAGGGCGATCGCTGCCCATTCCAGCACCAGGAACAGCGCTCCCAGCCAGAGGAACTGCTCACTGACCGGCATACGACTGTCGACGGTTACGAACTGCGGCAGGAACGCGGTGAATATAAGGACCGCCTTCGGGTTACCGGCCGCTACGAAGCATTCCTGCCGCGCCAGGTGCCACATGCCCCGCAACTCACCGCCGGTGCTCGCAGCCACGCCCACCGGTGCCCGCCACAGTTGCCAGGCAATGTAGAACAGGTAACCCGCGCCCACCACTTTGATGGCCAGAAACAGGTATTCACTGGTATGCAGCACCACCGCCAGGCCCATGGCCGCCAGCGCGATCATGCCACTGAACGCCAGGATGCGCCCGGCACCGGCCACGCAGGCGGTGCGCAGCCCGTAGCGGCTGGCGTTGTGCAGCGACAGCAGGTTGTTCGGCCCCGGGGCCATGTTCAGGGCGAAGCAGGCGGGGATGAAGAGCAGCAGGCTCGATAAGTCCATTGTTGTTTTCCTTTGGCAGCAGGCGCCTATTTCGGCGGGCCCGGGGCCATTCGGTCAAGTAACAGCCAGCGATAAAAACTGTACAGGTGCCTTGCAGCTGTTACCCTGCCGACAACCCCGAGGAGCGCATAATGCCCCGTACCCACGCCGCACTGTGGCGCGACCCGAACCTGCCGCACGTGGAAAGCCGGCGCGCCTGCCATAGCCGCGCCTGCTACAAAGCCCACAGCCACCCGACATTCTCCATCGGCGCAGTGGATGCTGGCCTCAGCCTGTTCAGCGGAGCTGCCGGCGGGCAGGCGCGGTTGACACCTGGAACCCTGGTGCTGGTCCCGCCCCGGCGCGTACATGCCTGCAACCCCGCACCCGGCTATGCCTGGAGCTACCAGATGCTGCATGTGGATGCCCACTGGCTGTCGCAACTGCGCCTGGAGTCGGAACTGGGTGACGGCGGGGCTGGCGCACCTGCGCGTATCTGCCGGGAGACACTGCTGTACCAACAGTTCTGCGAGCTGAACGGCCTGCTGTTCTCCACCGCCAGCAATGCAGAGAAAGACGCGGCGCTGGTCGCCTTTCTCGGTGACCTGGACTTTGCCGCACAGCCGCCTCTGGCACCGGCACCGGCATTGGCGACGACGGCCTTGAGCGGCTTGATCGCACGGATCGAAGCCCAGGATCCGGCACAGTTGAGCCTGACAGTACTGGCGCGGGAGGCCGGGCTTGGGCGCTATCAGTTGATTCGGGCGTTTCGTGCAGCCACCGGTTTCACACCCCATGCTTACCTGCTCAACGCCAGGGTCAACCTTGGGCGGCAGCTGCTGGGCAAAGGGCAGGCACTTGCAGAGGTGGCCTACCGGTTGGGGTTTGCCGACCAGAGCCATTTCCAGCGGGTGTTCAAGGCTCATGTGGGGGTGACACCGGGGCAGTTTCGCGGCGATTGAAGGTGCAGGGCCGTAAGACGAGCCTTGGCCCCTGCAATATTCTTCAATACGCCCGGCCGGCCCGGCAGCAGACTGCGGCTTTTCCCGCAGAGCAGCCCGGCCCATGCAAATATTCCTGATCGTCGCCCTCGCCCATTTCCTTGCACTGCTATCGCCAGGCCCGGACTTCTTTCTGGTCGCACGCACGTCGGTCAGCAGCGGCTGGCGTAGCGCCAGCGGCGTTTGCCTGGGGATCGCCCTGGCCAATGGTGCGTTCATCACCGTGGCCTTCACCGGCCTGTCGGTGCTTCAGGAAGGCAGCCCACTGTTCACCGGCCTGCAACTGGTCGGTGCCCTGTACCTGGCGTACATCGGTACGCTGTTCCTGCGCCATGCAGGGCATACCCGCCTGACGGCGGCCGTTGGCGAGCACACTGGGCAAGGGTGGTGGCAGGGTCTGGGCATGGGTTTGCTGTGTGCCCTTCTCAACCCCAAGAACGCACTGTTCTACGCGAGCCTGGCCAGTATGGTCGGCAGCGCCAGTGCCGGCTGGAAAGCCGCTTGCGCGCTGTGGATGTTCGGGGTGGTGCTGCTGTGGGACCTGATGGTTGCCATGGCCATCGGCAACCAACGGGTACTGAGGCGCTTCGCGCGCTGGCTGCCGTGGCTGGAACGCAGCTCCGGGATCATGCTGGTGCTCTTGGGCGCGGCTGTACTGTTACACCTGGCCTGGGGCTGACCAGCTTCAGGCTGCGCATGTCCACCAAGGTGAAGTGGCCGCTGGCCCAGCCGCCGGTGTCCAGGTGCCAGACATTGCCCAGCAGCGTGGCCTGCGGCACCGGCGTGTGGCCCACCAGCAAGGCACGCAGCCCTCGCACCGGCTCGGTATCGCCAGCCCTGAGCCGCCGCCGCGACCACTGGCACACCTGCCTGACTTTGGGGTCATCCAGCAGCTCCAGCCACGTTCTCAATTGCAGCCAATCGGCAGTCGGGCTGTCGGCATGCAGCAGGCCGACCAGGCCTGCCGCACTTTCAACCTCGATCGCAATCGGCAGTTGCTCGAAGCGCTCGACGAAGCGCAGTTGCTCGGCACGCGGCAGGTCGATGAACCAACCGCCGCCGGCTTCGCGATACATGGCCAGGTCCAGCTTCCCACCCCGCACGCGGGTAATGGCCAAGGCCTCATGATTGCCTTGCACGGCATGAAACCAAGGCTTGGCCAGCCACTCCAGGGCCGCTTCGTTGTCTGGCCCGCGGTCGACCAGGTCGCCCACGCTGAACAGGCGGTCCACGGCGGGGTCGAACCCCACCGCATCCAGGCATTGCTGCAGGCGCTGGAAGTGGCCGTGAATATCGCCCACTGCCAGGTCGCGGCCCCGCAGGTTGGCGATCATGCGCCGTAACCGTCCCATCTCACTGTTCCTCTGCTGGCGCTGCCCAGGCAGGGATGAAAGGCTGACGGACCCGCCCTCCCCCGCGCGCATGGCGCCCTTGATGAACAGCATGGCACAACCTGCCCCAACCGCGCAGGTCGTGGGACACTTTCGCCCCTTGTGCTCCCTGAGGGCCCCTTCACTGGTGCAGGCGTCGTGGCCGATAGTATGCTGGCGGCATCAACCTTTACCAGGGAAGGGTTTACATGAAGCTGTGCGCCGTACAACTGGCATCGCTCAAAGGCGAAGTCTCAGCCAACCTGCAGCGCCATCTGGCCTGCATCGAACAGGCTGCAGCGCTTGGCGCCGAACCGGTGGTGTTTCCCGAGTTGTCGCTGACCGGCTATGAGCCCACTGTGGCACGCCAGGCGGCCATGTCGGCGCTGCTGGCAAACTGCATCGGCGAAGGCTTCATCGTCGATACCCGCCAGGCCAATGCCAGCGCCCTGCCGCTGGGCCCGGTATGACCTATTTCGTACTGGCCGTGCTCAGCTATGCCTGCGCCTACTACCTGACCGGCCTGATCATTCGGGGGCAATTGGCCGACGTGGCCGAGCATTTGCGTCACCGGCCCGACGCGCCGACACCCGGCGCCTACCTGCGTGAAGTGCAACAGGCTGCGCGGCGGGCCCACCGGCACTACACCCTGATGGCAGGATCGGGACTGGCGGTACTGGCTTGCCTGATCGCCAGCTGGTTCGGCTGAACCGCTAAAGGTCCAGCGCCAGGCTCTGCCGCCCTTCCAGCGCCAGCAGGTATTGCTTGGCGGCCAGCCCGCCGGCAAACCCGGTCAAGTTGCCTGATGCACCGATGACCCGGTGGCAAGGCGCAATGATCGAGATGGGGTTGCGGCCATTGGCCGCGCCCACGGCACGCACCGCACTGGGGTTGCCGACCTGCCGGGCAATCTCGGCGTAGCTGCGGGTTTCACCGAAGGGTATGGCCAGCAACGCGGCCCACACCTGGCGCTGGAACCCGGTACCGGCAAAATCCAGCGGCAGCTCGAACTGGCGGCGCTTGCCGCTGAAGTACTCACCCAGTTGGCGAGCGGTTTCCAGCAGCACCGGGCACTGGTCGTCCCGGTACAGTGCGCCCAGGCGCACGCGGTTTTCGCGCTCGTTCTCCCACAGCACGGCTGCCAGGCGATCGCAGCGCGCTACCAGGGTAAGCGTGCCGACGGGCGATTGCATGATGGTGAATGCGCTGGACATCAGCGGGCTCCTGCAGATTGCGATGCCGCCACTGTAAGTATCTACCGTCTGTGGCGCATCCGCTTTCTTGCTCGGGTAACTGCCCAGCCGGCACTGATCCGCACCGGACGGGGGACTGAGGCGTTCACACTATCACTTTGTAATTAACCCTAATCGAACTGAATCACGCGTTGTTCTGATGGGTCGAGAATTATGAATGCAGTCAATTCATGAGGTGAACCATGACCATCGTGGCAGAAACGCTCGCCCAGCTCGCCCAGGCACTCAAGGCTCAGGGAGCGCGGCGCATCGCTGACCTTACCTTCATCCGTGCGCCCTATCGCTGCGGCAAGCGCTGGATATGCAGTGTGGTACGCCGAGGGGCCAGGCGCAAACTGATCAAGCAGTCGTGAGCCCGGTTGAAACCTGGCGCGGTCTGAAAGGACCCAGCCGCGCTCGGCGCTGTTTCAGTCCAGGCATTCCTTGGCCGCCTGGCGCAACTTGTCCCCGGACAAGAAACTGCCTTTGTAGAACGTAGCACGGCTGCCTTCGCCTGAATCGATCACCTCCAGTACATCGTCACTGGCCACGGCACTGGATGCCGTCAGCCGATAGCCATGGGCAATCGATTTCTGCGTGGCTTGCGGGGCCACAGCCTGCCATTTAGGCAACACGCAGGCCGCATATTCCTGGGGTGTTTTCGAAGTGAGTTTGCTGGCCGTCGGCTTGCCAGGCGTGGCACAACCGGCGAGGCCGGCGATTAACAATGAACTCATAAAAATACGAAAAGTATGCATTTGCAATTGACTCGTATGGATATGCTGCATTCTAACGAGACCGATACCGACTGACCAATCAACCAAGGTCTTGCCTTGAGAAGCCTGTTGTTCAACGCCAGCGCGTTACAGCGACTATTTGCTTCTAATGACGGAACGAATTGAATCCGCTCCGCTTCTGATGAGCAACAGGCAGCGCAGATTCGGGCTGGCCCTGTTCACTTACCTTGACTCAGTGCTCGCTTCGTTCAGGAGATTGCCATGCTCTGGTGGCTGGAACTACTCACCCAATATGCAACCGCCACTGGCTTGGCTGTCCTCTGTATCCTGGTGTTCTGGGCTTTTGGGCTGGCGTTCGGACGCGCCTATCTGAAGTTGCTTTCTGGCTTGCTAGCCACCATGCTGCTGATGATCGCCGCGTTCCCGCACGGCGTAGACTTCGCCCTGAGGAATCACCTCACTCCGGGTGACGCCAGCGCCCTGCTATTGTTCATCGCCGACGCATCGGGCGTAATCACCGCGGTGCTGCTAGCCTCGTTCTTCTTCGATCCGGAATTGTTGCTGGATGAGGCCTGATCACTCAGGCCCGCCTTGCCTGACCACAGGCGCAACAGCATCAGACAATCAGGCCCCCGCATATGGAAACGCTTCGCACCATCAAGTCAGATCTGGTCAGGACAGCAGAGCACCTGGACCAGCTTAGCCAGGCCATGAGCGGCCATGCGCGATTCATGACGGGCCGCGGCAGTTCGCCAGGCGACATCGATGTTACTGCGCACGTGCTTGCTATTGATGGGGTTGCGGAGCAACTGCGCGCCGTCGCTGGGAGAATGGACGCCGGTGAGCGCGCAGATGAAAGCTTACTGCAGCGCAGGCCTAGCGAAATTTGAGCTTAACCACTTTACTCAGTGCCCAGCCGCTGAAAACGTAGAACGCGTCCAGATAAAAGCGGCCTGCGTAATTGGGCAACGGCGCGTTGTTCAGCAGCACATCAGGATCAGGCGTGGGCGGAAACAGCGCATAAATGCCATTGGGCAGCACTGCTAGTGCCAGCAATAACAGGTAAGTCGAGACTTGCAACAGGGTGGCCCGGCTGCCGAACCGGACCGACCATTTCAAACCGTAATAGGCTACCAGGCCGGCAACCGGCAATACCCAGAAATGCGTCGGGATCCCAATGAACATTTCGGCGACAACGCTTCTTGCTTCCACCCGCTGCTCTCCATTCAAACTGCTTGAATATTGCGTAGTGCTGTATCACCCGTTTTGGATACCGCGCAGACACCCACGAGGAACGCAGCGCCATCATACTACTGAGCATCACGCGGCAAAACTGACAGCTCAGGAGTGACTACGCTGCGGTGGCCGGGGGCTCCCTGTACAACTGGACCATGAAGGTGGTGCCGTAGACGGCATGGGAGGTCATGGAGATTTGCCCGCCGTGGGCGTGAGCGACTTCCTTGACAATGAACAGACCAAGGCCGATGGACCGCAGCCCTTCCTGGCGGTCACTGCCGCGCGTCATTGGCTCGTACAAGGTGGGTATCACTGCTTCGGCGATGGCGGGGCCGTGGTTGTGCACACTGATCAGCACGCTGTCCGCGAAACAGTCAGTGGTCACCGTAATCGGCTGGCGCAAGTCACCGTAGGCAACGCTATTGGCGACCAGGTTGCCTATCATTTGCTGCAGCCTGTCCTGATCCACTTCGAACATGGCTTGCCCGCGGGAAAGATGGCGGATGCTGGCGTGGCAGAAGATGATCCTCAGCTCGCTGACACATTGATCCACCACCCGCAACAGGTCGACTCGCTGACGCTTGACGCTGATACCCTGGCCTAGCCTGACCGAGGCGAAATCCAGCAGGTCGACGATCATGCGCTGCGCGCGTTCGGCCGATGTGTTGATGCTGCTCAACAGGCGCCGGGCCCGCTCGCCTTGCGCATCACGCCCCAGCAGTTCGGTCGCCATCCTGATAGCCGTCATGGGGTTTTTCAGGTCATGGCTGGCAACCGCCACCATCTGCTCGGCCAGCAGCGCACGCCGCTGGGCGTCGGCGTAGGCCAAGGCCAGGTCGTCCTGTGCGCGCTGCAGGGCCCGCTCGGCACTGATTTTTTGCGCCAGCAGCTCCTCGGCCCGCTGCATGGCCTGAAACACCGTGTGCTCGTTGCGATCGCGCTCGCCGGTACTGAACAAGGCCAGCTGAAAACGAACCCCTTCAACGGTTTCCCGGCGCACGGCATTGAGCAGCATGGCCACCACGTGACCATCACGGTGACACAGGCCGACCTTCACCTCTGAAATCGAGCCCTGCAAGTTCAGCAAAGGCCCCCAGTGGGTCAGCTGGAAGGTACGGCCCACGGTGGTCAGCAACTGATCGAAACTGCGCTGTTTCAACTGCTCTACGTCATACCCCAGCCAGTTGCCAAAGGTGGCGTTGCAGCGCAGCAAGGTGCCGTCCGCCTCCATGACGACCAGGCCACAAGGCGCATGCTCGAAGTAAGACGCGTCGAACATCACGGTCGGATCATTCACGGCCTAGCCCCAGGCGCGTGAAAAACTCGTCCATGGCCGCGGCGCAGGCGCTTGAGGCGCTGAGCTGCGGGTAATGGCCCATGTTGTCCACCAGCACAAGCTGGCTGCTGGGCATCACCCTTTCCAGGTACTCGCCCACGGCCACTGGAACTACCGGGTCCGCTCTGCTTTGCAGGATCAGCGTCGGCACATTCAAGCCTTTCACATCCTCGCGGTGGTCGGACAAGAAGATCACGCGGGCGAAATGCCGGGCGATCTCCGCGTTGGTGCGACGGAAACTGCTGACCAACTCTTCCTGCATCGCAGGCTCACCCGACGCGCCCATCAACACAGGCGCCATGGTGCTGGACCAACCCAGGTAATTCTCATCGATCATCGACAGCAGCCCCAGCACGTCCTCCTGGCTGAAGCCGCCGTTGTAACCGTTCGCGTCGATGTAGCAAGGCGACCCGCCGATCAGCACCAGCCCCGCGATTCTGCCCGGCCGCCGTCGCTCGGCCAGCACACTGATCATGGCACTGACCGAATGCCCCGCAATAATGACCGGGCCTTGGGCGAATTCATCGATGATTTCGTTCAAGTCATCGGCATAGCCCCATAGGGTCGAGTATTTTTCTCTGTTGTGGGCAGCGAGGTCGGACTGCCCGGCACCGACCAAGTCATAGGTGATGACACGCATTTGTGGCGTGAAATGCGGCCACAACGCTTTCCACATTGACTGGTCGCAGCCAAACCCGTGAGAAAAAATCAGGGTCGCCATTGCGTCACCCGCGACATGTACGTTGTTACGCTTCTGTACAGTCATACATATCCCGATTGCGGTCGACATTGCGCTGATATTGCCAGCCAGTCCAATCTGCCTGAGCGCCCTGTGGGCTGCAGATCAAACTGCCTGTGGTGGTTGCTGAAGGACATTGAGCGCGAGGCCAACCCACTTTCGAAGCCTTAAATCGGCACCATACAGGATGCAGATGCATAGTTCCGAAAAAACAACCGTTCCCGCAGCGTTTGCCGTGCCCTAGCGCTCGGTCAAATGAACGCCGATGGCGAACGCTGCCACTACCAGCACCACCTCGACCACGACATACGCAACCAGAAACTCATCGGAAAACATGACACGATCTCTGAAACGCCGCGTCGCCCAATGCGGTGCGGGAATGGCTCAGAGCCATCAATGCTGGCAAAAGTTCAGCGACGGTGCAGCAGTGCCTGCCGCCAGGCGGCACTAGAAGTTGGCGCCCACGCTGAACGCCACATAATCGCGGTCGCCGCGGGTGCCATAATCGCCGTCGAGGTAAGCGGTATAGGCCAGGCTGGCCCAGTACTGGCTAGCCAGGCTGACGTCCACGCCCACGCTGATCGAGCGTGAGCCTTCGTTGAAAGCCGAACTGTCGGCCGGCGAAAAGCCCCTGACATCGTGGGCCCAGGCCAGACCTGGGCGAATGTCCAGACCCTGGATCAGGTTGGGGTAGCTCCAGGTCGCTCGCAGGCGGTATCCCCAGGCAAAGGCGGTGACAAAGCCCTCGTTGTTGCAGTCGCCCGGGCTCTTTGAAATCGCCAGGCACAGGCTGTTGTCGGCCAGCTCGCCGTTACCGTAGGCACCCGAACGGCCATAACGCGGCCCGAACCGCCCTTCCAGCCCGCCGACATAGGTCGCCCCAACCTCGCCCATCAGCAGCAACTGGTTCGCGCCCATGACCTGGCTGAATGCCTGCACCACCGATACCTGAGCCTGGGTCACCTCCTTGCGCCGGTAACCGTCGAACGGGGTGTCGCCCGTCGCCGGGCGCAGGCCGTCGGCGTTGAGCGGGCTGCGGCCAGGGGCATTGAGCAATGACTGCAGCACATCATTGCCGTTGAGCTGCACCGGCATGTTCGGCCGGTAGCTCAGTTCCCCCTGCACGGCGGCGCCGTTGCGCAAGGTGGTGGCGAAGGTCAGGCCGTACAGGCGGATGTCCTCGGGGTACTGCGCCTGGTACTGCGAGGTACCCATGCGCAGTGCGCCAGCCAGTGTCTGCCCGTTGCCGGACGCCATGAACGCGCCGCAACTGGCCAGCGCCACGCCGATGTTGCCGCACAGTTCACGGGCAAAGCCCGTATTGGCGTAATAGCGGCTGCTGACCGTGCCCAGGTAGGGCGAGCGGCTGTGGTAATTGGCCGCAAACAGGCCGAACTCGGTATCCAGAGGTTCCACGTACCAGTGCAACGACACCCCCCATTGGCCACCGTCGCGCGCATCCTCGTCGGCGCCTCGCGGCACGCGTACGCCCTCCTCCGTCAGCGTCACACCGAACGGCGCCAGGGCCTGCGACACGGCCGGGTTGGTCAGCGCCTGCCCGCTGACATCCAGGCCCTGGCAGCCTTCGGGCATGAAGTCGTTGCCGGAAAAGAATGTTGCGCAGTTTTCCAGCCGGGTCTGCTCCCAGTCCAACTGATAAAAGGCGTCGAAAGACACCGCCTGGTTGAGGTTCTGCGTGACATACAGCAGGTTGACCGGTGCCAGGGCGTCCTTCACTTCCGCGCCCGGCCGGCGCAGCGCCGCCTGGTTGAAGGGGTTGATCACGTTCAGCCCGCCCTGGATGAACAAGCTTTCCCCCCAGTTGACCACCTGCTTGCCCACACGCAGCGAACCGGGCTCACCCGCAATGTCATAAAGGCCGTAGGCGAAGGCATCAAGCAGCTCCGCCCCTGCGGTTTTCGCCGAGACCAGGCGGTTGCGGTCGTCGATGTCGACAGCCCGCTGGCTGTGGTCGCGCTGCGCAGTGTCGTACCAATAGGTGCCCCGCAGGAATACACCCAGGTTACCGCGACGCAGCTCCAGGTCATGGGTGCCTTTGAACAGCAGCGAAAAAACGTCGCCTGACCGGTAGTTGCGTCGCCCGTCATTGCCGTTGGCAGCCTGCAGCTGCTGGGTATCGGGGTTGGCAGTGCTGACGGCGGTGCTCAATGACAGGGCCGAATCGAAACGCCCTTGCAGCGGCCCAACGTCGAATTGCCCCCCCACAACCGGGGTTGCGAGCAGGCAGCACAGGGCCGCCAACGGCGCCTGGCGCCGGCAGGTTGAAAAGATTGCGCTCACTCTTGACCTCTTGTTGTTCTAGTAGTGAGGAAAATGACGGGTTCAGCGCGCTCGCGCCGGCCGCCCAGGCCGGCGCTGTCGGTGACGAGCAGTATCAGGGTGGGCTGACTACGCTCACAAATAGCGTGTTCGGATCAATGCCATGCCGCTTCGTTATGGCCCAAGGGCAACGGCGCGCAACTAAACCGGCAGCAGGCTGGCGAAGGCACTGCGCAATCTGGCGGGAATCGCGACCGGGCGGTTGTTGCGGCGATCGACGAACACATGGGTGAAGCGGCCAGCGGCGCAGGCCTGGGGCTCGCCCTCGACGAACACCGCCAGGGCGTAATGCACCGAACTGTTGCCCAACCGCTCGACGGCAATCCCCACCTCAATGCGTTGCGGGAACGCGACGGCGGCGAAGTAGTCGCAGGCGGACCCTGCCACGTAAGCCACCACCGGGTCGTGGTGAATATCCAGGCCGGCGTGTTCGATCAGCCAGGTGTTCACGGCACTGTCGAAAAAACCGTAATACACCACGTTGTTCACATGCCCATACAGGTCGTTGTCGTGCCAGCGCGTGGTGATTGGCTGGAAGTGGCGGTAGGCGCCACGCCGCGGGCGTTCCCTGGCCATGGTCAGAACGCCGCCTCATAGAGGGCCAAGGCATCGTCGAGCGTGACCTTGCGCGGGTTGTTGACCAACAACCGTTGCTGTTGCAGGGCATCCTCGGCCAGCAATGGCAGGCTGTGCCGCGGCACCCCAACATCCCGCAGCCGGCTGGGCAGGCCGCAGCGTGGCGCCAGTTGCTCCAGCTCATCGATGAACTGGTTGCACAGCTCATGGGGGTCGCCGGGCACCAGCCGCCCGCCCAGCAATGCCGGGGCCAGCGCAGCATAGTCGGCGAACGCTGCCAGCCGGTTGAAGCGCATCACGTGCGGCAGCACCAGTGCATTGGCCAACCCATGCGGCACGTGGTAGCGCGCCCCCAACGGGTAGGCAAGCGCATGCACCGCTGCCACCGGCGCGTTGGCAAATGCCTGCCCGGCCAGGCAGGCACCCAGCAGCATGGCCTGGCGCGCCGCCAGGTTGCCACCGTTGTGGACCGCCTGGTCGAGGTTGCCTGCCAGCAGCGTCAGCGCCTCCCGGGCCAACAAGCTGGACATCGGGTTGCGCTTGAACTGGCTGGTGGTGGCCTCGATGGCATGGACCATGGCATCTATCCCCGTGGCCGCGGTTATCGCCGGTGGCAGGCCCAGGGTGCGCTCGGCGTCGAGCAGCGCCAGGTCAGGCAACAACAGCGGCGAGATCACCGCCAGCTTGGCGGCCTCGCCGGTGGTGATCACGGCGACGGGGGTGACCTCCGAGCCGGTCCCGGCGGTGGTCGGTACCTGAATCAGCGGCAGGCGCTGGCCTTTGGCCTGGTCGATGCCGTAGACCGCCTCCAAGGTCTGCTCGCAGGCCGGGTGTGCCAGCAGCGCAACCAGCTTGGCGACATCCATCGAGCTGCCGCCGCCGAAACCGACGATCAGCTCGGCGCCGATATGCCGCGCCCGGCCCACGGCCGACAGCACACAGGCATGGCTGGGGTCGGCGCTGACCTCGCTGAAGATGGCCACGCTCAGGTGCGCCTGGGTAAACCCTGGCAGCAAGTCATCGAGCATGCCCAGGTTGACGATGCCGGGGTCGGTCACGATCAGCACGCGGCGCACGCCACGGCGTTGGCATAGCTGCGCCAGGCGCCCGGCGGCACCGGTTTCGCATAGCAGGTGGGGGGTGGTGGCAAAACTGAAAGGCTGCATGCTCATGTTCCTTGTTCTTGTGGGTGAACAGCGGGGCCAGGTCAAAAGGCAAAGTGCGCTTCATCCAGGCTCATCAGGCACTGTGCGCCGCCGCGCAAGGCATCGCAGTGGGCAGTGGCGCGCGGCAATACCCGCTGCCAGTAGAAGGCAGCCGCGTGCAACTTGGCCTGGTAGAAGGCGCGGTCCTGACTGCCTGTGGCCAAGGCCGCACTGGCGGTTTCGGCCGCCCGGAGCCACAGTGCGGCCAGCAGCACGTAGCCTGAATAGGCGAGGAAATCCACCGCCACCGCGCCGATTTCCTGGGGGTCGCAGCGGCAGGCATCCAGCACTTCGGCGCTCAGGTTGCGCCATTCCAGCAGGCGCTGGGCGACCGCCTGGGCCATCCCGGCCAGCGCCTCAACGCGGCAGTTGCGTGCCGCTGCAAGTAGCTCATCGATCAGCAGGCGCAGCTGCTCGCCGCCATCGCCCAGCAGCTTGCGGCGAATCAGGTCCAGCGCCTGAATGCCGTTGGTGCCCTCGTACAACTGGGTGATGCGGCTGTCACGCATCAGCTGCTCCATGCCCCATTCACGGATGTAGCCATGCCCGCCGTACAGCTGCACGCCCAGGCTGGCAGTCTCCTGGCCAACATCGGTGAGGAAGGCCTTGACGATCGGAATCAGCAATGCAGCCCGGCGCCCGGCGGCCGCCTGCAACTCGGGTTGCAAGGCACCGTGCTCCAGGTCCAGCGCTTGGGCGGCAAAGGCCGCCAGCATGCGGCAGCCCTCGCTGAGGGTTTTCTGGGTCAACAGCATGCGCCGTACATCAGGGTGGCAGATGATCGGGTCGGCACTGCGCTCGGGCGCCACCGGCCCTGCCAGGGCGCGCGACTGCAGACGCTCGCGCGCATAGGCCAAACCACCCTGGAAGGCTGCTTCGGCAATGCCCAGCCCCTGCAGCCCGACCTGGAAGCGCGCGTCGTTCATCATGGTGAACATGCACGCCAGACCCTGGTTGGCCTCCCCCACCAGCCAGCCGCGCGCGCCATCGAAGTTCATCACGCAGGTCGCCGCGCCCTTGATGCCCATCTTGTGCTCCAGTGCGCCGCATTCGAGCGCATTGCGCAGGCCCAACCCACCGCCGGCGGTGCATTCGAACTTGGGCACCAGGAACAGGCTGATGCCACGCACACCGGCCGGCGCATCCGGCAAGCGTGCCAGCACCAGGTGGACGATGTTGTCGGTGAGGTCCTGGTCGCCGCCGCTGATGAAGATCTTGCTGCCGCTGATGCGGTAGCTGCCATCGCCCTGCGGCTCGGCACGGGTACGCAGCAGCGCCAGGTCGGTGCCGGCTTGCGGCTCGGTCAGGCACATGGTGCCGGCCCATTCGCCGCTGACCAGCTTGCCCAGGTAGTCGCGCTTGAGTGCTGCACTGCCATGCCGGTGCACGGCCAGCACGGCGCCCTCGGTCAGGCCGGAATAGATCCGGAACGACAGCGACGCGCCCATCAGCATTTCATGGAAGCAGGCCGCGACCATTTGCGGCAGGCCCTGCCCGCCATGCTCCAGCGGGCCGGTCATGCCACCCCAGCCTTGCTCCACATAGTGCCGGTAGGCTTGGCGAAAGCCCTCGGGCGTGCGCACGCTGCCTTGCTCCAGACGGCAGCCCTGCTCATCGCCCTGGCGGTTGAGCGGCGCAACCACCTCGCCGGCGAAACGTGCACCCTGCTCAAGT
Source organism: Pseudomonas sp. CJQ_9 (assembly GCF_043106615.1). Taxonomy (NCBI): domain Bacteria; kingdom Pseudomonadati; phylum Pseudomonadota; class Gammaproteobacteria; order Pseudomonadales; family Pseudomonadaceae; genus Pseudomonas; species Pseudomonas sp. CJQ_9. The sequence continues at coordinate 206,771 of NZ_JBICMS010000099.1, read as the reverse complement.
ATGCCGTCAATGGTTTCGCGGTCCAGTTCAGTGCCCAGGCGGGCACAGTGCGCCGTCACATCGAACAGTTCGTGCAGCACGAAGTGCATGTCACGCAGGGGGGCTCGGTAATTCATGCGCGGCCCCCTCGGACGTCGGCCAGGCGTTTGCCCTCGGCCACCAGGCGCATCAACAACCCGGCCGGGCGCCAATGCTCGCCGAACAGCCCCTGCAGGCGTTCCAGCCGCGCTAGCAGCAAGCTCAGGCCCTGCTGGTCGGCCCAATGCATTGGCCCGCCGGCCTGGTGCGGGAAACCATAGCCATGCAGGTACACCCGGTCGATGTCAGCGCTGCAACCCGCCACCGTTTCCTCAAGAATTTTCGCGCCTTCGTTGACCAGCGCCAGCAGGCAGCGTTCGCGGATTTCCTCGTCGTCGATCGGGCGCCGGTGCACGCCAAGGTCCTGGGCGACCTTGAGCACCAGCGCGTCGACTTCTGGGTCGTGCCCGGCTTCACGGCTGCCGGGGGCATAACGGTAGTAGCCCTGGCCGCTTTTCTGGCCGAACCGCCCCAGTGCGCACAGGGCATTGTCGACCTGTACCAGCGGCGCATCCATGCCGTGACCAGCCAGCTGGCGCGCTCGCCACTCCAGGTCGAGGCCGACCACGTCGTACATGCGAAACGGGCCCATGGCCATGCCGAACGTCTGCAGCGCCCCGTCCACCTGCCACGGCGTGGCGCCTTCGAGCAGCAGCTTGCGCGCTTCGGCCACATAGCTGGCGAGCATGCGGTTGCCGATGAAACCCGGGCAGTTGCCGGCCACCACCACTTCCTTGCCCATGCGCTGGCCGAGGTCCTGGGCCGCGTCGAGCACCGCCGGCGACGTGCGCTCCCCGCGCACCACCTCCAGCAGCTTCATCACATGGGCCGGGCTGAAGAAATGCAGCCCCAGCACCTGTTCGGGCCGGCGGGTCACCGCCGCGATGGCGTCGATGTCCAGCGCCGAGGTATTGCTGGCCAGGATGGCATCGGCCTTGAGCGTGCTGTCCAGGGTACGGAAGATCGCCTGTTTGAGCGCCAGGCTCTCGTACACCGCTTCGATCACCAAGTCGGCTGCGGCGAGGTCGTCATAGGCCATGACCGGGTGCACGCGCGCCAGGCAAGCATCAGCTTCGGCCTGATCGATGCGGCCTTTGGCAACCTGTTGTGCCCAGGTTTGCGCGATCATGGCCAGGGCTGCTTCGGTGGCGCTGGGGTCGTTGTCCAGCCACTGCACTGCAAGGCCTGCACCGGCCAGGCTGATGACGATGCCACGGCCCATGGTGCCGGCGCCGATCACCGCCACCTGCTGAACGTTGTAGAGGGTACTCACGGGTGACGCTCCTGATTCGAGGTGTGAAGGCATTGCCCTCACCCTAGTCAGGCGCCTACTATTTTTGAAATTCTCATTTTCCATCCCATGTATTTTTTGCATGAATATTGCCAACTTCGACCTCAACCTGCTGCGCGTGCTGGACATGCTGCTGCGCGAACAGAACGTGTCGCGCGCCGCCGAGCGCCTGGCGTTGACCCAGCCGACGGTCAGCAATGCGCTGGCACGCTTGCGCGACCTGTTGGGCGACCCGCTGCTGGTGCGCGTCGGCCGGCGCATGCGCCCCACCCCGCGCGCCCTTGCCCTGGAAGGTCCGATTCGCGCGGCCTTGCTGCAGATCGAACAGACCCTTGGCGCCGGTGACCGCTTCGACCCCAGGCTTAGCCACCGGCAACTGCGCATCGCCCTGACTGACTTCGCCGAACAGCTGTGCATGCCAAAGTTGCTGGCCACCCTGCAAACCCAGGCCCCGCACTTGCGCGTGGATGTGCTGCACCTGGCGCCCAACCTGCCTGCCGAAGCCCTCGACCGGGGCGAACTCGACCTGGTGCTGGGGCGCTTCGATGACGTGCCCGCCCGCTACGAACGGCGCCACTGGCGCAGCGAAACCCTGCACGTAGCCGTGCGCCAGGGCCACCCCGACGTGCAGGGCACGCTCGACCTTCAGGCGTTTCTCGCCCTGCGCCACTTGTGGGTGCACGGCGGCCAGACCCGTGGCATGGTCGACCAATGGCTGGGGGAACAGGGCCTGGCCCGGCGCATCGTCTACACCACGCCCAATTACCTGCAGGCCGCGCACCTGGCCGCCAGCTCCGACCTGTGCGTGGTGCTGCCTACCGCCTTGGCCCGCCATTTCGCCAGACTGCTGCCATTGCAGCTGTTCGAGCTGCCGTTCGCCCTTCAACCGTTCCAACTGGAGCTGGTGTACCTTGCCCATCGTCAGCACGACCCGGCTTTGGCCTGGCTGGTGGCGCGCATCATGGACATCGGTGCTGGCTGAGCCATCGCAATTGGGCATGGGGAGCCATGCAAGAGTGGTATTGGTTCGCCAGCGAGCTCTGTCCTTAGAGTGTTTGCCCTCAGAACAGAACAATAAGGACCACCCCATGCACCTGCGCACCCTGCCCTGCCTGCTGGCCCTGGCGTTGCCCCACGCAACGCTGGCCGTAGAGCCGGCCAAGCAAGCCAGCGAGTTCACCCGCCAAAGCAACCAGCAATGGTTGCAGCGCCTGCCCTTCGACGACCGCAGCGACTTCGACAATGCCCGCCGCGGCCTGCTCGAAGCCGTCGACCAGCCCGTGGTCAATGCCGCCGGCAAAACCGTCTGGGACCTGCAGCGCTACGCCTTCCTGGCAGGCAATGCACCGGCCACGGTCAACCCAAGCCTGTGGCGCATGGCCCAACTGAACACCCTTGCCGGGTTGTACAAGGTCAGCGAGGGCATCTACCAGGTGCGCGGCCTGGACCTGGCCAACATGACCCTGATCGAAGGCGAGCACGGCCTGATCGTGATGGACCCGCTGCTGTCGGTGGAAACCGCCCGGGCCGGGCTGGCCATGTACATGCGCCATCGCCCGCAGCGGCCGGTGGTGGCGGTGATCTACACCCACCCGCACGTCGATCACTTCGGCGGGGTGCGTGGGGTGGTCGACGAGGCGGACGTCAAGGCCGGCAAGGTACAGGTCATCGCCCCGCAAGGTTTCTTCGAACATGCCGTGAGCGAAAACGTGCTGGCCGGCCCGGCAATGAAGCGCCGTGCGCAGTACATGTACGGCGCGCCACTGCCCCGCGGGCCACGCGGCCAGGTGGATGCCGGCCTTGGCAAAGGCGTGCCGGCCAATGCCACGGTCAGCCTGATCGCCCCGACCCGGCTGATCGAACAGCCCTTCGAGACCCTGCGCATCGACGGTGTCGACATCGAGTTCCAGCTCACCCCTGGCACCGAGGCGCCGGCTGAAATGAACCTGTGGTTCCCACAGTTCAAAGCCCTGTGCATGGCCGAGAACGCCACCCACGTGCAGCACAACGTGCTGACCCTGCGCGGTGCCCAAGTGCGCGATGCCAAGGTGTGGGCGCACTACCTCGACCAGTCGCTGGTGCGCTATGGCGAGCAGGCCGAGGTGGTGTTTGCCCAGCACCACTGGCCCACCTGGGGCAGCGCGGCGATACGCGACTACCTGGCCGATCAGCGCGACATGTACGCCTTCATCGACAGCCAGACCCTGCGCCTGATCAACCGCGGCCTGGGCCCTACCGAAATCGCCGCCGAGCTGACCAGCTTGCCGCCCCGGCTGGCCAGCAAATGGTACAGCCGCGACTACTACGGCTCGCTCAGCCATAACGTGCGGGCGGTGTACCAGCGCTATATGGGCTTTTACGACGGCAACCCGGCAACCCTGGACCCTTTGCCGCCTGGCGAAGCCGGTACGCATTACGTAAAGGCCCTGGGTGGCGCCGAGCGGGTGCTGACCCTGGCCCGTGAGGCCTATAGCAGCGGTGATTACCGCTGGGTTGCCGAGCTGACGCGGCACCTGGTGTTCGCTCAGCCCGACAACCGCGCCGCGCGCGAGCTGCAGGCCGACGCCCTGGAGCAACTGGGCTACCAGAGCGAGAACGCCACCTGGCGCAACGCGTACCTGACCGGTGCGCAAGAGCTGCGCAACGGCGTGGCACCTGCCGCCAGCAAAGGCGGCAGCGCGGACGACCTGATACGCGCCCTGACCCCGACGCTGTTCTTCGACTACCTGGGTGTGCGCGTGGATGCCGCCAAGGCCGCCGAGCAGGACCTGACCATCAACTGGCACTTCACCGACCTGAACGACGACTACGCCTTGACCCTGCGTAACGGGGTGCTCACCCACCGCGACCACACCCGCCATGGGCAGGCAGATGTCGAAGTGAACATGAGCAAGGCGACCCTGGACCGCATCGCCCTGAAGCAGACCGGCTTTCTCAAGGAAGCAACCGTGGGTGATATCGCGATCAGGGGGGAGCGCGTCAAGTTCATGCGTTTCATGGCAGGGCTGGACGAGCCTGACGGGCGCTTCAATATCGTCACCCCTTGAATCACCAACAGCGCCGCCCTGAAACGAGCGGCGCTAAACCTGGCGCTTGCAAAGGGTATGACGGTGCTCGGAAGCGATAAGGGGCCTGTTTCAACGCAACCCTTGGCTGCGCAATGCGCCAGGGGAAAAGTAGGAAGCATGGGTGCGTACGTCGAAGACGTATGGCCTGGGCTGCTCGTTGGTCAGGCCAGACAGCTGGTAGCGGCCAGTGCGCAGGTCATAGATCGCCTCCATGGCATTGACCAGCGCCTGGCCCGTGACGTGGTAGTAACTGTGCGCCTGGGCGGTGCGCCACAGCCGGCCCTCATGGTCGAAGAAATCCGCCTCGAGGATGGCCCAGCTGTCCTCGTCCAGGTAATAGCGGCGGCTGGCGTACAGGTGCTTCGCCCCAGGCTTGAGGGTGCCCAGCACTTCCCACACCCGGTGCAGTTCGTAGCGTGTGGGTTGCGGGTTGACATGGCCAGGCCCGATCAGTGCGGCATAACCGAGCAGCGGCGAAGCCAGGCGGTAGCTGTTATACGGTACGTGCAGGGCCTTCTTGCCCACCAGGGTCCAGTGGTAGAGGTCCGGGGCGCCGTTGAACATGTCGCGGCTGTCGGCGGTGCGCAGGCCGGCCGTACCCGGGGTGATGCTGTCATAGGCCAGCGCCGGGGCGCGACGCACCCGCCGCTGGCTGCTGCTGTACAGCCACGAGAGGCGCGGTTGGGCAACCTGGTCGAGGGTTTCGTGCAGCACCACGGCATCGCCCGCCAAGCGCGACGGCGCGGTCATGCGGTAACTCAGGTAATACAGCACCTTGCCCGCCTGGCCGCCTTCCAGCACGTCGGGGCGGGCGAAGTTCTGCTGCAGGCTGATGGTCGCGAAACGGCCATCGCCACGCGGGGTAATGCTGTCCGAGGCCAGGCTGTAACTGCCGTTGCGCGGCCGGGTGAGGTGGTTCCACAGCACCTGCAGGCCGTTGCCCGGCCTGGGGAATGCCACCACGCCGGCGAAGCCCGCCACGCCGTTGCCGTGATTGACCAGGCGCGCGCTGGCGGCATTGTGCCGGGCCCAGTCGCTGACACGTGGCGGCACCGCGACACTGCGATGCGAGGGGTACACCGGCAGGCGAAACGACTTGGGATAACGCTGCATCAAGGCCACCTGCCCCGCCGTCAACTGTTCGCGGTACTGGGTGTAGTTGCTGGCGCTGATCACATACAGCGGCCGCTCATCGGCATAGGGGTCCAGTGGCGTGCCGTTGACCGCCAGCGACACTTGCCCCGCGTGCAGGCCGCCGTTCCAGGCCGGTATGCGGCCGTCACTACTGGGCCCGCGTTCGGCCCCCACCGGCGTCAAGTCTGCGGGCAATGGCGTGGCCGCCATGCACAGGCTCAGCAGGCTGGCGTTGATGCACAGGGCGCTGCGCAGCAGGGCAAATGGTTTCATCGGGCTTGGCCTCTTGTTGTTGTATGGTCCTGGCCGGCTTGCCTTGGCAAGCGCTTTCGGGGTGATACTAGGAGCCGCGCTCCGAACCCCACAAATAACGTGTTCGGATACGTGCCATATCAGTTCGGCATACCCTTGGAACCGCTCCGATGACCTTGAAACAGCTCCGCTATCTGATCGCCATCGTCGACGCCGGCAGCTTCTCTTCGGCTGCACGTCGCGCCTACATTGCCCAGCCGGCGCTGAGCCGGCAGATCAGCCTGCTGGAAAGTGAACTGGAAATGCAGTTGCTCGACCGCCAGCACGATGGAATAGCCCTGACCGATGCCGGGCGCCAGCTCTACGAGGTGGCCCGGCAAGTAGTACAGAAACTGGACTCGGTGAAGGATGAGCTGAAATCCAGCCGCGGCGACCCCAAGGGCCATGTGGCCATCTCCATTCCGGCCACGGCCGCCGACCTGCTGCTGCCGGAAATTCTCAGGCGCGCCGAACAGCGCTTCCCCGGCGTGACGCTGACCGTGTGGGATGGCCTCAGCCGTGAAGGCGGCCAGGCCATCGAGCTGGGCAAGGTGGACTTCGGCGTGGTACCCAATGCCGAAGAACTCGAGCATGTCGAGGCCGAGCCGATCTTCACCGAGGCGCTGTACTGGGTCGGTGCATCAGCCCCTGGCACCCCCGACACCATCAGCCTCGCCGAAGCCGCCGCCACCCGGCTGGTGCTGCCGCCCAGAACACTGCACCTGCGCCGGCGCATCGAGCAAGCGGCGATGCAGGCCGCCGTGCCCCTGGCCGCCGCCTACGAACAGCAATCGGCGCCCGGCATCGCCAGCCTGGTGCGCGCGGGCCTGGCAGCGACCATCAGCAACTGGCCGCCACTGAGCACATTGCTGGAACCCACGGCGGCGCGGCGTATCGTTGAACCGGCCATCAGCCGCACGATTGCCTTGGCGCATTCCCAGCACAAGCCCCTGTCGTTCGCCGCCGGTTGCCTGCGCGACCTGGTGCGCAGCGTGCTGATCGACCTGGTCAACAGCGGCCGCTGGCGAGGCGAACTGATCGGCAAAGAAGCACAGCCGCTGGAGGCCATGCCCGGCGCTCAGCTAGCGGTCTGAGCGCGCGCTTTCCCGCCAGCGGCCACCGGCACGCGCAGGCGCTGCTGGGTCAGCTGCGGGTTCAGCGTGGCCAGCCCCACCAGCCCGGCCACCACCAGCACCGCGCCACATACCAGAAAGCCTTGGGCATACCCCGCCGGGTGTGCGCTGCCTGCGCCTTGAACCAGCAAGCCCGTCACCAGCGGTGCTGCCAGCCCGGCCAACGAGGCAATGCCATTGCCCATGGCGAGGATGCCGCCGCGCTGGGCCGCCGGGGTGAACTCGGCGAGCATCGCCGGGCCCACGGAATACATCACCAGCGCCAGGCCCCCACTGAGCGTCAGCGCGGCAACCCTTGCTACCGTGCTGAGGCCAGGCAGCATCAGCGACGCCGACAACAGGCCAGCCAGTATCAGGCACACTGAAACGAACACGCCGCGGGCCACACGTGACGGCACGCGGCGGCGCATCAGGCGCTGGGAGAACCAGGCCAGCAGCAAGCTCAGCGGCGTGGTCACGACCACGAACATGACGAACAGGCGCCCGGTCTGCAGCGGGTCGATACCCAGGCCAACCTGGAGGTAGCTGGGCACCCAGGTCAGCGTGAGCGCCAACGACCAGTTGGCGGCGAAGTGGCACAGGTAGTTGCCCAGCACGCTGGGGTCCCCCAGCAGCCGGCGGTAGGCAATAGCCGGTTCATCGGCCTTGAGCTGGCTGGCGCGCAGGCGCTCGAGGGTGCCCTCCTGGCCCAGCCGCCACCACAGCAGGCACCACAGCAGGCCGATCAGCGCCAGGATGATGAAATTGGTCCGCCAGCCGTAATGCAGGCTGACCCAGGGGATCATCGCCCCTGCCACCAGCAGCCCCATGGCACTGCCGGCATGCAGCAGGGCCACTGGCAGGTTGCGCCGGTCGTTGGGGAACCACTTGTACAGTGCATGGGTGGCCACCGGCGATGCCGGCCCCTCACCGATGCCCAGCAGCACCCGGCAGGCAACGATGGCCCACAGTGAGGTGGCGAACAGCATGGGCAGCTGGATCAGCGCCCAGAACAGACCCATGCCCAGCAGCAAGGTGCGGGTGGGGCGCCGGTTGGCCATGAAGCCACCGACCACGGCGGAGATCGCGAAGAACCAGTGCAAGGCGCCCCCGATCAGGCCGAACTCGGTAGCCGTCAGGCCCAGTTCGGCGCTCATCGGCACCGCTACCAGGCCGATCACCACCTTGTCGAGAAAGTTGACCAGCATCAGCAGGGCCAGCAGCGCGGCCACTAGCCAGGCGGTACGGGGGTTGGGCAGGGAAGAATCCGCAGTCATGGGGAGTACTCTTGTTATTGTTGTGGGGCGGTGCAAAAAGGCCGCCGCCAGGGCGGCCCATCGGTCAGGCAGGCATCAGCACCCCTTTGGCGATGGTGTTGCGCTGGATCTCGCTGGTGCCGGTGAGGATCCGCATCATCCGCGTGGCGCGGAATATCCACTCCACTGGGTGGCCCTGCAACAGCCCCGCGCCGCCGTGCACCTGCACCGCCTTGTCGGCGATGCGGAACGCCGCCTCGGAGACGAACAATTTGCACATCGGCGCCTGGGTGCGGATATCGCCCCCGGCATCGTTCACCTGGGCCGTGGCGTACACCATGCTGCGCGCAGCGTGCAGCTCGGTGGCCATGTCGGCGATCATGTGGTTGACCGCCTGGAACATGGCGATGGGCTGGCCGAACTGCTTGCGGCTGCGCGCATGCTCGATCGACAGGTTCAGGGCCAGGCCGGCCATCCCCAGCAGGGTCGGGCAATGCAACAGGCGGTTGAGGGTGATGCGCCCCATGGCCAGTTTGAACCCCTGCCCTTCCTCGCCGATCAGGTTGGCCGCCGGCACACGCACCTGGTCGAGCAGGATGTCGCCATGGGCACCGCCACCAGACATCACCGCATAATCGCTGTTGATGCGCACCCCTGGGGCGTCAAGGTCGACGAAGAATGCCGAAATACCCTGGGCGCCCTTGCCTGGCCCGGTCACCGCCAGCAACACGGCCAGGTCGGCGTACGTGGCTCCGGAGATGTACCGCTTGCTGCCGCTGAGCACATAGTGGTCGCCGTCGCGACGTGCCTGGGTGCTGATGGCGGTCGCGTCGGAGCCAGCCTCGGCTTCGGTCAGGGCAAAGCACACGGCCTTTTCAGCACGGCACACCGGCTTGAGAAAGCGCTCGACCTGGTAGGGGCTTGCCACCTTGAACAGGTGGCCGACCCGCGGCGGCCCCGACAGCTCGCCCAACACGTGTGAGGCCAACATGGAACCGGTCAGCACCGTGGCCTCCTTGACCGCGCACAGGTCGGCCACGTTCAGGCCGGCACCGCCCATGCTTTCAGGCAGCATGACGGTGTAAAGGCCCTGCTCGCTGGCGAGCTTCCACACCTGGCGCAGCACCGGTTGCGGATGCGGGCGCGCCCAGTCCAGCTGGGCTTGCTGCTCCAGCGGGCGAACCTGGTCACGGACGAAACCTTCGATTGCTTCGATAATCTGCGCAGCTTTGGCACTGGGTTGGTACATGGTCATGCTCCTGGTCAGATGCGACGTTCGCTGTGTTGCCAGTAGGTGTCCCGGACCAGGCGGCGCACCACCTTGCCATTAGGGTTTTTTGGCAGTTCGCTGACAAAATCGACGCCGCGCGGCTTCTTGAAACCGGCCAGCGCCCGGCCGCAACGCTCGATCAGCTCGTCGGCCTGCAGCTGTGCGCCCGCCTTGAGCACTACCACCGCGCGCACCGCTTCGCCCCACTGCGGGTCCGGCACGCCGACCACCGCCACCTCGAACACCTCGGGGAAGCCGTAAATCACCTGCTCCACCTCGCTGGGGTACACGTTGAACCCGCCGGAAATGATCATTTCCTTCTTGCGGTCGACAATGAACAGGTACCCCTGTGCATCGACCGTGGCCAGGTCGCCCGTGAGGTAATAACCGTCGCGCATCACTTCGGCGGTGAGCGCCGGGGCGCGCCAATAGCCCTGCATCACGTCCGGGCCCTTGACCACGATCTCGCCGACTTCACCGGGTGCTACATCCTCGAAGGCTTCGTTGACTACCCGCAGGTCGGTCTCGAAGTAGCACCGCCCGCAAGAGGCCAGGCGCTGGTAATTGCCGTCTTCCACCAAATGGTCCTGCTCGGTCAGCACAGTGACCAGCGAGCAGGTTTCCCCGGCGCCGTAGCCTTGTACGAGGATTGGCCCGAACAGTTCGATGGCCTTTTTCACCAGGGCCGGCGCCATGGGTGCGGCGCCATACATGACCAGCTTCAGGCTGGACAGGTCGAAGTGTTCGACGCCGGGGTAGTTGACCAGGCGGTTGATCATTGCCGGTACCAGGAACAGCCGCGTAACCCGCTCGCGCTGGATGGTTTCCAGCAACAGGCGGTCGTCATACCGATCGAGCAACAGGTTGCAGGCGCCCACCGCCAGTAGCGGCATGATCTGCATGCCGCTGGCATGGGTGATGGGCCCCACGTGGGCCATGACGTCGCCCGGCCCGGAGCGGCGTATGGGGCTGGCAATGCTTTTGCGCACCAGGGCCTTGCGGTTGCCGAACGACAGCATCGCGGCCTTGAGCACGCCCGAGCTGCCAGAGGTGTAATGCAGCACGGCCAGCGCATCGTCGGCCGGGTCCAGCCCCAGCGGTGCCTCGCTGCCGCGCTCCAGCAACGCGCAATAGCCCAGGTCGCCCCCTTGGCCGTCCAGCACGATCAGCTGGCGCAGCAGCGGCAACTCCGCGCGTCGGGCTGCCAGCAACTCGGCAAAGCGCGCGTCGGTGATCAGTGCGACCGTGCAGGAGTCTTCCAGTACCCGCACCACTTCATCCACCGAAAGCCGCGCATTGATCGGCACCTTGACCATCGCCGCCTTGTACAGCGCCACTTCCGCTTCGACCAGTTCCACACGGTTGGCGGCAAGAATCGCCACATGCTCGCCAACGCCCACGCCAAGCGTACCCAGCGCGGACGCCAGGCGGTTGCTGCGCCGTTCCAACTGCGCGTAGGTCAGGCGCGTCTGGCTGTCCGCCACGGCGATGTGGTCCGCCCAGTAGCGGGCACTTCGGGTAATGATCGATCCAAGGTTCACGTTATTGTTCTCGTCGACAGAAAGACATCGACGATGCTAATCAGCTGTGCGCGTGCAGATGAAATACCAGATTCAGATGTGGGCCATACCTTTATTGGCTGGCATACCGCAAGCGGCCGCCGACAGCTCGGTGATCGTCCGGGGGATTGCGGGCGCTCAGCTGTAATACTTCAAAGGAGGTGTCAGCGCTGATGAAGCGCTTTTTTCAGTAAAAAACAACGCCCCGCACAAGTCGGGGCGTGTAAGGCCGATCAGTGGGCTTTCACACAGTCTGACTAGCTCTGCTCCAAACGGGGTTATTTCTCCATAACGTCGTTCGACCGAAGGTAAACCTGTATCGACGTGCAGAGCCGAGCATTGAATCACATCAGCGGTCAGAAATCGTCCGGTGGGCTCTTCTCGAACTTCCACTCCGTGTGTTTTCGAGCTTGTTCAAAACTCTTGCAGTTGTAAATGAATTCATTGCGATCAGCGTCTTTCGAAAGACTGGCGAGGGTCTGATCGTACGTGCTACCCGAACAATTCTTCTCGTTTGGGGCAGGTACTTTCTCATCCGCCTGTACTGACAGGCTACACGCCATAACGATGGCTGCGGAAATTCCCACTATGTGTTTCATAACGTCCTCATTCATGACTCAGGGTAATCCGGTACCCTGATCTACCTAGGCACGAGTGACAGGAGGTCCTGAATCGCCCGCGCATTGCACAGTTTGCATGGGTTGCTGGCCCCGGATCATAGCGGATGGGGCGAAGGATGTCTCGGTTCATCGGGAAGGGATTCCAGAGCGCATCCAGTCAAAGGCCGATGCTGCCGGATCCCATTTCACTGACTGGCCCAGGCAACGGTACCAGACGGAAAATTAATGCAATGCGTGCGAACTGGCCCAGCAGTAGATGCTGGGCCAGAAGAGTGAGTTAAAGCAATACAGTGGCCAGCATCCCCAAGGCCCCTAGGATAAAGCCAATGAGCGCTCCCCGTCCTGGGAATTCATGAAAAAGAGACCACACGATTACGGGCTCGAGAAGCAACAACGAGGTGACCGATACTACGGTAACGATCCAGATGTCACCGACTGCAACGTATCCAAGCCAGTATGCCGCCAGTAGGCAAATCCCTGCAAAACACATCAGCACCAAGGGAAAGCTGATAGCGCCCCATGAAGCACTTCCCGTCTGCGCGAGTTTAGCGACCACGACCTCACTGTAGATTGCACAGAACTCACCGACCACCATTAAACCTAGAGCAGAAACTCCGAATAATTCTTTGGACATATCAAAAACTCCTTCGTATTCAGGGCAATATTTTTCCGCTCCCAGCTAGCGATACCACTGACTAAGAGTTCGTTGCAGGAATACGAAGCCGCCTTGAACAGGCCTGAATTACCGAAATATTTTCCCATGCTCATGTCCTTCGAAGGAAGTGAGTCTCAGCACAAACCGAGACACCGGCCTGATAATACGGCCCTTGCCCCATTCTGAACAACCAGTACCGCGTCAGCATGACGAAAGCTGCCCGGTGCACCGAGTTCTTCATCACCAGGCAGCATCGGTGTGTGATCTGAAAGCGCAGACTGATGCGCAAGAGAAATCCAACGGGCGCCGCAAGACCGGCCTAGGCTCTGTACGAAAAGGGATGTCGCAAACACCGCATGGAACAAACCAGAGATACCGTAACGGCGCAAAACTCAAACCAGAGCCAGCAGTAATGGCGATCGGAGGCCTCGGTTTGCAGTGCTCCTTTGCGTGAGTGTCTGCAATGGGTCGCAAGCTTCCGGTCGTGGATGACCGCTACCGACCCAATGCAGACACTTGATACCGGCGCCGCTTAGCAACCCATCGGTCATCCAGATACGATGCCGGCATGCACTAGTGCCGCGATAATAAACGGAGACTTTTTCTCCAGATACTCAGCCATCCCACCTGTATTGCTCGACTCAAGTTGGAGCTTCAGTACTTCATACTGCTGGCGCATAGAGGCATCGCATCTAAGCAAATCTCTGAACCTCACCATCTGGGTGATCGCAAGGTGGCCACGGACACAAGCGTGGAGCTTGTGCGTGCGAATCCCATCCACATTACGCCGATAGAAATGATGCCCTTCCGATAAGTCGCTTCCTCGCACATATCCCAAGCCCATCAACACCTCGTCCCGCGCCGAGGCGTTGCTATGATCGTGAACCTCGATGAGCACATCGATCTCAGGCTTCGCCGCGAGCCCTGGAACGGAGGTACTTCCAACATGCTGTATGGCGATCAGTTCATCGCCAAAGGCCGAAGCGATGAGTGGCTTATCTGCCAGAAAGCGGGCGGGCCAAGTGGGGTCATAGGGAGTGATTTTGCTGGTCAGTGCCATTTCCGTTCCTTGGTGGCTAGTACCTGATACTCCGAATGTTCCCTCAATACTTGTGAATTCGCCAGCCACTGATAACGATACCCCGGCCATGCGACAATTCAGTAGATCAAATTCGAATCTGATCGAGTTTGGATAGCTGTCCTGTCTACCGTGTACTTCTGGCCGACTGCCCCCCATGCGGAGGGCAGCAATGGGTCGAGAGCAGCCGCGCACCATTACCCTTAACTAGGTTGTCGTGCGCTGCTCCGTGATTCCGATCAAACCTGATCGAGTATCTGGGCGATCTCCTGCGCAAATGCCTGTGGCTGCTCAAGCATTATCAGATGGCCCACCTCACGCATGATGGTGATACTGGCCGACTGGGCTATCGCCCAGTCAGGCACATCCCATTCGGCCCGGGAGCGCTCTCCGGCCAGCAGATGCACAGGTATAGAAGAAAATACCGCCTTCAAGGCATCGTGGTAATCATCACCTCCGGTCTCGACCAGCACTGATCGGGCCATGGCTTGCACTGTGCTGGAGGGTTGATGAGCCAACCAGGCCATAGCAACCTCAAGGCGTTGCTGGCTAAAAGCAACCCCTGCGCGCTCCATCCAGGCTTTCGGATTTGCACGATAGCCGGCTAGCAGAGCCTCTGTTTCTTACGCAGACATTTTTGCCACACTAGAAGACCAGAACGCATCTTTCAGTGAAAAATTGCCCTCTACGCTTGTGATGCTGGCTACTTGATCTCGATAACGCCTCGCATAGAGCATGGCTACAACCCCACCCACGGAGTGGCCGACCAGGTGTACTCGCCCACCTGAGGCGTGCTTGCCGATCTCTCGGTGCAGGTGCTCGATCTGAGAAGGGATATTCACGTTGCATGGCGTAACACCACTCAGACGGCCATATCCGAGGAGGTCAGGCACGATGACCGGAAGTGGACACAGGCGCTTATGCAGGGAGCTGTGACCAAGGCAGCCGATGAGGCCGTTGATGAACACGACCGGCGTTTGCTTGGGCATGAGTGCACCCGATGGCATGAAGAATGATCGATCTTGCACGCTTGAGTTGGGCTCTCGCCAGATTCTGTTTATTGCATTGACGCATGTACTGACGGTGAGCAAGCAATGAGCTTGCCCGTGAACCCGTTTGAAGACAGCACACCTCAGGTGAGAGCAGAAAGCTACTCAGCCGCCTGCATCAGCTCCAGCGTAATGTTATCTGGCCCGGTCACATACACCACCAGCGTACCCTTGCGTGGGCCTGCGGGAATCGGTTGAGGCGTCCCCCTGGCCTGCCAGCCCGCTTGCTCGATGCGACCAAGTACGGCGTGCATGTCTTGCTCCCTCAGTGCCAGATGCGCTGAGCCAATCGCAGATGCCGTAGGCGGGGTGACACCGTGGCGGGCACCCTGCGAATATTCCAGCAATTCTACTCGGCTGCCATCCGGCCTTTTCACTATCGCCGTTCGCACCTTCGGATCGGCGGTGCCGGTTACATCGAGAATGAATGGTCTTCCCATTCAGACTGGCGTTCGAGCGTGAACCCAAGCCCGATTGTCCAGAAGCGAATGGCTTCTTCCAGTGAGCCGACGGCACAGCCAATATGATCGGCGGCATATACGCTGTGGTTGGAATTCGTCAACTCATCCTTCAAGGGGGTGACGGCCACGTCGGACCTGCATCATCAATGCCGGCCGAACCTCGCAGGTTTGGGGATCAGGTACCGCCCCCGTATAACTGCCGCCACACCTATGCGACAATACGCTCAATGTCTGGTCTCAACCCCGCATTTATCGCCCAACAGCTCGGGCATGGCGTGCAGATGCTCTTATCGACTTATGCGCGCTGGATTGACTCGTCCAACCACTGGTCAGAACTGGAAAAGCGCCAGACTGGTCCCAAATGGGTCCGCAGCTGCGAAGAAGCCACGTAAGTTATTGATAGGTAAGCTCCTTGATCTCCACCGCCAACATCACCATGCAGTTCGGCTCCAAGCCGCTGTTCGAAAACGTTTCTGTCAAATTCAACAACGGCAACCGCTACGGCCTGATCGGCGCCAACGGCTGCGGCAAGTCGACTTTCATGAAGATCCTCGGCGGTGACCTGGAGCCTTCGGGTGGCCAGGTCATGCTCGAACCCAACACCCGCCTGGGCAAGCTGCGCCAGGACCAGTTCGCCTACGAAGAATTCACCGTCATCGACACGGTGATCATGGGCCACGGCCAGCTGTGGAAGGTCAAGGCTGAGCGCGACCGTATCTACTCGCTGCCGGAAATGTCCGAGGAAGACGGCATGGCCGTCGCCGAGCTGGAAACCGAATTTGCCGAAATGGACGGCTACACCGCCGAGTCGCGCGCCGGCGAACTGCTGCTGGGCCTGGGTATTCCGCTGGAGCAGCACTTCGGCCCGATGAGCGAAGTGGCCCCTGGCTGGAAGCTGCGTGTGCTGCTGGCCCAGGCGCTGTTCTCGGACCCGGACGTGCTGCTGCTCGACGAACCGACCAACCACCTGGACATCAACACCATCCGCTGGCTCGAAACGGTCCTCACGGCGCGTAACAGCACCATGATCATCATTTCCCACGACCGCCACTTCCTCAACAGCGTGTGCACCCACATGGCTGACCTGGACTATGGCGAGCTGCGCCTGTTCCCGGGCAACTACGACGAGTACATGACGGCGGCCACCCAGTCGCGCGAGCAATTGCTGGCGGACAACGCCAAGAAGAAAGCACAGATCGCCGAACTGCAAACCTTCGTCAGCCGCTTCTCGGCCAACGCCTCGAAAGCCAAGCAGGCCACTTCGCGCGCCAAGCAGATCGACAAGATCCAGCTGGCCGAGGTGAAACCGTCCAGCCGCGTCAGCCCGTTCATTCGCTTCGAGCAGACCAAAAAGCTGCACCGCCAGGCCGTGGTCGTCGAGAAAATGGCCAAAGCCTTCGATGACAAGGTGCTGTTCAAGAACTTCGACCTTACCGTGGAAGCGGGTGAGCGCGTGGCGATCATCGGCCCCAACGGTATCGGCAAGACCACCCTGCTGCGCACCCTGGTCGGCGAAATGACCCCGGATGCCGGTTCGGTGAAGTGGACCGACAGCGCCGAAGTCGGCTACTACGCGCAAGACCACGCCCACGACTTCGAAGACGACATGACCCTGTTCGACTGGATGGGCCAGTGGACATCCGGCGAGCAGGTGATCCGCGGCACCCTGGGGCGCATGCTGTTCTCCAACGACGAGATCCTCAAGTCGGTGAAGGTGATTTCCGGTGGTGAACAAGGCCGCATGCTGTTCGGCAAGCTGATCCTGCAAAAACCCAACGTGCTGGTGATGGACGAACCGACCAACCACCTGGACATGGAGTCGATCGAAGCACTCAACCTGGCGCTGGAAAACTACCCAGGCACCCTGCTGTTCGTCAGCCACGACCGCGAATTCGTTTCGTCGCTGGCTACCCGCATCATCGAGCTCTCGGCCGATGGCGTGGTGGACTTCAGCGGTACCTACGACGACTACCTGCGTAGCCAGGGTGTGTTGGTCTGATTGAGCCGTGAGGCCTGGCTGCCTTGGGCGGCTGGGCCTTGCGCCACAGTGCGAGGCCTCTCGACGAAAAATTCGTTAGCCTGCTTTCATTTCCTTCGCGCAACGGCCATGATGGGTTCACGCCCAACCGCCCGCCCGCGAACAAGCCCATGACCGCGCAACAACCTGCCCCCCCCAGCGATAGCTTGCACATAACCCTGCAAATCCTGTCGATCGTCTTCTACACCTTCATTGCCTTCCTCTGCATCGGCCTGCCGATCGCGGTACTGCCCAGCCATGTGCACGATCAGCTGGGCTTCGGCGCCGTGATCGCGGGCGTGACCATCGCCTTGCAATACCTGGCCACCCTGCTCAGCCGGCCATTAGCCGGCAAGGTAGCCGATAGCTTGGGCGGCAAGCGGGCAATACGCTATGGCCTGCTGGGTATCGCCGGCTGCGGTGTGCTGACCCTGCTTTCCGCCTGGGCGCTGAACCTGCCAACCCTCAGCCTGGGCCTACTGCTTGCCGGGCGCCTGCTGCTGGGCATAGCCCAGGGGTTGATCGGCGTAGCGACCCTGAGCTGGGGAATCAGCCAGGTCGGCCCTGAGCACACCGCCCGGGTCATTTCATGGAACGGCATCGCCTCTTACGGTGCCATCGCCATCGGCGCGCCCGTGGGTGTGCTGGCCGTGGACGGGCTGGGCTTCAGCGTACTGGGCCCGGCGTTGCTGGGGTTGGCAGCCATTGCCCTGCTGGTGCTGCGCAAACGCCCCGACGTGGCTGTGACGCGCGGTGAGCGCCTGCCCTTCTGGTCGGCGTTCGGCCGGGTGGCGCCGTGTGGTGTTGGCCTGACCCTGGCTTCCATCGGGTACGGCACCCTGACCACCTTTGTCACCCTGTATTACCTTGAGCGTGGCTGGGCCGGAGCAGCCTGGTGCCTGAGCGCGTTTGGCGTGTGCTTCATCATCTCCCGGCTGCTGTTCGTCAACGCGGTAAACCGCTTTGGTGGCTACAACGTCGCGGTCGCCTGCATGGCCACCGAAGTGCTCGGCCTTGGCCTGCTGTGGCTGGCGCCCTCACCGCCGTGGGCGTTGCTGGGCGCCGGGCTGACCGGCTTTGGGCTGTCGCTGGTGTACCCGGCACTGGGCGTCGAAGCCATCAGGCAGGTACCCAGCAGCAGCCGGGGTGCCGGGCTGAGCGCCTACGCGGTGTTCTTCGACATGGCCCTGGCCCTCGCCGGGCCGGTAATGGGGGCGGTTGCCGCGCACCTGGGCTATGCCTCGATCTTCTGCGTGGCCGCCCTGCTGGCACTGGCTGGCGTCGGGCTGACGCTGCTACTGGCGCGGCGTGGCCGTGGCCGCTGACCGCTCGGCCGATTGCGGCGCCCCCAGCGCCTCGCTGAAGAACGCTGCGGTTTCACGTTGCAGTGAGCGATGAATATGCCGACGGTCAACACCTTCGGCATCCCTGCACAGCACCGGCATGCGCTGGTATTGCTCGGCATCGCAATGGGCCATGAACACAAAATGCCCGGCACCGGCCAACAGCCGGTAATCCGGTGTGACTGGCAGCTTGCGGGCCAGCGCTGCGGCGTTGCGGTCCACCGCCACCAACTGGTCACTGTCGCCGCTGTAGATCAGTGCCGGCACCTGCACCCCGGCCAGCGCATGCCGCCCGAACAGCAGGCTGAGCGGCGCCATCAACATCACCGCGCCGACACGCGGGTCGGCCTTGGGGCCAAGCTCACTGCGGTCGGCTATCAATATGCCGTGGGTCTTGCAGGCGTCGGCGTCGTTCGGACGTTCCAGGCAGTACTGGCGCAAACGCTCCAGGTCCGGGTGCGCGCCAGACAAGATCAACGCCGTTTCACCACCCGCCGAGTAGCCGATCACACCCACCTTGCCGTCCGTCAGGTACGGGCCCACCACGCTGTCTGCGCGCGCCGCGGTGATTGCGGCGCTGAGCTGCAACGGCCGGCCATACAGATTGCTCAAGGTGCCCAGGCGGCTGTGGTCGCGGGTGTTGTCCCCGGGGTGGACCACCGCCACCACCACGAACCCTGCGCGCGCCAACGCCGTAGCCAGGTAATGCAACGCCAGCGGGCTGCCGGTATTGCCGTGCGACAGCACCAACAGCGGGAAGCGCCCCATGGCGATGGGGGCCTCTTCGGCCACGTCGAGCGGGTAGCCATCGATACGGCTACTGCGGGCCGGGCCCAGCGCTGGGTAGAACGCCAGCGCCTGCATGGGCCGGTCATCGACCGGGTCGGTCAGGGTCATGTGGTGCAGGCCTGCTGCCCATTGCGCAGCCTCGGCATGGGCCAGCAGGCAGGCGCACAGCGCCAGCGCCAACACGCAACGGGGGAGAGTCATCGGCCAGCGGCTCCTTGCGTGGCAATGCGATAACCCAGCATAAGCCTGGGCCCGCAGGCGCCGCATGAAAACTGGATGAAACCGACGTCATGCCAGGCCTGCACGCGCCGCCTGCATTTGCACCTGGCGGCGAACCCGTGGCATAGATGACGGTCAACGTTTTTATCTGACCGCTTCAGCGCCCTTGAAGGAGTTTCATGCATGAGCAAACCTGACTACGTGCCACCCAAGGTCTGGCGCCGTGACGCTGCATCCGGGGGCCAGTTCGCCAGTATCAACCGCCCCGTCGCCGGCCCTACCCACGACAAGGACCTGCCCAAGGGCAAGCAACCGCTGCAGCTGTATTCGCTGGCCACACCCAACGGCGTGAAAGTCACCATTGCCCTGGAAGAGCTGCTTGAACTCGGCCACGCTGGCGCGGAGTACGATGCCTGGCTGATCCGCATCGGCGAAGGCGACCAGTTTTCCAGCGGCTTCGTTCACGTCAACCCCAACTCCAAGATCCCCGCGCTGCTTGACTGCAGCCAGGAACCCCCAATGCGCGTATTCGAGTCGGGCTCGATCCTGCTGTACCTGGCAGAAAAGTTCGGCGCCCTGCTGCCGACAGCGCCTGCTGCGCGCACCGAGTGCCTGAACTGGCTGTTCTGGCAGATGGGAGCGGCGCCCTACCTGGGTGGCGGCTTCGGTCATTTCTACGTGTACGCGCCGGAGAAGTTCGAGTACGCCATCAACCGCTTCACCATGGAAGCCAAGCGTCAGCTGGATGTGCTTGACCGGCGCCTGGCCGAAAGCCGCTACCTGGGCGGTGAGGCATACAGCATCGCCGATATTGCCGTGTGGCCCTGGTACGGCCAGCTGGTACTGGGCAACCTGTATGGCGCAGCAGAGTTCCTGGCGGTGCACGAGTACCCGAATGTGCAGCGCTGGGCGCAAGAGATTGCCCAGCGCAAGGCAGTGCAACGCGGCACCCGGGTGAACCGCACCTGGGGCGACGAAGCCAGCCAGGTGCCTGAACGGCATTCGGCTGCGGATCTGGACAACTGATACAACGCGCGCCGAAGGTGGCCCTGTGGTGATACAGGGCCGCCCCTGCCAATGCCTGCCGCGTACTCGGGCATGACAATGCCCACCTGCACAAAACCATTTGCCCCTGCGCAAACCTGCGTCGGCGTAGCCCTTCTTGTACACTCCCCGCAATAGCCCCCACCTGTACATTGTTTGGTGAACGCATGATCGAGGTAACCGAGGTTTCCATTGCCGAGCTGCGCGACGCGCTCGAATCGGGCCGCACGACGGCGGTCGAGCTGGTCGAGGCCTACCTGGCCCGCATTGATGCCTACGACGGCGCCGACACGGCCACCGCCCTGAACGCCGTAGTAGTGCGCAACCCGCAGGCGCTGCAAGAAGCCGAGGCCTCCGATGCCCGCCGCGCCAAAGGCCAGTTGCTGAGCCCGCTGGATGGCATTCCCTACACCGCCAAGGACAGCTACCTGGTCAAAGGCCTGACTGCGGCATCGGGCAGCCCGGCCTTCAAAGACCTGGTGGCCCAGCGCGACGCTTTCACCATCGAGCGCCTGCGCGCCGCCGGGGCCATATGCCTGGGCAAGACCAACATGCCGCCCATGGCCAACGGGGGCATGCAGCGCGGTGTGTATGGCCGCGCCGAAAGCCCGTACAACGCCAATTACCTGACCGCGCCGTTCGCCTCGGGCTCGTCCAACGGCGCCGGCACGGCTACCGCCGCCAGCTTCAGCGCCTTCGGCCTGGCCGAAGAAACCTGGTCCAGTGGCCGCGGCCCCGCCTCGAACAATGGCCTGTGCGCCTACACGCCCTCGCGTGGGGTGATTTCGGTGCGCGGCAACTGGCCGCTGACCCCGACCATGGATGTGGTGGTGCCCTATGCGCGCACCATGGCCGACCTGCTGGAGGTACTCGACGTGGTGGTCGCCGATGACCCCGACAAGCGTGGCGACCTGTGGCGCCTGCAGCCCTGGGTGCCGATCCCTGCGGCCTCGGCGGTGCGCCCGGCGTCGTATCTGGACCTGGCCGCCGATGTCGGCGCCCTGAAGGGCAAGCGCTTCGGCGTGCCGCGCATGTACATCAATGCCGACGACGCAGCCGGCACTTCGCAAAAGCCCGGTATCGGCGGCCCTACCGGCCAGCGCATCCACACCCGCGCGAGCGTTATCGCCCTGTGGCAACAGGCCCGTCAGGCCCTGGAAGCGGCCGGCGCGCAAGTGGAGGAAGTCGATTTCCCGCTGGTGTCCAACTGCGAAGGGGACCGCCCCGGCGCCCCCACGGTGTACAACCGCGGCATCGTCAGCAAGGAATTCCTGCACGACGAGCTGTGGGAGCTGTCGGGCTGGGGCTTCGATGATTTCCTGCGCGCCAATGGCGACCCCAAGCTCAACCGCCTGGCGGATGTCGATGGCCCTCAGATTTTCCCGCATGACCCGGGCACCCTGCCCAACCGCGAGGACGACCTGGCAGCCGGCATGGACGAATACGTCAACATGGCCAAGCGTGGCCTGAAGACCTGGGACCAGATCGAGACCTTGCCCGATGGGCTGCGCGGCCTGGAGCGGACCCGCAAGCTGGACCTGGAAGACTGGATGGACGCGCAGGGCCTGGACGCCGTGCTGTTCCCCACCGTGGCCGATGTCGGCCCGGCCGATGCCGACGTCAACCCGGTATCGGCGGACATCGCCTGGAGCAACGGCGTCTGGGTGGCCAATGGCAACCTGGCGATCCGCCACCTTGGCGTACCGACCGTGACCGTACCGATGGGCGTCATGGCCGACATCGGCATGCCGGTGGGCCTGACCTTCGCTGGGCGGGCCTATAGCGACAATGCCCTGCTGACCTTTGCGGCCGCCTTTGAAGCGACCGGTTCGCGCCGCATTGTGCCGCCGCGCACCCCTGCCCTGGGCTGAGCCCGGCACGGCACCGCACTTCAGGCAACCTTCGCCAAAATCAACGTTTCGTGTAAATATACACAAATCGTTGATTTTAGCGGTTCGTTGCCCATGACACCCACTGCCGAGCGCCAGCTCACCCTCACCGTGCTCAAGGCCGCCATCCAGGCCTTGGGCAGCGTTGCCGCGCGCAACATGGAAATCCTCCTGCACGACCTCGACCACCCCGAGCACTCGGTGGTGGCTATCGTCAATGGCCACCTTTCCGGTCGCAGCATCGGCAGCCCGATCCTTGCCGCCCCGGAACAGGATCAGGGTTTCAAGGCACTGATGCAGGCCTCGGCCGACCAGCAGGGTTGTGAGCCGGTGGTGCTGCCCGACTACCCCACTACGCTCAAAGGCCGCACGCTGCGCAGCGCCACCGCGATCTTCCGCGACAGCAGTGGCCACCCGTTTGCCAGCCTGTGCGTGAACACCGATGTCACCGGCCTGGACGCGGCCATGCAGTTCCTCCAGCACTTCCAGCCCCTGGGCGCTACGCCAACCGCCACCGAGCCTGCCGACATGGCGCTGCTGATGAGCGAGATCATCCAGAGCGCACTGCAGCGCAACGGCCACGGGCGAATGAACAAGCAAGCCAAGCTCGAAGCTGTGCGCGTGATGCAGGAGAGTGGCCTGTTCATCGTCAAGGGCGGCGTCGAGAAGGCGGCCAGCGCGCTCGGCGTGACCCGCTACACCATCTACAACTACCTCGAACAACTGCGCGGAGCCAGCCTATGACCTTGCACATCCCTACACCCCTGATCGAATCACGCCCGCTGTCGCTGGCTGCCGGGCGCAACATCTGGCTCAAGCTTGATGCCCTGCAGCCTTGTGGCTCGTTCAAGCTGCGCGGGGTGGGCCACGCCTGCGAGGTTCACTACGCGCGGGGGGCCAGGCACCTGGTGTCGTCCTCGGGGGGCAATGCCGGCCTGGCGGTGGCCTACGCCGGGCGCAAGCTGGGTGTGCCGGTGACCGTGGTGGTGCCCGAGACCACCACCGAACGGGCCAAGGAACTGCTGCGCCTGGAAAATGCCAAGGTACTGGTGCACGGCAGCTCGTGGCAGGAAGCCAACGAACTGGCACTGACCCTGGTAGGCGCTGGCGATGCCTTCATTCACCCCTTCGACGACCCGCTGCTGTGGGCCGGGCATGCCAGCCTGGTCGACGAAGTGGTTGCAGCCGGCTCCAAGCCCGATGCGGTGGTGCTGTCGGTGGGGGGCGGCGGGCTGCTCAGCGGCGTGGTCGAGGGGCTGCAACGCAATGGCTGGGCGGACGTGCCGGTGCTGGCCGTGGAGACGACCGGCGCTGCCTCGCTGCACGCGGCCATGCAAGCCGGGCACACCGTGGAGTTGCCACGCATTGCCTCGATCGCCGGCTCGCTGGGAGCCAAGCGGGTGGCCGAACAGGCGCTGGCCTGTACGCATCGGCAACCGGTACACAGCCACCTGGTCAGCGACCGTGCCGCGCTGCAGGCTTGCGAGCGCTTTCTGCTAGACCACCGGCTACTGGTGGAGCCCGCCTGTGGCGCCGCGTTGGCGCTGGCCTATGACGCCAGCGCCATGGCGCGTTACCCGAACGTGCTGGTGGTGGTGTGCGGGGGTGCTACTGCCACCTTGGAACAGATACAGGCATGGTTGCGACAGGTCGACTGATACGGGTTGTCATCTGTCTGTTTCCTTTGCCGTGTATCACTGAACCCCACACTGCTGGCGAATCTGGCCGGCAGTGGCAGCCACGCAAAGGAAAAATGCCCTGCGCCCTTTCGATCTGCGGCAAGGGAAGGCACAATGCGTGTCCTTTTTTTGGCCGGCCTGGCCGGGGGCCTCTAAATGATCAAGACGCCGTACTACCTCATCGATAAAACCAAGCTGCTCAGCAACATGGAGAAGATCGCCTACGTGCGCGAACACTCCGGTGCCAAGGCACTGCTCGCCCTCAAGTGCTTTGCCACCTGGTCGGTATTCGACCTGATGCAGCAGTACATGGACGGTACCACCTCGTCGTCCCTGTTCGAGCTCAAGCTCGGCCGCCAGAAGTTCGCCGGCGAAACCCACGCCTACAGCGTGGCCTGGGCCGACGACGAGGTCGAGGAAATGCTCGAGAATTGCGACAAGATCATCTTCAACTCGATCGGCCAGCTGCAACGCTTTGCCGACCAGTCCGAAGGCAAGGTGCGTGGCCTGCGCGTCAACCCGCAGGTCAGCAGCTCCGACTACCTGCTGGCCGACCCGGCCCGGCCGTTCAGCCGCCTGGGCGAATGGGACCCGGCCAAGATCGAGCAGGTGATCGGCCAGATCTCTGGCTTCATGTTCCACAACAACTGCGAGAACGGTGACTTCGGCCTGTTCGACAAGATGCTCACGCACATCGAAGAGCGCTTCGGCCACCTGCTGCACCAGGTCGAGTGGGTCAGCCTGGGCGGTGGCATCCACTTCACCGGTGAAGACTACGCAGTAGACGCCTTCTGCGCGCGCCTCAAGGCCTTCGCGCAAACCTACGGGGTGCAGGTGTACCTGGAGCCTGGCGAAGCCGCCATCACCAACAGCGCCTCGCTGGAAGTGACCGTGCTCGACACCTTGTACAACGGCAAGCACCTGGCCGTGGTCGACAGCTCGATCGAAGCGCACCTGCTCGACCTGCTGATCTACCGCCTGAACGCCAAGATGGCCCCCAACGACGGCGAGCACACCTACATGGTCTGCGGCAAATCGTGCCTGGCCGGTGACATCTTCGGTGAGTACCAGTTCGACCGCCCATTGGCCATTGGCGATCGCCTGTCATTCGTAGACACGGC
This sequence comes from Pseudomonas sp. CJQ_9, assembly GCF_043106615.1. NCBI lineage: Bacteria > Pseudomonadati > Pseudomonadota > Gammaproteobacteria > Pseudomonadales > Pseudomonadaceae > Pseudomonas > Pseudomonas sp. CJQ_9. The sequence goes on along the minus strand of NZ_JBICMS010000099.1, from coordinate 181,748 downwards.
CGGTTACACCATGGTCAAGAAAAACTGGTTCAACGGTTTGAAAATGCCGTCCATCGCGGTCAAGCAACTCGACGGCAGCGTCGAGGTCGTCCGTGAGTTCGGTTTTGAAGACTACGTTTCCAGCCTGTCGTAAGGCCGGCTTCCCAAGTAAGGAGCAACAGGTAAATTGAAGAAGAACGTTCTTATCATTGGTGCAGGAGGTGTCGCCAAGGTGGTGGCCCACAAGTGCGCGCAGCATAACGACGAACTGGGTCGTATCGCTATCGCGTCACGGAACATCTCCAAATGCCAGGCCATCATCGACAGCGTCAAGGCCAAGGGCAGCCTCAAGGTTCCCGCCGACATCCAGGCCTTCTCGCTCAACGCCCTCGATGTCGAGGCGACCAAGGCGCTGATCCGCGAGACCGAGTCGCAGATCGTGATCAACGTCGGTTCCGCCTTCCTCAACATGTCGGTGCTGCGTGCCTGCATCGATACCGGTGTCGCCTACCTGGACACCGCCATCCACGAAGAGCCGGGCAAGATCTGCGAGACCCCGCCGTGGTATGGCAACTACGAGTGGAAACACCTCGAAGAGTGCCAACAAAAGAACATTACCGCCATTCTCGGGGTCGGCTTTGACCCGGGTGTGGTCAACAGCTACGCAAAACTTGCGCAGCAGCAGTATTTCGACAGCATTGATTCGATCGACATTCTCGACGTCAACGCCGGCTCGCATGGCAAGTACTTCGCCACCAACTTCGACCCGGAAATCAACTTCCGCGAGTTCACCGGGCAAGTGTGGAGCTGGCAGAACAGCCAGTGGACCAGCAACACCATGTTCGAAGTCAAGCGTACCGACGACCTGCCGGTGGTTGGCTCGCAAAACCTGTACCTCACCGGCCATGACGAAGTTCACTCGATTTCGAAGAACCTCAACGTGCCGAACGTGCGCTTCTGGATGAGCTTCGGCGAGCACTACATCAATGTGTTCACGGTGCTGAAAAACCTTGGCCTGCTCAGCGAGCAGCCGGTGAAAACGGCCGAAGGCCTGGAAGTGGTGCCGCTGAAAGTGGTCAAGGCCGTGCTGCCAGACCCGGCCTCGCTGGCCCCGGGCTACACCGGCAAGACCTGCATCGGCGACCTGGTCAAAGGCACCAAGAACGGTCAACCGCGCGAAGTGTTCATCTACAACGTGGCCGACCACGAAGAGGCCTACGCCGAAACCGATAGCCAGGGCATCTCCTACACCGCAGGCGTACCGCCAGTGGCTGCCGCCCTGCTGGTTGCCCGTGGCGAGTGGGATGCCAAACGCATGGTCAACGTCGAGGAGCTGCCAGCCGAGCCGTTCCTCAAGGCGCTGGACGTGATGGGCCTGCCGACCCGCGTCAAGGATGAAAAAGGTGATCGTCCTTGGGACGCTGAAGCCTAAGCGGTAAGCAAGAAGGGGCGCCACTGTGGCGCCCCTTCTGCTTTGGCTGGCTGCTTGCGCTTCAGTTGGTCTCGGCCGTGAGGCTCGCGCGCTCATCGAGTTTTTCCAGCAACGCCTTGGCCAGGGCCTTGTCCGAGAACGGGTTTTGCCCGGTAATCAACTCGCGATCCACCACCACATTCGGTTGCCAGGCCTTGGCATAACCCATGTGGCCGCCGGCCATCGCCATCGCGTTCGCCGGGTAGAACAACAAGCGCTGGTCCTTGAGCGAACGCTCGAACACCTGCTCCTCCGGGTCAGAGAAGATAGTCATCTTGTAGCCCTGGTACACCCAGTCTCTGGCTGCCGCCCGCTCCCCGCGGGCCAGCGCGGCCTGGTAGCCGACCGGATCCTGCTGCGCCGACAGCAAAGCGATCGGGCCGTGGCAGATAGCCGCTGTGGGTTTGCCTGCCTGGTGGAAATGCCGCAACAAGGTGCCGACGTCCGAGTTATTGGCCAAGTCGATCAAAGGCGCGTGGCCGCCGGGGATGAACAGCCCGGCATAGCGGTCGAGGTCGCCCGCCAGCACTTCTTTCACCGACAGGGTATCGCCGATGTCTGGCAGCCCCTGCACCACCTGTTCAATCCGGCGCATTTCTGTTGCATCACCGGCGAAATACTGTGGGTCGACCGAGCGCGGATCCACACGCGGGGCATTACCCTTGGGTGTCACCAGCACCAAGCGGTAGCCGGCCTTGAGCAATTGGTCGGCGGGCACCCCGAACTCATTGAGGTAATAGCCGGTGGCGTAGTGTTCGCCGTTCTGCAACGGCAGCTGGTGTTCGCTGGACAGCAGCACCAGTACCTCGCCCTTGGGCGCCGATTGGGCACCACCGGCAAGCAAAGCGCCGGTGACTGCCAGCGCCAGTGTGGTCAGCTTCTTCATGCGTCAACTCCTGATCAGGCAAGCGCCTGCAATACCAAAGTGGCGGAGCGCAAGGTGTAATTGGCAGCTCCGGGTCAGTCATCATTGGGGGAATGCTACCGCTGCGGCTATGATTCGATAATTCTAAAGTGATCATGGCTGCCATTCGAAATATGAATATCGCCAACAAGGATTTGAACCTGCTCTATCTGTTCCATGTGCTTTACCAGGAGCGCAGCGCCACGCTCGCCGCCCAACGCATGGCGCTTAGCCAACCTGCACTCAGCCACAAGCTCGGCAAATTGCGAGACCAGCTTGGCGACCCCCTGTTCGTGCGTGCGCCCAGAGGGCTTACCCCCACACCGCGGGCCCATGAGCTGGCGCCGGAGGTAGAACGCCTGGTAGCGGGCCTGGAAGGCTTCTATGAACGCTGCGAGGGGCAAGACTTTCTCGCCCGCCCTGCCCGCGTACACCTGTACAGCACCGATTATGTGGAGCAGACACTGCTGCCCAGGCTGTTACCGATACTGCGCAGCCAAGCGCCCAACCTGACGCTGGTTACACACAACACCCGGGGCGCGTTACCCCGAGAAGCGCTGGAAAAAGGCACCTGTGACCTGGCTGTCGCCGGCTTCTACACCGACCTGCCCGACACCTTCCACCAGCAGCGGCTGCTCAGGGAGCAGTTCGTAGTGCTTGCCTCGCGCAGCCATCCAGGCCTGGATAGCGGCCTGGACCTGGACACCTTTCTGGCCAGTGACCATCTGCTCACCACCCTGACCGGTGACCTTGATGGGCTGGTTGATCGCGCCCTGCACAGCCTGGGCAAGCAACGCCGGGTGGTGGCTGGCCTGTCCAGCTTCATCGCACCCATGCGCTTGCTGCGGGGTACCGACCTGCTTTTGACCTGCCTGCGCTCGCTAGCCCTCGAAGCTACCGACCGTGACGAGGACCTGCGCATGTTCCCGCTACCGCTGGAGCTGCCGCCGGTGGAGGTGATGCAGATCTGGCATGCGCGTACCCATGCCGACCCCTTGCGGCGCTGGCTTCGCCAGCAGCTGTGGGCCGTGGCCCAGCAATAGGGATGTTTCTGACGAATGTAGTCGGGTATGGCGCACAACCTCTTGCAATCCGTAAGATCTCAAAATACTGTATGAATATTCAGTACAGCGAGACGCCCTCATGCAACTCATCGCCAAACTCGGTATTCTGGCCGACGCTGCCAAGTACGACGCATCCTGCGCCAGCAGCGGCGCGCCCAAGCGCAATTCGCGCGGTGGCGATGGCCTGGGTGCTACCAATGGCATGGGTATTTGTCACAGCTATACGCCCGACGGCCGCTGCGTGTCGCTGCTGAAGGTGCTGCTGACCAATTTTTGCCTGTACGACTGCCAGTACTGTGTCAACCGCCGCTCCAGCAACGTGCCTCGGGCACGTTTCAGCCCGGAAGAGGTAGTGCGCCTGACCTTGGATTTCTATCGGCGCAACTGCATCAGCGGCCTGTTCCTCAGCTCTGGCATCATCCGTTCGGCGGACTACACCATGGAGCAGCTGATCCGGGTGGCCCGGCTGTTGCGCGAAGAACACAACTTCCGCGGCTACATCCACCTGAAGACCATCCCCGACGCCGACCCGCTGCTGATCGAAGAAGCCGGGCGCCTGGCCGACCGGCTCAGCGTCAACATTGAGCTGCCGACCGACGACAGCCTCAAGCGCCTGGCGCCTGAAAAGCAGGCACACACCATTCGCCAGGCCATGGGCGTCATTCACCAAGGGCAGCAGGCCGTAGCCAATGAGCCCAGGGCACCGCGCTTTACCCCGGCGGGGCAAAGTACCCAGGTCATCGTCGGTGCCGACAGCACCGATGACAGCACCTTGTTGCGCAATGCCGAATCGCTTTACCAGGGTTACGGCCTCAAGCGGGTGTACTATTCCGCGTTCAGCCCGATCCCCGACAGCCCGGGCAGCGTGCCGTTGGCCGCCCCCCCACTGTTGCGCGAGCACCGCTTGTACCAGGCTGACTTCCTGCTCCGGGGCTATGGCTACAAGGCGGGTGAGCTGCTGGGTCAGCACGGTAACCTGGCACTGGACATCGACCCCAAGCTGGCCTGGGCGCTGGCCAACCGCGAGGTATTCCCATTGGACGTGAACCGCGCAGAGCCGGCACTGCTGGCACGCATCCCCGGCATTGGCCTGCGCAGCGTGCAGCGCCTGGTGGCGTTGCGCCGGGAACGGCGTATCCGCTATGACGACCTGATTCAGCTGCGCTGCGTACTGGACAAGGCGCGCCCGTTCATCGTCACCAGCGATTACCGCCCGGCACAGGCCGAACTGCGCAGCGGGTTGCTGCGTGCACGCCTGCGCGAACCGCAGGCGCCGGTGCAGATGGGGTTGTGGGGGTGATTGCGCTCGACTGCGACGATCTGTTCGCCACATGGCGTGAACAGGCGCGGGTGTTACTGGGGCATGGCATCGACCCTTCGGAAATCACCTGGAACCAGGGCCCCATGGCGGATTTGCTGGCTGTACCCGCAGCGCTCCCTGCCGGCCCTGGCCCCTTCCGGGCCAAAGTCCCGGCCCAGTTGTTGGGGCAGTTGGAACTGGCCTCTCGCTACCGTGGCGAGCAACGCTGGAACCTGCTGTACGAAGTGCTGTGGCGTGTCGCCCACGGCGACCGCACCGCAATGCTGGCGGGCGACCGCCTAGGCAGTGAGTTGCAACGGCGCATCAAGCAGGTAACGCGCGAAGCCCATCATTTGCATGCTTTTGTGCGCTTCGTGCCGCTGCCCGAAGCGGTGGCTGGGCAGTTGCAACTGGATCTGGTGGCTTACCACGAGCCGGCACATGACGTTCTGCAGAGCGCCAGCGCGCACTTCGCCGACCGCCTGGGCAAGTTGCGCTGGCTGATCGCTACGCCTCAGGATGGCATTCGCTTCGACGGTGCCGGGTTCGACTATCAACGGCGCTGCCCGGCGCAATGGCGGCAGTGGGCGCGCAGTGCCGAGGACCCAGGGGCCGAGCTGTGGCGCACCTATTACCGCCATACGTTCAACCCTGCCCGCCTCAACCCTGATGCCCTGCGCCTGCACATGCCGGGGCGGTTCTGGCGGCACTTGCCGGAAGGCATGCTGATACCCCAGCTTGAGGGCCTGGCACGCCAAGGCAAGCAGCGGGACGGCCAGGCGCTGGAAGTGGCTGCGCAGGCCGGCAAAAAGATCAGCAAGACTGGGCGGTGATGCACGCCAGCCATGCAGTGCGCGCAAATCGCCTCACTCCAGCAACCAGCCTGCATCGCCTTCATCCAGCACGCCGCCATGATCAGTCCTGTCCCCCTTGCGCGCGACAGCAGCCCCCTCGATCAGGAAGTGCTCGGCCCCGCTTTCGATTACCGCACCGCAGGTAGTCCGGTCCCCCACCCTGGCCACTGCGCTGCCGTTGAATGTATACCCAGCACTCCCGCTCTCGACCTGGTTAGCGCCATGCAATGGGCAGAGATGTCGATGACCGACAAGCACAACAGGTTTCATCGCGCTTCGCCTGCGTGCGGTGCGGTACGTGATTCGCGATCAATCGCCACTGGCCAGTAAACCTTCGGCGCCAGGCAGTGCATGTGGCTCAGGCCATCATCATCATTCCAGTCGCGCGCGGGGTGTACGAACTTCGGGAGGGCCTCGGGGCCTTGCTGCATGAACAGTCTGGCGATGGCCCAGTAGGCTTCGCCGTGGTAGAGGTCGTGGCTGAAAAACACGCGGTCAATGACTTCGTTGGTTTCCGGGTTACGGACCGACAGCATGACGTTTTCGATCAGACCGCCGTGGCCGGGTGCGTAGATCCGGTAAACCTCGGCGGTAACGTCATCCCAGTTGTAGGCAACGGGTTGCACGCCCCAATGCTTTCGGCTGCAAACAAAAAATCGATTGAACCTGTACTGGTAAAGATAAATTCTTCGGCGCAGTCTATTGAAACGAATAGGCTCGTCTCTTGGAAGCACAAAATCAAGCTTGATGTAGGGCGATAGCACCCACGCCACGAGTAGCGGCGCAAGCAAGATAACAATATTCGTTATCCAGTCCCCCTGCCAATTATCGAAAACCAGCCAATACGTAAATAACGTCATCCCACCACCCGCAACAAGAGCGGCAGAGCCTATCAGCGCACCTAGCCCCCGCAGACGAATAGTAGCCCTTGGCAACTCCAAATAGACATCATCGTAATAATTGGGCGAGGGGTTGATGTTTTGTGGTTCATGTTTGAACGTTGGCCTTTCTTCGATACCGGGTAAATCATGACTCCAACTCAATTGCCGATGCGCTAACGGTCTGGACTTGACGTTCATACGTTCTCCGCCTGAACACGACTTCCAAGGCGTGTGCTTGAAATATTTTTATCTGGCCAATACGCAACCGTCAGCGTGGCCGATTTAATGGTGTGCGCACCAGCGGTCGGCATGAGCGCTATCACACCAGTCAATTCTAATGACGGCGCGCTTTCTGGATGCGCATGCACACTTTTCATCAATGAAACATCGGGGCGATAGTCAGGAAAACGTGGTGCGGCGAAATTTAAAAACTTGTTTGTTTGAATGAGAAGCTCCGGGCAATCAGAATTATGGCTGCCGGATGCCAGAAACCAGCCTGCATCGCCTTCATCCAGCACGCCGCCATGATCAGCCCTATCCCCCTTGCACGCGACAGCAGCCCCCTCGACCAGGAAGTGCTCGGCCCCGCTTTCGATTACCGCACCGCAGGTAGTCCGGTCCCCCACCCTGGCCACTGCGCTGCCGTTGAATGTATACCCAGCACTCCCGCTCTCGACCTGGTTAGCGCCATGCAATGGGCAGAGATGTCGATGACCGACAAGCACAACAGGTTTCATCGCGCTTCGCCTGCGTGCGGTGCGGTACGTGATTCGCGATCAATCGCCACTGGCCAGTAAACCTTCGGCGCCAGGCAGTGCATGTGGCTCAGGCCATCATCATCATTCCAGTCGCGCGCGGGGTGTACGAACTTCGGGAGGGCCTGGGGGCCTTGCTGCATGAACAGTCTGGCGATGGCCCAGTAGGCTTCGCCGTGGTAGAGGTCGTGGCTGAAAAACACGCGGTCAATGACTTCGTTGGTTTCGGGGTTACGGACCGACAGCATGACGTTTTCGATCAGACCGCCGTGGCCGGGGGCGTAGGTTCGGTAAACCTCGGCGGTAACGTCATCCCAGTTGTAGGCAACGGGTTTGACGCCCCAGTGTCTGGGGCTGAATAAATACATGTAATGAAATCTGAATTGATAGAGGTAGATTTTTCGGCGTAACCGATTGAAGCGAATGGGCTCGTCTCTTGGAACAGTCAGATCCAACTTGATAAAGCAAAGGATCACCCACAGCGGTAGCACAGGAAATATCACAGTCAAGACATTGGTGACCCAATCATGGGTAAACCCTTCAACCAGCAACCCCCAATACAACCATAGCGCCACGCCTAAGCAGAGCAGCATCGATGGCACACCCAATAATGCTACAACGCCTCGCAAGCTGACTGACTGCCTTGGCAACTCCAGATAGATCGCATCGTAATAGTTGGGTGGGGGTTTGATCCTGTCCAGACACCCACTGACCTTGGGCTCTTCTCCAACATGAGGGAGATCATACCTCCAACCCAAGCCGCGCTCACTTAGAGGTGGCGATGTGAGCTTAGTCATTCACACCTCGCCTGGTCATAGCAGCATAGGCATCCACGATTGAACGATCTGGCCAATACATGACCGAAAGCGTTGCTGCAGTAATTGTGTGCCGCCCTATGACCGGCATAAGTTCGACCACACCCGATATTTCCAACCATCGTCCGGTCACGCCTTCGGTCACTACATGCTTGACTTCTCTGACCACCTCAAACCGTTTTTTGTAGTCAGGAAGTCTAGGTGGTGAATATCGAGAATAGCTGGCCATTTTTGAAAGAGACTTTACTAATGAGTTTTCAAACCCTTCAGAAATCAGTGTTTCGCCACCGCTGTATTCGGGAAATGATCCATCCCCGTCACGATGCACAACAAGGGCCCATGAGAAAGCAGAAACATCCTCTCGATATTTGGGTAGTACTATTTTGAAAATCAATTTTTGCTCTATCTCAACATGGACTAACCCACCCATCCTTCTCATGGACTCTCTGGTATCTATCGAAGATGAAAAATGAAGGTTGGCTTTGACGCCAAGCGTAACCGCATTCAACTCAGAAAATGCGATATCTGCATACTCGGGGGCATCCCAATGAATCTTCGGATGTTCGTTGGCCCTACCAAAAAAGCAACGTTTTATCCAGACCTCCAATTCGCTCGACTCTTTTTTTAGAGCGCTTCTGCCAGCAGCATATCCAATAAGCGTAAAGATAATGGCCAACCCCAGCGGCCCGAATGTTGCTGATGTCAAAACTGCGCCTACAAAGGTTAGGGTGCCAGCGGTAAATGCTGCCAGAGACATAACATTCATATTTCGTGCTGTTTTATCTCCTTTGGCGGCAGTTTGTTCAGTAGCGACAACCGCTTGTGCGATATCAAAGACTCCAGCAACCGCGCTGAATATAGCGCCGAGTCGAATTAAAGCCGCCCCAGGAGCCGTTACGTTAAGAGCCCAAGGCGTGCTTGAACCCGCAGCGCCCCTCAACACCAGCCCCACCAATTCGATTTGCCCCCCAAGCACACCCAGTTGCGAACCCTGCAGCGCCAATTTGGCCTCGTACGCCTTAGGCCCAATCTCTGCCTCGGCCTTTTCCTGATTTCTGGTCAGGCTGTCATACTGCAAATACAGCCCACCGATCCCGAGTAGCACCTCCCAACTGCCTGCAGCCCCGCGCAGGCCTGAGAAACCGCCACGCACCAGCTGGCTGGCCTGGTGCGCAGTTATCTTCATCCCGTCAAGCAACTTGCGGGCATTGCTGTCGAGTGTACCTGCCGCGACCGAGATATCCACCATGGCCGCGTGCGCCGCACTGCTCGCCTGAGTCAGCTTGATGCTGGCCGCTTCGACTAACCGGCCATGCACTTGCGCAGCCGTGCCCTCGACCCAGACCGTGACACTGATCACGGTGTTGGTCAGCCGAGGGTCGAGCAGCGCGAGGCTCATCAACCCGTGCTGCAGGATCGGCCGGACCTTGCGCATCGCCTTGAACGAACCGACTTCAAAGTCATCGACACTGCGATACATACGGTCTCTCGCCTCAGCGAGGGAGGCATTTGCGCGGTGCTGCAACTGGCGCAAGTGCGCACTCTGCAAGGCGTAGTACTCGCCCAGCTTCATCTTCACTTCAAGCTCGATCAGTTGCACCCCGTTGTAAAGAAACTGGGTTGCGCTGTTCAGGTGCCGAACAGCGTTGTGGATGCCAGGCCCGAGGCTAGGCGCCAGGCGTTGACTGGCGGCATTCACCGCGCTCTGCGTTTCGGCGATGGCCTGCTTCAAGCTATTTCGCATGCGTAAACCGGCATCGTCGCTGGCGATGACCTTGCTCAACATGCCGAAGAGCTTGTCGCTGTCGTTCCAATTGATTGCCTGGTCGCCTGAAAAACTGGGTAACAGCGCGGCCAGCAAAGCGTTGTCACGCATCAGCAGCGCGCGGTAGGGAGGGCTATCGGGGTTTTGTAGCCAGACCTGCCACTGCCATTCGCTGGTACCAGCCGCAGGCTGACGGGGTTCAAGGCTGGCGATCACGGCCTCTGTGACCCCACCGCCCAAGCACAGCCCCATGGTCTTGGTATAGGCCACACCGGACTCGCGATCACGGCCGTCATAGTCGTGGCGCTCGGCCACCTTGAACATCGGGGTATCGAATAATGCAACATAGGCCTGCGCGTCCTGGTCGATGTAGCGCTGGAACTCGGCATCCTGCGCCTCGTACTCAGCTTGGAAAGCAGCCCGCTGCGGCTCGTGGTAGCGCTCTTCCAGACGGGCATCACTTTCTCGCTGCGCACGCTCGACCAAACGCTGTCGCTCGACTGCCGGGTCCACGAAAATTGGTGGCCCGTCGCCGGTCACCGGCTGCAACGACGGCACCCCTTGTGCCGCCCACTCCCGGTGCGTGGCGCGGATCACCTGTACGATCTGCGAGGTCTGTAACTGGTACACGCGTAGTGGGTCCTCACGCCAGGCCTGGCGCTTCACTACCCAGCTCAGCCGCTGGTGGTTGTATTCCTGAATGAGACCGACGGTGTCGTCCAGCACCAACGCCAACACACCGTTTGCCAACTGGTGGCGGTCCGATGCATTGACCACATAACCACGCAGGGCAAACCTGCGCAGCCAGCGGCTGTGGAAACCATGCACGCTGTCGAACGGTGCACACGCCTGCTGGCTGTATTCGAACACCTGGTTGTCAACTTGCAACTGGTCGGCCGTCATCGCCAGGCCCAGCAATTGCGGATGGGTACGCGCCTGGGTCAGATCAATCCCTACGAAGCGGTGGCTTGGTGCCACGCCTTGCTTGTAGGCGTTCAGCACACTCACCGGCCAGGCATCACTGGAAAAGGCCAGCCAGGCACTGTTGTATTTGTCGGTGTCGATCGTGACGAAGGCCGCCGGAATATCGTGGTTTTCCTGCGCACATTTTTCCGGCAGTGGCCCAGGTGGGCCGGCTGGAGGCGCATAGGGGTCAAAGCGTCGCAGATGGCCCTGTGCGCTGACGGCGTAGGCTTGCCAGACCTGCTGGTCAAGCAAGACATACAGGTAGCCCATGCGTAACGTGCGCAGGCCAGGCTTGGCGCAGATGTGCAAATGCCCCGCCACGGTAGTGATGCACTCCGGTCGGGTATCCGGGACCAGCGCACGGCGCAGGGGCAGAATGGGCAGCCCCTGGCGCTGACAAGACATGCAGTGGTCATGCGGCAGGCCGGCTTCAGCGACAGCAAGGGCGATGCGTTGACTGATGGTCATGCAAGGCGCTCCGCTTCCGGCAGGGATTGGGTCAGGTGCCGCCAATGCGCCTCGGAGTAGCGGGCAAGCAACGGCGCCAGCGCGCGCTGCTCTTGGCGGGCTGCATCTATCAGGCCGCGCACGGCGGCAAGGGAGGTTAGCTGGGGATGAATGCACAGCTGGTGGAGGGCCAGCACCACGATATCTTCCGGGTCGGTCAAGCCCAAGGCGCGTGCTTCCTGGATATGGTTGCCGGCTCGTACAGCCGCAAACGACGGTATCTGACACTGCAAGGTATTGTTCACGCCTGCTCGTAGAGCGCTCAAGCTTCGCAGCACGCGCTCGACCAATGCTCCATCCGCTTGCATGCGCCAGGCAGACGCGGGGAGCAGACAGCGTTGCCCGCTCTGCCCCTTGAGGTTCAGCAACTGCCCACTGCTATTGAGGAACAACCAGCGGCTGATGGGCCACCACGGCGCACGCTCCCCTTGCTTGAACGTTGCCGCAAGCAGCTCCAGGCGTATCGGCTCGTAGACCGGATAGAAGCTCAGTGTCTGAGCTGTGTCGGGTAACCGGCACAAGCGACTGAGGTGAGCTGCGATGTTGGCCGCTGGCTGTTCACTGAACACCCAGCCGCATAGGTAGCGCCTTGGCTGAAACAGCCCACGCACAGCTGCTCGGGCGGTCAATTCCAATATTGCGCGGCTGGGCAGCGCCCCGGGTACAGCCAGGCATACCAGTACAGGATGCAAGTGCGGCACATGCGCCAGGTCGAACCTGGGTACACGCATCAAAGCGCTTTCCCCCAATGCCTCGCGAAGCTGGGCGAGCAAGGCTGAATCGCCTTTGTCCTCGGGGGCAAGGGGGTCCACCAACACATAGCTGTACAGGTCGGGCGCATGCTGCTGTTCGATCACGCTGGCCAGGTCATCAGCCGTCATCAGAGCTTACCCTCACAGGTGCTGGCAGCGTTCGGCGTCAATGTCAGCGACTTAGCGCTGCCTGCCCCCTGTGCAGTCGCCTGGGTTTGCCCCAACAGGTTCAGGGTCTGGCCATTGAGGGTGATACCGCGCCGGTCCAGCACGATGCAGCCACCTGGGGTTTTCAACTCTATGCGCTCACTGGCATGCAGCTGATACACCGTAGTGCGCTGCTGCATGCCATTGCCGACTTCGACCCGTTGAGCACCTTTGACCACCAAGGCGCTGTCCTTGCCGACGAGAACCTGCTGACAGCCCAGGGTCGCTTCACTGCGGTTGTTACCGACCTGGTGCGTCAGGTCATGCTTGATTTCGACCTGGCAGTTCTGCCCGATGAACTGGTTGTGGTTGCCCCCGGTTTCCTGGCGATAGTGGTTACCGATGCTAAGTTGCTGATCATTGCCCACCTGCTCCAGCCGATTGCGCCCGACACGCGTGGTTTCGTCGTTGCCGACCACCGTGTTGTAGTCGCGCTGGGCATGAATGAACACCTCCTCCCTGCCCAGTTCGTCCTCGAAGCGCAGCTCATTGAAGCCATTGCCCTTGTGGGTCTGGCTCTTGATGGTCATGCGGGTTTTGTGCTCCGGCAGGTCATACGGCGGAAGCTGATCACCGCAGTAGGTACGCCCGATGATCATCGGTTGGTCGGGGTCGGCATTGACGTACTGTATGACCACGTCCTGGCCAATGCGCGGGATGGCCATCGAGCCCCAACTGCCGCCTGCCCAGCTTTGCGAAACCCGGACCCAGCAAGAGCTGAACTCATTGCCCTTGCTCTCCCGATCCCAGGGAAAACTGACCTTGACCCGCCCCCACTCGTCACAGTAGATCTCTTCGCCGGGCGGGCCGACCACGGTGGCCATGTGCGGGCCATCGATACGGGGTTTGGCCAGGGGGGCCGGGCGCCATTCGCGGGTGCCCGGCACCAGCATGGCACGCTGCACGTAGCGGGTGCCCTGGTCGGCGCTGGCTGCCTCTTCCTGCAGGCTGGTGAACTGCACGCCTTCATGGTGCACGCTGATCGGCCGCCAATGCACGTTCAGGTCTGCGCGCGGGTGCCCGACCAGCGTGAAGCTCAGCCCTGGTTGCAGGCGCACATCATCGCCCTGCACCTCGGCAACGTGCGCGTCGTGGCGCAGCGCCGCGAGGCGCGTGGCCGTGAACGGTACGCCAACCGCGTCCCGCTTGTAGCGCCCAGGGTAGTCGAAACGCTCGTAGGCCCGCGTTTGATGGGGGGTACTGCTGTCAGCGGCCCGATGCTCCTGGCGGTAGCGCGGGTGGGTGAAGGTGTAGTCCCGCTGCACCTGCCGGGTGCTGCGGACCTGCTCGCTGTAACGCAGGCGCCGCAGGCACGGCACGGCCTGATCACCACCGCTGTTGGCGTGATACAGCACGTGGTCGGGACCAATATCACCCTCATCTACCGCTTGCGGGTCATCGGCCCGGACCGCGCCGCGGCTGATAGTGCCAAACGCCAGCAGCCGATCGGTAATGACCAGGTGGTGCTGTTGTGGCGTGTGCTCGAAGCGGTAGACAAGGCCTTCTTCGGCTGCCAGCCGGGCGATGAAATCGAGGTCGGTTTCACCGGCCTGAACGCAGAATTCGCGGACGTGATGCTCGCCGAGGCTCTTGATTCCAAAGCGGTTGATGCCCTGGCGCTGCAACACCAGTTCAATAATCTGCGGCACAGTCTTGTGCTGGAAGATGCGCCAGTTCGAACGCAGCCTGGCGCGGGCCAGCTGCGGCTCTACCAACGCGTGGTAGTGGGTACGAAACCTGCCGGTTTCGCCTTGGCTGAAACTGCTGACCAGGCCGTGCACATGGCGTAGCGGCTGCTCGCCACGCCAGACCGTGAACAGCCCGGGCTTGTCGAGCAGCAGGCCGAAGTCGACATCTGCGTCGAAACTGATCAGTTCCAGGTGCAGTTGGAACGGCGCGCTGATGGCCTCGTCGAGTTCGAACGAAACCACTTCGAACTCAACCCGGCCGGCCAGGGCCTCGAAGCTGAACCGCAGATCGGACTGGCTAGGCATGCGGACTCCCGGCTACCACCTTGAGACAAGGCTGTCGAGCGACTGCAGCACTCCGGCGCTGCTCAGCGTTCAGGCGAAATCGGTAGCTACAAAAGGCCCTGTGGCCTTCAGGTGGGCGGTGCATGAAGAGGTCCTTGTCTTCCGGCAAACTGAAGACACGAACGCTAGCGGGGAACCGATTCTGCGAGAAGTCCAGCACTTCCCGGCGCAACGTAGGAAATGTCGACTGAGTTTTTGATGACCGGCGCGTGCCGAGAGACCGAGCGCTGCGCGAGGGGCGCTCGATCTCTGCGAGGCTCATAAATGTTCTGGGCCGAAGACGTTCAAACCTTGAACTGCCCGACCAAGGCCGTCATCTCCCCCACCAGGCCCGACAGTGCCTTGCTCGCAGCGCTGGTCTGCTGCGCCCCGGCCGCCGAATGGTTGGACAGTTCACGGATGTTCAGCAGGTTGCGATCCACTTCGCGCGCGACCTGCGCCTGCTCTTCGGCGGCGCTGGCGATGACCAGGTTGCGTTCGTTGATTTCGCCAATCGCGCTGTAGATACCTTCCAGCACCTGCCCCGAGGCCAGGGTCACGTCCAGGGTCGACTGCGCACGGTGGGTGCTGGCCTGCATCGACGCCACTGCCGCTTCGGTGCCGGCCTGCACGCGGCCGATCATTTGCTCGATTTCCTGGGTCGACTGTTGCGTGCGGTAGGCCAGCGTACGCACTTCATCGGCCACCACGGCAAAGCCCCGCCCCGCCTCCCCGGCACGCGCCGCTTCGATGGCGGCGTTCAGCGCCAGCAGGTTGGTTTGCTCGGAGACCGAGCGGATCACTTCCAGCACCTTGCCGATATCACGCACCTGCCCCACCAACTGCTCCAGGTGGGTACTGCTGGTCTGGATCTCGCGGGTCATGGCCTCGGTGCCGTCGATATTGTCGCTGACCTGGCGGCGGCTTTGCGTGGCTAGCTGGTTGGACTCGCTGGTGGTTTGCGAGGTGCTGATCGCATTGCGTGCAACCTCCTCCACGGCGGTGGTCATTTCGGTCACGGCAGTGGCTGCCTGTTCCAGCTCCAACCCTTGTTGGCGCAGGTTGTTGGCGCTTTGCTCGGTTACCGCGTCCAGCGCAGTGGCGGCTTCGTCCAGTTGCCGGGCACAACGCCCGATCTGGCCCAGGGTGTCGCGCTGGCTTTGCTGCATACGCTGCAACTCGTGGAACAGCTGGCCGATCTCGTTACTGCCTTGTGCCTGCACCGGCACGCTCAGGTCGCCCCCGGCAATACGCTGGAAGTGCTGACCGGCCTCACGCAGGGGGTGAAGCACTCGCTGGGCGATGAAGCCCCAGCACAGGGCTGCCAGGGCCAAGGTCAGCGCCAGCAGGCCGAGGCTGAGCAACTGCGCACGGGCCAGGCGGCGATCGGATTCGAGCATGATCTGCTGGCCACGCTGGCCCAATTCGCCAACCAGTTGCTGGCGTAGCGCCTGCAACCGGCCCATGGCGTTACCGGCGTCGACATTGACCTTGAAGTATTGCTCCAGCGAGCGCTGGCGGGTGGCCTCACGCTGCCCGGCCACCGCGGCGGCGTATTCGGCGAAGGTCGCCTGCAACTCGGTCGCCAAAGTGCGCAGGGCCGGCTCGCGGCTGTTTTCGACGAATTCGTCGACCAGCTTCTGGCTTTTTTCGTTCAACTCGAGCGACAGTGCCATGCGCTTGGCAGCACTGTCGTCGTGACCGCCGAGTTGCTCGATGAAGCCCGACGACACGTTGGCGCTGGAACGGATGGCCATCAGCAAGGCATTGTTCAAGCGGTCCGACTGGTGCGCAGTCTGGTCCAGTTCGGTGATCTGCTGGTCACTGCCAACCGCCGCTCGCCAGGCACTGAGGGTGGAAAACAGCAGGGTCAGGCTGAACAGCGACAATACCCAGAACATTCCGGTGCGGATTTTCAAGTTGGCAAGCATGCGGGCAGTACTCCTGGTTGGCACCACTTCTGGTCGATGATTCGACGGTGGGTGTGCTGCTATCGGAGCGGCGCGGCGCCGGCTTGAGGTGCTCAGGTATGCTTGTGGGCGGTAACCGAACAGATGTTGCCTGCATGCGGGGCCTCGCCAAGCAACCCGCGCGGTGCATGGCAGCGCATGCGTTGGCGGGCTCGGCAGGGAAAGCCTGGGTTTGCCAGCCAAGCCGCGATGCGGGTAAAGTCGGGCCCTGGCGCTGGCTGCGCCTGCGGTCCGCGCAAAGGGGTTGCCCGAGCCATGCGATAACCTGTTTCCATACCAGCTCCAGGCTTGTCGGCGGACCGAGCCTCAAAGGAGTTGGCATGCCCACCATCCATGCATCCCGCCACCATGGCCTGCTCGATCTTGCCGCTTTGCGCAAACGCGCCAAGCGTTTGCTCAACGCCCTGAAGCACCACCAGGCCGACGACGCCCGGGAACAGTTGCGCACCCTTGGCCTGCCTGGCCCCCATTATCGCCTTGCCGATACCCAATGGCTGGTGGCCCGCGAAGCCGGCTTCGCCAGCTGGCCCAAGCTCAAGGCGCATGCCGATGCCGTGGCGTTCGCCGCACGCCAGCCTGGCTTCGCTGCCGATGACGAAGCCGCTGTGCAGCATTGGCGCTGCGGTAACGATATTGCCCACAGCTTGCGGGTTGCGGGGTTTGCCGGCGCTTTCCAGATGTTCGACGACCCCATGGTGATGGGGCCGGTGCCGGCCCTGCCGGAAGATCAGTACTGGCCGGTGCGCGGCGCGTACATACAGCAAGCGTTCAACCTCAGCGCCGAGGCTGTCGCCCCGCGCCAGGCTGCACAACAGGCCGCATTGGCCGGTTTGAACGGCGACAGTCAGCTGGTGCTGTGGTGCGAAGCCGACGCTTACGACCAGTTGTTCCTGATCCGCGTGCTCGCCAGCCTGCCCTGTTTGCCGCGACGCCTGGAGCTGATCGAAATCGACCAGGTCCCTGGCGTAGAGCGCTTCATCGGTATCGGCCAACTGGCCCCGGATCTGCTGGCCTGGCTATGGCCACAACGTCGCGCGCTGGGTGAGGATGCACTGACCTTGGCGCGCCAAGCCTGGGCTGCCTACACCGCCGCTGAACCCCAAGCCTGGGCCGCCCTCGCTGGCCGCCAGCACCGGCCTTTGCCGCTGTTGCGCCGGGCACTGGCGCGCCAGCTGCAAGAACTGCCTGGTGCCAGCGACGGCTTGAGCCTGACCGAACGCCTGCTGCTGCGCGCTCTGGCATCGCATGGGGAGCTGCCAGCCGGACGCGTGTTTACCCAACTGATGCAGCAGGATGAGCCGCTCCCTTATCTGGGCGACATGATGTTCCATGCGCTGCTGCAGCCGTTGCTCCATGCACCCCACCCGCTGCTGCGCGAAGGCCCGGGCGACGCCTGGGCCCATCGGCCATTACGGCTGACCGCACTCGCCGAACAGGTGCTGGCCGGCCAGCGCCACTGGCTCGACCAGCACCCTGCCCGGCGTTGGGTAGGCGGGGTGTGCATCGACGCGGCTGACAAGCCTTGGGTGGTTAGCGAGCAAGGCGAGGTCTGGCGACGACAATAGCGAAGCGGCTTGGCTGCAAGGGTGGGCGGGAACCCTTATTCCGCCAGCACCTCCTCCAGCGCCTGCTCCAGCGTGCTGACGGTGCGCTCGATATGCTGCAGTTTTTCCAGCCCGAACAGGCCAATGCGGAAGGTCTGGAAATCTGCCGGCTCATCGCACTGCAGCGGCACCCCAGCGGCGATCTGCAGCCCGTGGTCGGCAAATTTGCTGCCGTTCTTGATGCCGGCGTCATCGGTGTAGCTCACCACTACACCCGGGGCCTGGAAACCGCTGGCGGCCACGCTCTTGATACCTTTGCCGGTCAACAGGGCGCGCACCCGCTTGCCGAGGGCCTGTTGCTCGGCGCGCAGTGTGTCGAAGCCGTAGGCGCGCATCTCGTTCATCACGCCGTTGAACCGTGCCAGTGCATCGCTGGGCATGGTCGCGTGGTAGGCATGCCCGCCCTGCTCATAGGCCTGCATGATCTGCAGCCACTTTTTCAGGTCGCAGGCAAAACTGCTGCTCTGTGTCTGCTCGATGCGTTGCAGGGCCAGGGCACTGAACATCACCAGGGCGCAGCATGGGGAAGCACTCCAGCCCTTCTGCGGCGCGCTGAGCAGCAGGTCGACGGCGCATGTGTGCATATCGACCCACACCGCGCCGGAGGCGATGCAGTCCAGCACGAACAAGCCGCCCACTGCGTGCACGGCCTCGCCCACCGCGCGCAGGTAGTCGTCGGGCAGCATGATCCCGGATGACGTTTCGACATGCGGGGCAAAGACCACCTGCGGTTTGTGCGCCGCAATCGCCGCCAGCACTTCATCCAGCGGCGGTGGCGCATAGGCCGCCTGGCGCCCGGTTTCCACCGGCCTGGCTTTCAGCACCGTGGTAGCCGCCGGAATGTTGCCCATCTCAAGAATCTGGCTCCAGCGATAACTGAACCAGCCGTTGCGGATCATCAGGCACTGCTGGCCAGTGGCGAACTGCCGCGCCACCGCTTCCATGCCAAACGTGCCACTGCCCGGCACCACAGCCACGCCCTGGGCGTTGTAGACCTGTTTCAAGGTGGCGGAGATGTTCTTCATCACGCCCTGAAATGCCTGTGACATATGGTTGAGAGAGCGGTCGGTGTACACCACCGAGTACTCGATCAAACCCTCGGGGTCGACACTGGGATAAAGCTTTGACATGGGCAGGCTCCTTTGGCAGAGACGTCATTGCCATCGACCCTGCCTCAAGCCCCGGCAAATGACAAGGTGCGGCCGCGCGGCAGATCACAAAGCCGCTTGGACAAAACATATGGAAATACGTATATTCGGATTTCCATATGTACAGACGCTGCCATGATTACCCCACCTGAAGTGTTCAAATGCCTGGCCGACGAAACCCGTGCTCGCGCCACCCTGCTGATCGCCAGCCTGGGTGAACTTTGCGTTTGCGAGTTGATGTGCGCGCTGAACGACAGCCAGCCGAAGATAAGCCGCCACCTGGCCCAGCTACGCAGCAGTGGCCTGTTGCTGGACCGACGCCAGGGGCAATGGGTGTATTACCGCCTCAACCCGGACCTGCCCACTTGGGTCGCCGCGGTTCTGCAGGCGACGCTACAGGCTAACGAGCAATGGTTGGCACACAACACCCAACGCCTGCAGAACATGGATGGCCGCCCTGTTCGGGGCTCTGCCTGCTGCTGATCAACAACGAGAAAGAACCCTATGCTGGTCGCCATTGCAGTCTTCGTTTTCACCCTTACCCTGGTCATCTGGCAGCCCAAAGGGCTTGGCGTTGGCTGGAGCGCCGCGCTCGGCGCGGTCATCGCCCTTGCCACAGGTGCCGTGTCGCTGCACGACATCCCGGCGGTCTGGGGCATCGTCTGGAACGCCACGTTCACGTTCATCGCCGTCATCATCATCAGCCTGCTGCTGGATGAAGCCGGTTTTTTCGAATGGGCAGCCCTGCATGTGGCGCGCTGGGCCAATGGCAGCGGCTACCGCCTGTTCGCCTTTTGCGTACTCCTCGGCGCTGCCGTGTCGGCATTGTTCGCCAACGACGGTGCGGCGCTGATCCTCACCCCCATCGTCATGTCGATGCTGCTGGCGCTGCGTTTCTCGCCAGCTGCCACGCTGGCTTTCGTCATGGCCGCCGGCTTTATCGCCGATACCGCCAGCCTGCCGCTGGTTGTCTCCAACCTGGTGAACATCGTTTCGGCCGATTACTTCGGGTTGGGTTTCGCCGAGTACGCTTCGGTGATGGTGCCGGTGAACCTGGCCAGCGTCGCCGCGACGCTGGTGGTACTGTCGCTGTACTTTCGCCGTGACATACCGCAGCACTACACCGTTGCAGCGCTGAAAACGCCCGGCGAGGCGATCCAAGACCACGCCACCTTCACGGTCGGAGGGTGGGTGTTGCTGGCGCTGCTGGTGGGCCTGTTCGCCCTCGAACCACTGGGCATTCCGATCAGTGCAGTGGCAGCCGTGTGTGCCGCCATACTGTTCGCGGTCGCCGCGCGCGGGCAGCGCATTGCGACCCGCCGCGTGCTGCGCGAGGCCCCTTGGCAGGTGGTGATTTTCTCGCTCGGCATGTACCTGGTGGTGTACGGGCTGAAAAATGCCGGCCTGACCGACATGCTCACCCAACTGCTCGACCGCCTGGCGCAACAAGGGCTGTGGAGTGCCACCCTGGGCACCGGCGTGATCGCCGCCCTGCTGTCTTCGGTCATGAACAACATGCCCAGCGTGCTGGTCGGCGCGTTGTCGATCCAGGCCAGCGAAGCGCAAGGCCTGGTGCGCGAGGCGATGATCTACGCCAATGTGATTGGCTGCGACCTGGGCCCGAAAATCACCCCTATCGGCAGCCTGGCGACACTGCTCTGGCTGCATGTGCTGGCGCGCAAAGGCGTGCGTATAACCTGGGGTTATTACTTCAAGGTTGGCATTTTGCTGACCCTGCCCGTGCTGTTGATCACCCTTTCGGCTTTGGCACTGCGCCTTAGCCTCTGATAGTCCGCCAACAAGCGGAGGAGCCCCCATGCGAGTTCTGTTCATGTGCACGGCCAACAGCTGCCGCAGCATCCTTTCCGAGGCCGTGTTCAATCACCTGGCGCCTGACGGCTTTGAAGCCGTCAGTTCCGGCAGTTTTCCCAAGGGCCAGGTGTTGCCTCGCAGCCTGACCACCCTGCAGCAGGCCGGCATTTCGACCCAGGACCTGAGCAGCAAGGGTAACGAGGCATTCGAGGGTTGCCCGCCAGACATCGTGGTCACCGTGTGCGACAAGGCCGCCGGCGAAGCCTGCCCGGTGTACTTCGGCCCGGCACTGAAGGCGCACTGGGGGCTGGAGGATCCGTCCGATGTAGAGGGCGATGAAGCGGCCGTCGACGCGGCTTTCAACGCCACGCTGGCGCGCATAACAGCCCGTTGCCAGGCATTCTTCGCCCTGCCCTTCGACACGCTGCAACGCGAACAACTCCAGCAAGCGCTGGATCACATTGGTGCGCTTTAAGCGGGAGGCCACATGAACGAGCAACTACCTAATCTTGACCTTTCGCTGTTCGATACGCCCCCAGCAGCCAAGCCGGCCAGCCAGCACGCGCCGCGCATCCTGCTGCTGTACGGGTCGACCCGCGAGCGCTCTTTCAGCCGCTTGTTGGTGGAGGAAGCCGCACGGCTGCTTGAGCACTTCGGTGCCGAAACCCGCACGTTCGACCCGTCAGGCTTGCCGCTGCCAGACGATGCCCCCGTCGAGCACCCCAAGGTCCAGGAACTGCGGAACCTGGTGCAGTGGTCGGAAGGCCAGGTCTGGTGCTCACCAGAGCGTCATGGCGCGATGTCTGCGGTGTTCAAGGCACAGATCGACTGGATACCCCTGGCGCTCGGCGCCCTGCGTCCCAGCCAAGGCAAGACGTTGGCCGTGATGCAAGTGTGTGGCGGTTCGCAATCGTTCAACGTGGTCAACCAACTGCGCGTGCTGGGCCGCTGGATGAGGATGTTCACCATACCCAACCAATCGTCCGTGCCCAAGGCGTACCTGGAGTTCGACGACACTGGGCGCATGAAGCCTTCGCCCTATTACGACCGGTTGGTGGACGTGATGGAGGAGCTGGTGAAGTTCACGGTGCTGCTGCGCGATCACCAGGAATTCCTGGTGGACCGCTATTCGCAGCGCAAGGAAAGCGCGGAACAACTCGCTGCCCGGGTGAACCAGCGCGCGCTTTGAGCGCCTTGCCGATACTACTATCCCTGCCACCAACCCTCATGCTTTAGCGGCCGGTCGCAAGCGGAAGCTGACACCCATGCGGTTGAAAGCGTTCATCGCGGCAATGGCCGCGGTGAGCTCGACCAAATCTTTTTCTGTGAACGCGGCCGACGCGGCCGCGTAGGCCTCGTCCGATACGTGCGTCTCACTGACCCGGGTCACTTCCTCTGCCCAGGCCAGGGCCGAGCGCTCCTGCGCCGAGAACAGGTAGTGCGCTTCATGCCAGACCGGCACCAACAGCAGTTTATCCACCGACATGCCTGTCTTGAGCAGATCACGCGAATGCAGATCAATGCAGTGCGCACAGCCGTTGAGTTGAGACACCCGCAGAAAAACCAGATGAATCAAGGGCGCCGGTAGATCGGTCTGCGTTGTCACGAATTGATGGAGCCCGGTGAGGGCCTTGGCGGCCCCAGGCGATGCGGTAAACCAGTTCAGGCGACTCATGCGTGTTGCCCCTGTGATAGCGGCTTGGAAGACGCGGCGAAGAACGCCTGCACTTCAGCCTGTGCAGTTGCCCTGGCCGCTTGCAGAAACTCCGCCCCTCTGGCTGTGCCCTCGAGGGTGAAGTAATTCACCTGCTTGAGGCCAATCGTGGCAAGCACGGCGGACAGGTATGGCCGGAGAAAGTCGGGTTGGCGGGCATTCGGCCCGCTGATGTAGCCCCCGGAGGCTACGGCCACATACACTGGCCGATCCACCACCGTGCCCACCTTGCCTGCCGCGGTGCTCAGGAACGTGATGCCGACCCGTACCACGTGATCGATCCAGGCCTTGAGCGGTGCTGGCACACTGTAGTTATGCATTGGCGTGGCAATCAGCAGCAGGTCGCAGGCCTGCAACTGGCCAATCAGTTCGTCGGAACGGTGCAATGTGCCATCTTGCGCTACGGCTTCAGGCCCTCCCGGGTTGGCCAGGGCCTGGGCATACCCGGCGTCGACGGGCGCCAGGTCATTGAGGTCGAAATCGGTGACCTGTATACCGCGCCTGCCAGCCTGCTCGGCCAAGCCGAGCAAAATGTGCTGGGACAGTTTGAAGCTTTCTGATGCCTGACCGTTCGGGCTGGCGATCAGGCGAAGAATGCGCAAAGGCGCCCTGGGCTGCTCTGACGACGTCATGAAGTCACCTCGATGAGAGACGTGCTGCCGCTCAAGGCGCAGCGAACTGTTTTTGGAAGCGCGTGGCGCTGTTGTGCAGGCCTTCACGGGAATAGAAGTGTTGCGCGCGGGTGTTGGCCAACCCGGTATCGAGCACCAGGCGCGCACACCCCGTGGCCTGGGCCAACCGCTGCAAGGCAGCCAGCAATCGTGCGCCCCACTGCTGGCCACGCTGCGTTTCGGCGGTGACCAGGTCGTCCACATACAGGAACCGCCCGTAGACCAGGTTTTCCTGAAGGCGGTAACCTGCCAGCGCCACAAGCTGGCCTGAGCCGAAGCCCCCGAGCAGCCGATAGCCTTCAGCGCGCATACGCTGGACGCGGCCGATGAAATCGGCCTCGCCAGCCAGATGCGGGCGCAGTTGCTGCATGACCGGGAACGCGAGATGCAGGTCATTCTCGCCGTCCAGATGGCGCAGGCCCGAATCAGCCAGGTCAGGCTCGCGCAGTACTGAAGGGGTCGGGGTGAACGTCATGGTGGCAAAGCTCATTCGATGAGTGACGGGGCTATGATGAACCACGTTCAACCCATTTGAATGAGCCAAGAAAGGGTATATGAACTAGGCCATGATGACGTTTTCTTCCCGAACCTTCGCACAGCTCGATGAGCGCTCCGCCGCGCCGCTCTACCGGCAACTCTACAACCGTGTGCTCGCCGCGATAGCAGCAGGCACCTTGGCGCCGGGTGACCGCTTGCCATCTGCGCGGGCCATGGCCAAGGAGCTGGGGGTGGCACGTGGCACCGTCGAGCTTGCCTATTCGTTGCTCACCAGTGAGGGCTACCTGCTGGCCCTGAAGCAGAAAGGCACCGTGGTCAACCCTGAGCTGCGCCCGCCCGCAGCCGCGGCGACAGCGCAGCCCCCGGCCAGTGATGGTCCCGAGGACCCGGACGCCCTGCGGCGCCCGCC
The DNA here is from genome assembly GCF_043106615.1 of Pseudomonas sp. CJQ_9. Taxonomy (NCBI): domain Bacteria; kingdom Pseudomonadati; phylum Pseudomonadota; class Gammaproteobacteria; order Pseudomonadales; family Pseudomonadaceae; genus Pseudomonas; species Pseudomonas sp. CJQ_9. The sequence goes on along the minus strand of NZ_JBICMS010000099.1, from coordinate 157,690 downwards.
ACAGCTTTTGCCATTTCAACTGGGCTTGCCGGCGATGGATGCCTTCCCGCGCAAGATCTGGGCGCGCCTGGGTGCTCGCTACCTGCGCGGGATGCAGCCGGGTGACCTGGACTACCCGCCGCCCCTCGGGCTGCCAGCACTGCGCAGCGCGATTGCCTCGTACCTGCAGATGTCGCGGGGCATCGCTTGCACGGCCCAGCAGGTGTTCATCACCAGCGGTTGGCGCAGCAGCCTGTCGCTGGTGGCGCAGACGTTGTTGCGCAACGGCGAGCGCGCCTGGGTTGAAGACCCGGGTTATCCCGTCACGCGCCAGGTACTGCGCCAATTCGGGCTTGAACTGGAGGGGGTGGCAGTGGATGCCGAGGGCATGAACGTCGAACAGGCTATCGCCAACGCCAGCGCGGCGCAGGTCGCCATGGTCACACCGGGCCATCAGAGCCCCCTGTCCATTGCCTTGTCGCTGCCGCGACGGCAACTACTGCTGGACTGGGCCGCCAGCACCGGGGCCTGGATCGTGGAGGACGACTACGACAGCGAGTACCGCTATGTCAGCCGCCCGCTCCCGCCGCTTGCCAGTCTGGATCGCAATGGGCGGGTGCTGTATGCGGGCACCTTCAGCAAAATGCTGTTCCCCGGTATCCGCCTGGCCTACCTGGTGGTGCCACTGGCTCAGGTTGCAGCGTTCGAGCGGGTCACCCACGCACTGTTTTCCGGCGGTTCACCCTCGATGACCCAGGCCATGGTGGCGCAGTTCATTGCCGAGGGCCATTTCACCCGTCATATCCAACGCATGCGCCGGCTCTACAACGAACGCCGGGCCTTGACCCTCGGCGCACTGGAGCGGAGCTTGCCCAAAGGTTGGCATGTCGAGCGGTCCCCAGGCGGCATGCATTTGCTGCTGCGCCTGCCGCAGAGGGTAAGCGACACGTTCCTGGCGGAGCAATTGCTGGCCAAGGGGATCGCGGTACAGGCCCTGTCGCGCTGGCATCTGGCGCTTCCCCGCCGTTCAGGGCTGCTGCTGAGCTTCACCAATTGCGCCAGCGCTGCCCAGGGCGAGCAACTCGGCGCATTGATCAGCGAGATCCTCGGTTAGATGCTGTGGGTCAGTTGTTCGAACAGCCATTGCCCATGATGCGGTACTCCATGATATGCCGCTGGCCATTGGAGTCGTCGTAAGTCAGCTGCATCGGCACAACCTCACACACGTTGGGCACCGGCGTAACAGCCACAACGTGCGCGATATCCAGGTGCTGAGCGTAGCGATAGGGTTCGACCGTTGCCGGTACAGTTCGAATGCCTTGGTCATCGGCCATGGCAGCAGCGCCCAGGCTGCTCAGGAACAGAACGTGTAAAAGTTTCATGGTAATCACCTGTACTGAAGGCGCAACAAGGCCTGAGCGCCCAGTCGACGCTCAGTTGTCATGAATGTCGGGGGTTGACCCGGCGCAGGGATGCCCCGGGCTAAGCTGGTTCAGAAGGGCTTGGTAGGCAGGTACTTGCCGTCCAGGGTGATTACCGCTCGGTGGCCACCGTCCGGATCTTCAACCTTCTTGATGTCCAGCTTGAAGTTGATGGCGCTGATGATGCCGTCGCCGAACTTCTCGTGCACCAGCGCTTTGAGGGTGGTGCCATACACCGACATCATTTCGTAGAAGCGGTAGATGGTAGGGTCGCTCGGCACGCCGTCGAAAAAGCTGCCGCGGATCGGCATCGATTGCAGCAGTGCGACCTGTTCAGCATCAAGGTCGAGCTTCTCGCCTACGACCTTGGCGGCGCTTTCAGGCAGCGGATGCTGGCCAAGCAGCGCAGCAGTGACAAAGGCTTCGGACAGACCGGTACCGTCCACGATCTGCGCGAAGGACAGGTCCTTGCGGGCCTTGGCCTGGATGATGAGCTCGGTCAGTTCCTGGCGAGCGGTACGGGTGGCTTGAGTCTGGATCATGGTGAATCTCCTGGGTAGGTAAAGGTGCTGGTGGTTCAGGCAACATGCCTGCCGTGGTGGGAAATGGCGTGGACTTCAGGGTTTTGCGCGAGCGACACGAACGTGCCGGTATTGCCATCAAAGGCGTCGATGCGCCCGGTCTCGATGTCATAGACCCAGCCGTGCAAGGTGACACGGCCCTCTTCCAGCGCCAGGCGAACGGATGGGTGGGTCTGGATATTGGCCAACTGCGCGATAACGTTCTCGCGCACCATGGAAGCGACTTTGCTGGGCCCGTCTGCGTGAGGACGGGCCTCGTTAACCACCTTGGCCGAGTCGGCGTAGCGCAACCAGCCGGCGACGGCGGGCATGTGATCGAGGCATTTGCAGGTGGCGATGGCGGTCATCGCGCCGCAGTCGGAGTGGCCGCAGATCACGATGTCTGCGACGCCAAGCCCGGCCACCGCGTATTCGACCGAGGCCGAAACGCCACCTGGCTCAGGCCCATACGACGGCACGATGTTGCCGGCGTTACGGATGACAAACAGATCGCCCGGCTCGCGTTGGGTGACCAGCTCAGGCACCAGTCGGCTATCAGAGCAGGAAATGAAGAGCGCCTTTGGCGCTTGCTGGTTGGCAAGGTGCTTGAACAGGTTCACCCGCTCAGGAAATGCGTTCTTTTGAAACTTCAGAAAACCGTCGATGATCGCTTTCATGGCTGCTGTCTCAATGTCGCTGTGTGTGAGACAAAGATTAAGCAGCGCATGGCATAAGGTAAAAGTCTCATTTATTATGCAGTGGATCAGATTACCTTATGGATCCAGGCATGCTCGCTCGCCATATTCAGTACTTCCTGGCCGTTGCCGAACACCTCAGTTTCACCAAGGCTGCGGCGGCCCTGCATGTCTCCCAGCCGGCCCTTTCCCAGCAAGTCAGGCAACTGGAGGAAAGCCTGGGAGCCCAGTTGTTTGACCGGTCCGGCCGCACGACGCGTTTGACGGATGCGGGGGATGTCTATCTTCTTTATGCACGCCGTGCTTATCAGGAGCTGCAGGAGGCCAAGAGGGCGATACATGATGTCAGCGACCTGAGCCGCGGCTCATTGCGTGTTGCCGTAACGCCGACGTTCACCACTTATCTGGTCGGGCCGCTGATCGAAGCATTTCACTGCAAGCACCCCAAGATCTTCGTCACCCTCAAAGAGGTCTCTCAGGAGCGTATCGAGGAACTGCTGTTGGCGGGGGAGCTGGATGTCGGGATCGCATTCGATGAAATCCATGCACCGGATATCCAGGCCATCCCCTTGCTGAACGAAACGCTCGCGCTGGTCATGAACAGCAAGCACCCCTTGGCCGGGCGACGCTCCATCACCTCGCAAGGCCTGAGCGCCGAGTCGTTGGTACTGCTCAGCACAGCGTTCGCCACGCGCGAGCAAATCGACCGCTACTGCCGCACCTATGGCATTCGCCCTAAGGTCCAGATGGAAGCCAATGCTTTGGGTGCAGTGATCGAGATCGTTCGCCGGACCAACCTGTCGACGTTGTTGCCTGCCAGAATAGCTTTAGCCCACGACGACCTGGTGGCCATCACGCTGGAGCCGGAGCGCTTGCAGCGGCGAGCAGTCCTGATGCGGCGCAGGGACGCGTTTCTGAGCGCGGCGGTGCGCGCTTTCATTGAACTGGCCAGGGAGGTGTCACGCAATCTGGATGACTGAGGTCGGGCCTGATCGCCTGCGCGCAGCCCGGTATGGCAGGAAGGAAAAACTTGAACAAAAACCTGACCCTTCAAGTGGAAGGATCAGGTGGAAGATCACTTACAGCCCGAGCTCGCTCAGCCCAGGGTGGTCATCCGGACGGCGGCCCAACGGCCAGTGGAACTTGCGCTCGCTTTCCTTGATAGGCATATCGTTAACGCAGGCGAAGCGACGGTGCATCAGGCCATCCGCTTCGAATTCCCAGTTCTCATTACCGTAGGAGCGGAACCAGTTACCGGAATCGTCATGCCACTCGTAGGCGTAACGCACGGCGATACGGTTATCGGTAAACGCCCAGAGCTCTTTGATCAGGCGATAATCCAGCTCTTTTTTCCACTTGCGGGTCAGGAAACCTTTCGCTTCTTCGCGGTTGGTGGCGAACTCAACGCGGTTACGCCATTGGGTATCCAGCGTATAGGCGTGCGAGACTTTTTCCGCGTCGCGGCTGTTCCAGCCATCTTCAGCAAGTCGAACTTTCTCGATGGCTGTTTCACATGTAAAAGGTGGAAGTGGCGGGCGAGTTTGGGCATTGGACATGGTAATGACTCCAGTCGAGTTGGGCAGCAAAGTGTGATTACAACTTCAGGCATTCAAACGTCAGGCGCAAACTCTTTCAGCAAAAGTTGCGCAACTTCCTTGGCATCATCAGCAGCGTGATAATCCCCCATGATACGCGCCGTGGTGATAGCGCCTTCGATCAGGACAAACAACTGCCGGGCCAAGACCGGCGGTTGCCGAACATTCAATTGCTCAGCCAGTTCAAGCGTGTAGTCCAAGAGTTTCTGCTTGTGCAACTTGGCGATCTGGCGAATGGGATCTTCAGGGTCGCCGACCTCGCCTGCCGTGTTGATGAATGCACAACCGCGAAAACCCTCCGACTCGAACCAGCCTTTCAACACAGTGAACATGTTCAGTATGCGAGCGTATGGCGTGGCTGCTTTATCGCATTCAGTCCTGAACCACTGCATCCAGCGTACGTCGCGGGCCCCCAAGGCCGCAGCGGCAATATCATCTTTGGTAGCGAAGTGGTTGTAGATGCCCTTTCTCGACACGCCTGAAGTTTTCACCAGTAAATCCATACCCGTGGCATGAATCCCGTTTTCGTAGATGAGTTTCTCGGCGGTGGCCAGGATCTGGTCTCTGTGATCTATCGTTGGTCTGCTCATGGGGCGAATGTAGAACGATCGTTCTCTCCGGTCAAGCACCTTTTGGTGATTTATGTTTTCAGGGCTGCGGGGGCAGTGACGCAACGCTCCGGGCAATCCACCCCGCGATTGCAGCCATCAGTAATTAGCCTGTAAGGGCGATATCCAACAGCCAGCCCAGGCCGCCGCTGCAGAGTACAACCAGCCACGGCGGCAATTTCCAGAACATCAAGGCAACCAGCGCCACAAGGGCCAGGCCAACGTCATGTGGGGCGCGAATCGCACTCGTCCATACGGGCTGATACAAGGCGGCAAGCAATAACCCCACCACTGCCGCATTGATGCCCAGCAGTGCCGCGTGGGTGCGGCTGTTGCGCAGCAGCCGCTGCCAGAACGGCAAAACACCCACAACCAGCAGAAACGCAGGCGCGAAAATCGCCACCAGGCAGATCAGGCCCCCCAGCCAGCCGCTGGGCGCCTGGTTCATCGAGGCGCCGAGGTAGGCTGCGAAGGTGAAAAGCGGCCCTGGGACGGCTTGAGCCGCGCCATAGCCAGCCAGGAATGCGTCTTTGTCGACCCACCCAGATGGCACGACTTGCGCCTCCAATAGCGGCAGCACCACATGCCCACCACCGAAGACCAGCGAGCCGGAACGGTAGAACGCGTCCAGCATCGACAGCATCTGGCCGGGGAATAACGTTGCCAGCAGCGGCAGCCCCAGCAGCAAGGTCAAGAACAAGGCCAGCCAACATAAGCCTGCGCGACGGCGAATGCTGATGGGCAGTGAATCATGGCATGCCCCCGGCTGGGGCTTGAACAGCAATAGACCGATGAGTGCGGCAACGCCAATGACGCCCACTTGCCCTAAGGCCGAAGGCAGCAGCAGCACGAAACAGGTCGCTGCCGCCATGATGGCCATGCGCGGTGTATCGGTGCACGCATTACGCGCCATACCCCATACCGCCTGTGCGACTACCGCCACCGCCACCACCTTCAAACCGTGCAACACGCCAGTGGGCACCGCATCGCCATAGCAGGCCAGGCCTTGAGCGAAGAGGATCAAGGCAATCGCCGACGGTAGGGTGAAGCCCAGCCAGGCAACCAGTGCACCGCCATAGCCCAAGCGGCTCAGCCCAAGCGCGATGCCGACCTGACTGCTTGCAGGCCCGGGCAGAAACTGGCAAAGGGCGACCAAATCCGCATAACTGCGCGCGCTTAGCCACTGTCGACGCACAACGAATTCATCCCGGAAATAAGCCAAGTGTGCGACGGGGCCGCCAAACGAAGTCAGGCCCAATCGCAAAAAAATCAAGAAAACTGCCCAGTAACTACGGTTGGCCTGGGGGGTATCGCTCATATTCGTTTGATCCATGACTGGTGATTGCGCCAAACGATAATCCAAAATCCGAACGCCACAGCATGAACCTGGCATTGCCACCTGCTGAAGCAGATGCCACTGAACCTTACGGGTCACCGCCCTGCCGGGCAACGGGGATGGCGCCGGGCACTAGACCTCTCAACCGCTCAACGCCTGCGCCAACACTTCCCAGATTCTGTCATCTGCACATTGGGCCACGTTGAAACGCAGGAAATCACCGGCAGCCCCAGCCTGGCTGAATGCATTGCCAGGGGCCAGCACCACGCCTTCACTCAAGCAGGCCTTGGCCAGCGTGGCGGCATCTTTACCGTGGGGCAACTGGCACCACACGTACATGCCTGCCTGGGGCGTTATCCAAGGCTCTATGCCCAGGGCGCGCAGCCTGGCGACCGTTGTGGTCATTGCCTCGGCCAGGCGCTGGCGCACACCCTCCATGTGTTTGCGGTAGCCACTGTCGGTAATGGCCTGGTAAATGATGTCTGCACCAAGGCGGCCACCGCCGAAGGTGGTGGCAATCTTCAGATCGACCAGGCTCTCGATCCATTCACCACGCGCAGCGATGTAGCCGCAGCGAATGGAGGCGGAGATGGTCTTGGAAAAGCTACCGATCTGGATGACCCGCGAAAGCCCGTCGAAGGCCGCCAGGCGAGGTGCCGGCGTGGCCTCGAAATCCGCGAAAATCTCGTCCTCCACGATCACCAGGCTCGAGCTGTCGGCCAACTTCAGCAACCGGTGTGCCGTGACCGGCGACAGGCTGGCGCCGGTCGGGTTGTGAATGCCGGCATTGGTGATGTACAGCCGTGGCGCATGCTCACGCAAGGCAGCACCAAACGCCTCGATGTCCGGGCCTGCCGCCGTGTAAGGCACACTGACGATGTTCACCCTGTGCGCCTTGAGCAGGGCGTGGAAATTGAAATAGCACGGGTCGTCGACCAGCACCGTGTCACCCGGCTGCAGCAGAAAGCGGCAAATCAAGTCAATGGCGTGGGTGCCGGACTCGGTGAGCATGATGTGGTCTGCCGGGGCTTCGATCCCGGTCCCCGCCAAACGCCGCGACAAGAACTGCCTGAGCGGCGGATGCCCCAGCGGTGAGGCGTAGTCGGTGAGCTTCACGGTGTCGGAACGCGCCAGGGTGCGCAACGCCTTGCGCATGCCCGCCTCGTACATCCAGGCGGCAGGCAGCCAGCCACACCCAGGTTTCATCGCGTCGCTGGCAGTTTCCAAGGACTGGCGCGAGATCCACAGCGGGTCCACTTCACGGTCGAGCCTGGGCGCCAGTTCGGTCAGCACCAATGGCGCGACCGGCCCGGCGACGTAAAAGCCAGAGCCCGGGCGAGAATTGAGCAGCCCCTCGGCCATCAATCGTTCATAGGCTTCCAGCACGGTAGACACCGACACCTGCAGGGCCCGCGCCATGGCCCGCACCGAAGGGATTCTGGCACCAGGGGTATAGGTTCGCGAGGCTATCCGCGATTTGATTTCGCCCATCACCGCATCAATCCGCGTTCCGTTCCGGCTCATCCCACCCTCGACTGTACTGGTTTCATAGGCATAACAGTTCGGCTCAACTGTACTGGATTGTACATGGCCTTCCTCGTGCTGTCGGTGCTGTACTGGGGCCTGAATGAACAAAGGGTATGGCCATGGAAAAAGCAACAAGCGGGTGGATCAACGGGTTTATCGGCGTCGCCATCTTTGCCGGCTCGTTACCGGCTACACGGGTGGCTGTGGCGGCTTTCGAGCCCACTTTCCTGACCTGTGCCAGAGCGTCCATCGCCGGCCTGCTGGGTGCCCTCGTACTGATCTTGCTGCGGCAGCCTCGCCCGCAACGCGCTGACTTGCTGCCGTTGGCCGTGACTGCACTGGGCGTGGTGATCGGGTTTCCGCTACTGACGGCATTGGCCCTGCAGCACATCAGTTCTGCCCATTCCATCGTGTTCGTGGGGCTTTTACCCCTGTGCACCGCCGGGTTTGCGGTACTGCGTGGCGGGGAGCGGCCGCGGCCGTTGTTCTGGCTGTTCTCGTTTGCAGGTGCCGGGTTGGTCGCAGGCTACGCATTGCTCAATGGCGCCGAAGCGTCGGCAAGCGGTGACCTGCTGATGTTGGCGGCGGTGCTGGTTTGCGGGTTGGGTTATGCCGAGGGCGCGCGCCTCTCAAGAAGGCTGGGGGGCTGGCAGGTGATCAGCTGGGCCTTGATCGTGGCGCTGCCGCTGATGCTGCTGCTGACCATCACCAACCTGCCAACCGCGGATGTGTTGGCCAGGGCAGGCGCCCCTGCATGGTTCAGCTTCGGCTACGTGTCCCTGTTCAGCATGCTGATCGGCTTCGTGTTCTGGTACCGGGGCCTGGTGCAGGGTGGCATTGCGGCCGTGGGCCAACTGCAATTGTTGCAGCCCTTCATGGGGCTTGGCCTGGCAGCCGTGTTGCTGCATGAACACGTCAGCTGGATGATGCTGGTGGTCACGCTGGGGGCGGTGATGTGTGTGGCCGGGGCAAGGAAATACGCCCACTAGCCGAACCGGCTCAGCGAGGGCCGGCCTGGTCCTTGAGCCATTGCAGCACGGTACCAAGCGCTTTGGGTTGCTGCAGCTTGCGTGGCCATACCAGGTAGAACGACTTGTCGAGCCGCAACGCATGGTCGAACACCTGGCTCAGCCTGCCAGCGGCGATGTCCTCGTTGACAAAGGCCAGGCTGGCCAAGGCAATGCCCTGCCCGCTGATGGCGGCGTCGATAGCCAGCGAGGTCTGGTTGAAGCGCAGATTCCGGGCGCTGGGTTGACCGTGCTGGGGGAACAACTCGGCCAGGAACCTGGGCCAGAAATCGTGGGCGTCGTGCAGCATGACGAACGCTTGCAATTGCGCGAAGCTAGTGGGCGCGTGGCCTCCCTTGAACAGGGCCGGGCTGGCTACAGCGACAATCCGCTGCTCCATCAACCGCTCACAGTTCAGCCCCGCGCCGACGTCCGGGTTGCCATAGCGCACGGCAACATCCACGCTGTCAGTGCCGAAGTGCGACAACCGATCGGTCGCCAACACCCGCAAATCGATGTCTGGGTGGCGCTCGGCAAACGCGCCGAGCCGGGGTATCAGCCATTTCGAGGCAAAGGTCGGGGTGACGCTGACCGTCAGGTGGGCAGCCTGTGGCCGGAGCAGGCGCGTGGCCTCATCGATCATGGCCAGGGCGTTGCGGATGCTGGCGCTGTAGCCCAGGCCCGCATCGGTCAGCGCCAGGCCGCGGGGCAGGCGCTCGAACAGGCGCAGGCCAAGGCTCGCTTCCAGCCCGCGTACCTGTTGCGCAACAGCGGCCTGGGTCACGCCCAGCTCCTCGGCCGCCAGCCGAAAGTTCAGGTGGCGGGCGACCACTTCAAAAACACGTAGCGCGTTAAGCGAGGGCAACGCTGGGAAACCGTCTGGCATGGCTGTGGCATGGCTACCGAATCAAGGGGGCGGGATGCCTTCTTACTCTGGCACCCGGTGGAAACCTGGACGCGGTGAAGGCGCATGGGGCCGATGCTACTCCCCGTGCCCCCGTGAAGATACCCTGGCTCAGGCGCCGAGTGCGGCCAGCACCTCTTGCAGCTTACCCCGGGTCGCCGCCGTGCACGCCTGCATAGGGGCGCGCAACTCATCGCCAATCAGGCACTGCAGCATCAATGCCGCCTTGACCACAGCGGGGTTGGGCTCGGCAAAGGCCATTTTCAGCCATGGCAGCAGTTGGTAGAAAGTGCCGCGCGCGGCCGCCCAGTCACCTGCGTCCACCTGGCGCAGCATGCGCACGTAAAGGTCCGCCCGCACATGCGCCGAAGCCGAAATGGCCCCCGCGCCCCCCAGGCACAGGTTGTTGAAGATCTGCAGGTCTTCACCGGCCAGCACTTGGGCGTTACCGTCCTGGATCAGCGCCAGGGTGGTTTCCAGGTCGCCACTGCAGTCCTTGACCGCAGCAATGCGCGGGTGGCGCACGATACGCCGCAGGGTTTCCTGCTCGATGCGTACGCCGGTACGGTAAGGTATGTCGTAGACGATCACCGGCACGCGGGCCGCATCGGCGACGCTGCGGAAGAAGGCTTCGATACCCGCTTGCGAAGGGCGGATATAGCACGGTGCGGGAACCAGCAGTCCGCCCAGCGGCCGCTGCTGGACCTGCGCCTGGAAGGCCAGCAGTTCATCCAGGTTGTAACCCGACAACCCCATCACCACCCTCCCCGGCTCCACCCAGCCCAGCACGGCATCCAGCACCGCCAGTTGCTCGGCCTTGGACAGCGCCGCAGCCTCGCCCGTAGTACCGCACACCACAAAACCGGCCACGCCCTCTTCGAGCAAATGCTTCACCAGCTTTTCCAGCCCGGCGAAGTCGATTTCATTCGCGCGCATGGGCGTGACGAGGGCGATCCAGATACCACGGAAATTCGACATGCAAAAACTCCTGATGTTGACCGAAAGTCAGCGTCAGCAGGCGAAGAGTGGAGGAAGTCGGGCGGGGTTGCCTGGAGCCTTCTGTCTCGTCAGCCCACCTGACGAGACAGCGCGCCTCGGTCAGATGAGCGGCTGTTTCTTGGATTTCTTGGCAACGGCAACGCACGCACCAGCCTGGGCGAAGCCCGAAGCGAAGATGGCGTGGTTGGTCATGGACATACTGGCAAGCCCGTTGCGTGGAGATGGCTGGATAATGGTAGGGGAAGCAGATACCTGTCAAGCCTGCCGGTTTGATCGAATGTGCGCCGCAGGTGTCTATTGGCAGGCGCATTGCGCCCAGTGCTGTATGGTTACCGGTTACGCAAAATCAGATGCCCGGAGACAAGCATGCTTCGTATTTTTGAGCGCAGGCTCGACCCCTTCCCGCCCGACGAGGTGCCACCGCCGCCCATGGGGCTGTTGCGCTTCATGTGGGCCTGTACGCGCGGCGCCCGTGGTTACATCCTGGTGCTGGCATTGCTCAGTGCCGGGGTATCGGTCTATGAGGCCTGGCTGTTCGCCTTCCTTGGCCAGGTAGTGGACCTGCTGGCCGCCTGGCAGGCGGGCAGCACGGTCAGCCCCGAGGAAAGCCGCGTGCTGTGGGGCATCGGTATCGTGCTGGTGGTCAGCGTCGGGCTGGTGGCCTTGCGCACCATGGTGCAGCACCAGGTGCTGGCAATCAATTTGCCGCTACGGTTGCGCTGGGACTTCCATCGGCTGATGCTGCGCCAGAGCTTGTCGTTCTTCTCCGACGAATTTTCTGGCCGGGTCACCACCAAGGTGATGCAGACAGCACTGGCAGTACGCGACGTGTTGTTCACCCTTATCGAGATCCTGCCCGGGATCGGCGTGTACTTCATCGCGATCATCGCCCTGGCCGGTGGTTTTGCCCTGAAACTGATGCTGCCCTTCATTGCCTGGGTGCTGTTGTTCGGCCTGGCCATGCTGTATTTCGTCCCCCGCCTGGGCAAGGTCGGGCAGGAACAGGCCAATGCCCGCTCGTCGATGACTGGGCGGGTTTCCGACGCCTATACCAACATCACCACGGTGAAACTGTTCTCCCACTCAAACCGTGAAGCGCATTTCGCGCGTGCCGCCATGGAGGATTTCAAGCAGACCGGCTTTCGCCAAATGCGCCTGGTCAGCCTGTTCGAAATCGTCAACCAGGCGCTGGTCGTGGCCTTGATCATGGGCGCTGGCGGTTATGCACTGTGGCTGTGGCACCAGGGCCAGGTCGGCGCCGGTGCGGTAGCCGCGATCACCGCCATGGCCCTGCGGATCAACGGCATGTCGCACTGGATCATGTGGGAGATCACTTCGCTGTTCGAGAACATCGGTATTGTACAGGACGGCATGGGCACCCTGACCCGCGGCCCCAAGGTGCAGGATGCAGCGGATGCGACCACGCTGGTGAGCAAAGGTGGCGCAGTCAGTTTTGACCAGGTCAGTTTCAACTACAACGGCGAGCGCCAGGTGCTCAACGACTTGACCCTGCACATACGCCCCGGCGAGAAAGTCGGCCTGGTGGGGCGCTCGGGTGCCGGTAAGTCCACCTTGATCAACCTGTTGCTGCGCTTCTATGACGTGGACCAAGGTGAAATCCGCATCGACGGGCAGAACATTGCCAAGGTCACCCAAGACAGCCTGCGCAGTGCCATCGGCATGGTCACCCAGGACACCTCACTGCTGCACCGCTCGATTCGCGACAACATTGCCTATGGCCGCCCGGATGCGACCGACGCGCAGATTCGTGCCGCCGCCGCCAATGCCCAGGCCGCCGGGTTCATCGACCAGCTCAGCGACCGCCAGGGCAACAGTGGTTACGACACGCTGGTGGGCGAGCGCGGTATCAAGCTGTCTGGGGGTCAGCGCCAGCGCATTGCCATTGCCCGGGTGATGTTGAAGAACGCACCGATCCTGCTGCTGGACGAAGCCACCAGTGCGCTGGACTCGGAAGTGGAAGTGGCGATTCAGGAGAGCCTGGATGAAATGATGCAGGGCAAGACGGTCATCGCCATTGCCCACCGCTTGTCGACGATCGCGGCCATGGACCGGCTGATCGTGATGGACGAGGGGCGCATCATCGAGCAAGGCACGCATGCCGAACTGCTGGCCAAACAAGGGACTTACGCCCGGCTGTGGCAGCACCAGAGTGGCGGCTTCCTGGGCGAAGACCAAGGTATGGCCGACGCTCTGTAGACCCGGCGGCCTGCGGTGCTGGGCTCAACCCAGCACCGGCCGCAACAATGCCTGGGCCTCGTACAATGCCGGTAGATAGCGCAAGCGGATTTCATCCATGCTCAAGCGTGAGGCATGGGTGGTAATGGTCAGCGTCGCCTGCAACTGGCCGGTGCGGTCCAGCAACGGCACACCCAGCACGCGCATGCCGATTTCATATTCCTGGTCGACGATGCAAAACCCTTGCGCCTTCACCCGCTGCAACTCGGCCTGCAGCAGCACAGGGTCAGTCTGCGTATATGGCGTCAAGGCCTGCAGCGCAATGCGCGCAAAGTATTCAGCCTGCGCGCCCTCCCCCAGCCAGGCCAGCCACACCCGCCCCCCGGCCGTGCAATACATCGGCACCCGCGAACCTGGCCGGATCGATAACGACGTCACATGGCTGTAGCGGCTGCGCACCAGGTGAATGATTTCGTCCCCATCGCGGGTGCCCACCGACACATGCTCCTGAGTCTGCCGCGCCACCTGCTCGATGATCGGCCGCAGCATGCGCGGCAATTGCGCCGAGTCGACATAGGCCTGCCCAAGGCGCAAGGCCTTGGGTGTAAGCCAGTACTCACGGCTGTCGGTCTGGGCGAAGCCCTCATGCACCAAGGTCAGCAGAAAACGCCGTGCAGCGCTGGGGGTGAGGCCTGACAGGCGGGCGGCTTGCGGCACACTGAGGCGCGGCTGCTCGGCACTGAACACCTGCATCAGCGCCAGGCCCTTTTGCAGGCCGGCGATAAGGTCGCGGGGATGAATGACGGGGGTGGGCATGCCTTACCTCAGTGCGGGAAGCTAATCGGGCCGATCAATGCGATAAACGGAGCATGGTTGCGATTATCGCATCAACTCACCGCCAAGCGCATTGTTGTCTGCGTTGTACTGCCTCAACCTTGGTGCCACAACAACGCCAATAATGAGGTCAGCATGATTCGTGGTTCCACTGAACTGGTCGCCATCGTCGGTGCCCCCATCGCCCAGGTGAAGTCCCCGGAAAACTTCAACACCTGGTTCGCCAACCACCACCGCGATGTCGCCATGCTGCCCATCGACTTGCACGAGGCAGCGCTGGACAGCTTTGTCGGTGCCCTGCGCGGTTGGCAAAACCTGCGCGGTTGCGTGGTCACCGTGCCGTACAAGCAGGCCTTGGCCAAGCGCCTGGATGCCCTGAGCGAACGCGCTGCGGCCCTGGGCTCGGTCAATGTGGTGCGCCGCGAGCGTGACGGCCGTTTGCTGGGTGACAACGTTGACGGCGCCGGCTTCCTCGGCGCTGCGCGCAAGCACGGCTTCCTGCCTGCGGGCAAGCGTGCACTGGTGATGGGCTGTGGTGGTGTCGGCAGCGCCATCGCCTATGCCTTGGGCGAGGCCGGCATCGCCAGTATTACCCTCAGCGACCCCAGCAGCGAGCGCCTGGGCGCACTGTGCGAACTGCTTGGCACTGCCTTCCCCGGGCTCACGGTCCACACCGCGTTCAATGGGCTCGAAGGCTTCGACCTGCTGGCCAATGCCTCTGCGGTAGGCATGGGCAGCCGTGCCGAGTTGCCGTTGTCCGCCGCCGTGCTGGCCACCTTGCTGCCCGAAACCCTGGTAGCCGACGTGGTCACTGCGCCCGAGATGACTCCGCTGCTCAACCGCGCCCGGCAGGTTGGCTGCAAGATCCAGACAGGGCCGGAAATGGCCTTTGCCCAACTCGGCCATCTGGGCGCCTTCATGGGCGTGACGCCGCTGGAGATCTGAAGCCATGCCAACTCATGAAGCAACACCACACAGCTACGATCTGGTTGTGCTGGGCAGTGGCGCCGGCGGCTTAGCCACCGCTGCTACGGCCGCCTGCCGTGGGCTGAAAGTGCTGGTAGTGGAGAAGGCCGGGCACTTCGGTGGCACTTCGGCCATTTCTGGCGGCGCCGTGTGGCTGTACGGCACCGACCAGGCGCGCGCGGCGGGGGCCGAAGACTCCCCCGAGGCCATGCGCACCTACCTCAGACACGTGATTGGTGACGGCTACGACGCAGCCCTGGCCGACGCCTTCATCGAGCAAGGTCACCAGGCGCTGCGTTGGCTGGAGCAACACACCGAATTGCGCTATACCCTGCGCCCGCACTCGCCGGATTACTACCCGCACGCCCCCGGCGCCACCGAGTTTGGGCGCGCGCTGGAAATGGTCGAATACGACGGCAGGCGACTCGGTGTGCATTTCAAAGCGCTGCAGATGCCACCGCCCGGCATGCTGCTGTTCGGCGGCATGATGGTCAACCGCGTGGACATCCAGCACTTTCTCAGCATACGCCGCTCAGCCCGGTCACTGTGGCACTGCCTGAAGCTGTTGGCCCGCTATGGGCGGGACAGGCTGCAGCACCCGCGCGGCACGCGGCTGACGACCGGTAACGCACTGGTCGCCCGGCTCGCCACCAGCGCTTTCGCCCGTGGCACGCAACTGTGGTTGAACAGCGCAGCCGTGGAGCTTATCACCGAGCGCGGCAGGGTCACCGGCGTGGTAATACAGCGTGACGGGCGCCATGAACGGGTAATGGCCCGAGGCGGCGTGGTGTGCGCCATGGGTGGGTTCGCCGCTGGCGCGCTGGCCGCCAGCTACCGCCCAGCGCAAGCGGGCGCGCACCTGAGCATGTCACCGCCGAGCAACGACGGTGCCGCACTGCGCCTTGGCCAGGCAGTGGCCGCCGCGGTTGGCGACGGCCTGGCGGCGAACTTCTTCTGGGCACCGGTTTCCGAACTGCGCCATGCCGACGGTCGCCACGAACGTTTCCCGCACCTGGTGACCGACCGCGCCAAACCGGGCGTGATTGCGGTAGACGCCAGCGGCCGGCGCTTCGTCAACGAATCCGACTCGTACCACCATTTCGTGCAGACCATGTTCGCCAAAGGCATCAGCAGTTGCTGGCTGGTGTGTGATGGCCAGGCGATGCACCGCTACGGCCTGGGCCTGGCGCGGCCCAGCCCCGTGAACAACCAGGCGCTGGTCGATGCAGGCTACCTGTACCGGGCGACCACAGCGCAAGCCCTGGCCCAAGCCATCGGCGTGGACCCGGAGGGGCTTGCCCGCACCCTTGAGCAGTTCAACCGTGATGCCGCCACGGGCACCGACCGTGCGTTCGGCAAAGGCGGCAACAGCTACAACCGCTACATGGGCGACCCGCAGCACCAACCCAACCCCTGCCTGGCGCCGCTTACCCGCGCGCCGTTCTATGCCATCCGCCTCCACACCGGCGACCTCGGTTCGGCCTGCGGCCTGGTCACCAACACCGATGCCAATGTACTGAACCGCAACGGTCAGCCCATCGCCGGGTTGTACGCGGTTGGCAACGACATGAACTCACTGATGAAAGGCACCTACCCCGGGCCCGGCATCACCCTGGGCCCTGCCCTGACGTTCGGCTGGCTCGCTGCCAACCACATCGCTGCCCGCCTGCAGGCGCCCACCACCCCCACGGAGACCCCAGCATGTACTACGAACTGAGAACCTACACCCTCGACCCCCTGAAAATGGCCGACTGGCTCGCGCTGTACCAGAGCCACGCGCTGGAGGTGCAAAGCGAACATTTGGGCAACCTGGTGGGCTTTTTCACCAGCGAGTTCGGCGACGTCAACCAGGTGGTGCACATCTGGGGCTATAGCAGCCTGGACGAGCGCATGGCGCGCCGGGCGGCCATGGCGGCGGACCCACGCTGGGCGGAATTCTCGCGGCGCAACCGGGAGCTGGGGGCAGTCGTGCGCCTGCACTCACGGCTGATGCGGCCGACCGGTTTTTCGCCCTTGCAGTAAACCCTGCACACCCCTTCTGACCGCCCTTACGGAACAACGCCATGCAACCTCTGCAATGCGACGTACTGGTCATTGGCGCTGGTGCCGCGGGCCTGGCGGCCGCCGTGACTGCTGCACACCATGGCCAGCAGGTAATCATCGCCGAAAAGGCCACCCACCTGGGTGGCACCAGCGCCTGGTCGGGCGGCTGGCTGTGGATACCCCGCAACCCGCTGGCCGTTGCCGAGGGCATCGTCGAGGCAGGCGACGCCCCGGAGCGCTACCTGCGCGCGCAAGCCCATGTCAGTGAACTGGATGCGCGCCAACAGGCGTTTCTGCACCACGGCCCGGAAATGGTGGCGTTTTTCCAGCGGCACACTGCCGTGCAGTTTCAAAGCGGCAGCCGCATGCCCGACATGCACGCAGGTGACGGCAGTGCGCACGGCGGCCGCTCGCTGTGCGCACTGCCCTACGACGGGCGCCGGCTGGGGCCTTGGCTGCACAAGCTGCGCCCGCCGCTGGACATTGTCAGCCTGGCCGGCATGGGCATTGCCGGGGGCGCCGACATGGCCGCCTTCTTCAACGCCACCCGCTCGCCCAAGGCGGCCATGCATGTCGGCAGGCGGCTGCTGCGCCATGGCCGCGATCTGCTGCTGCACCGTCGCGGCCAGCAGCTGGTCAATGGCAACGCGCTGGTGGCACGCCTGCTGCGCAGTGCGCTCGATCTGGGCGTGACCGTGCTGACCGGCAAAGCGGCCACGCGCCTGCTGGGCTCAGGCCGGGTCGGCGGCGCACAGTTTGCCGACGGCCAGGTGATTCATGCGCGCCGTGGCGTGGTGCTGGCTTGCGGGGGCTTCCCGCATGATCGTCAGCGTATTGCGCAACTGGTGCCGCATGCGCCGCAGGGTCACCAGCATTATTCTGCCGCGCCCCGGGAAAACACCGGGGACGGCCTGCGCCTGGGCGAACGGGCCGGTGGCCAGGTACATAGCTGCGGTGCCCATGCCGGGGCTTGGGCACCGGTGTCGCAGGTGCCACGCCGCGATGGCAGTCATGGCCACTTTCCACACCTGGTCGACCGCGCCAAACCCGGTTTCATTGCTGTACGCAGCGATGGCCGGCGCTTCGCCAACGAGGCCGATTGCTACCACGACTTCATGAATGCATTGTTCGCCGCCACCCCGCAGGGCGAGCCGGCGCAGGCCTGGCTGATCTGCGACCATGCCGCGCAACGGCGCTATGGCATTGGCTGGGCCAAACCCTTTCCGTTCCCCACCCGCATCTACCAACGCTGTGGCTACTTGCACAAGGGCGACAGCCTGGCCCAGCTGGCACAGCGCTGTGGCATCGATGCGGCGCAGTTGCAGTGCACGGTGGCGGCGTTCAACCAGTATGCGGCCCAGGGCCTGGACCCCGTTCACGGCCGCGGCGTGTCAGCCTATAACCGCGCCCAAGGGGAACCCTTGCACGGGCCCAACCCCTCGCTACGGCCCCTGCTGAACGGGCCGTTCTACGCGGTCAGGCTGTTGCCTGGCAGCCTTGGCACTTTTGCCGGCCTGGCAACAGACGCGGCCGCCCGGGTGCTGAACGAGCAGGCGCAGCCTATTCCCGGGCTGTATGCGGTAGGCAACGATATGCACAGCGTGATGGGCGGGCACTACCCGAGCGGCGGTATTACCCTGGGGCCGGGCATGACCTTTGGCTATATCGCTGGCAAGGCGTTGAGCAGTTTCTAGTATCCGCTATCGAAACTACGCTTTCTTTTGGCACACGGCCTGGATGTTCAGTTACGCACTACCTCGTGTGTCAAAGGTCGGCGAGATCGTTGCACGCGCTGCTCTGTGGCAGCATTCGGATATCCACGCGCCGATTCTCAGCGCGCCCAAGCCGGGTAGCATTGCTACTGACTGGCTGGCTGGCGGCAACACCTTGCACAGCGAAGCAACTGTCCGGGATGTTACCCATGCGCTGCATCCAGTCGCGCACGGCCAAGGCACGGGCTCTGGACAGGTCGAGGTTTCTGCTCGCATCACCCCGTGCATCCGCGTGCCCGGAGATCACGATCAGCCAACCCGGTTTAGCCTTGATACCCACCAATGCATTGATCAGCGCTTTGGTTGAACCTGATTTCAGTTCGGCACTGCCCGCCTCGAACAGGTTCAGGCTATCGAGTTGGATGGGCTCAGGCGTGGGGGCGTCTTTGGCTTGCCTGGCTGCCCATTCTTGCCAGCCGAACCATCCCGCAAAGACACAGCAGACCGTCAGTGTCAGCAGCCAGGGCAACACCGCGCGCTTCTGCACCACAGGCTCGACCACAAAACTGTAGGCCGGTGGTGCTGAGACCACTGCGGCGATCTGTGGGCTAAGCGCTGGCGTAGCGGGCGCCCCCCATGGTTGCAATGCAAGCGCCATCGGCACGTCGCGGCCTCCCGACATGCGCTGCATCACGCTGCTGAGCTGCTGTCGGAACACCTTCAGCGAGGCCAAGGGGGCGTGGCCAAGCTGCTCCAGGCGGCGCTCCAGCTGCCCCAGTTCAGTGATCAGTTCCCCCAACGTCGCCAGGCTCGCTCCGCCCCACCCCAGCATTCGGACCAAAGGATGCAACCGGGCAAACAACCAAGCGATGAGATCGATACGGGCTGAAGCTTGCAACGGCCACAAGCGCGGCCACGCGTCCGTAAGTGTACAGAGCAGTGCCACGCCCTCGGTCAAACCCGCGAGCCCTGCACGGTAACTACGCGCCAAGATGAAGGATACTGCCGTCTGCAGCTCCACCCCATTGCGCTCGAACAGCCTCAAGCACAACGCTTCGACTTTTACCCAGTCAATGTCAGGGCACGCGGGGTGATCAAGCTTGGCCAACTCGCCGCGCAACACCTTGAACTCATCAAAACTGCCTGGGTCGCCTCCCAGGCGAATCCGCATTTCAAAAAGCGCCGTCATCTGGCCCCCTTGTCTGTAGGTCTATGGCTTGGTGAGATAGCCTTCCTGCTTCAGGTGACGCACGACCACCCTTCCATCTGGCGCAAGCGTGGCCCCGAAGGCGGCCCGGCCACTGCCGTTGATGCGAACTTCGAGTGCGTATTCCAGGTGGCCCGGCCGTCGCTGCGCCAGCAGTTGGATGCGGACTTCTGCAAGCCGTGGCTCATATCTGCGAAAGGTGCTCACGATGTCATTCATCAACCCATGGGCCGAGGCCGGCAACCCTTGTAAAACCGTGCCCATATCCGGTAAGCCATATTCCGGCAGATGGGCGAGGGTTCCGGCGCGGCTGTTCAGAATGCGCTGGAGATTGTCCAGAACCGAGAGCGTCAGTTGGTCATCCTCACTGACCCGCTGCAGTTCCAGCTCGCCGCTGTAATGCTGCAGCAGCGTTTCGTAAAGCGAAGGGCCTGGCTCGGTCATGTGCTCAGCCCTCGGCGCGCGGGCGCAACTTCAAGCGGTTGTCGCCCAGTTCAATGACCCTGGGCTGGTCCGGGGCGAGGTCATCACGCTGCAAGGTCAGGCGCCACGCGTCTTGCTCCAGGTCCGGGTTTCGGAACAAGGCAACAACGGCAATGTACCGGGACTCGCAGTGCAAAGGCGTACTGAGCTGAGCCGCTTCACCAGGTTTGACCACTACAGCCTTTTCGTTCAACAAGTCACTACCCAGCACACGCCCGCCGTGGCTGACCAGATCGTCGTAGGCGGCCCGGTCCAGTGCCTGGTGATCACGCAGTTGGTAGACCCGTATCAGCACCGGAACGGACAACCCGCTCATCTCGTTGCTGTCAGTATTCATTGCTGCCCGCCCCGTGAAATCCAGATGCAGTGTTTTGACTTGCTTGTAGAAGATCGCGTGGGTGGTGGAGGCTGTGCCGTCAACGACCTTTTGGGTGAGGCCGCAGCCGCCCAGCAGTATCGCCGACGCCACGGCCGTGAAGCGTTTAGAAGTGGTACGCCACATGCGCTACCTCCCTGTTGCAAGGGTTCAGTTTCAGGCCTTGATAACGACCCAGATTGACGGTGATGGTGTGGTCCGTAGCTTCTTCGCCTGCCGGCAAACCCAGCACTGCGGTCATGCCCAGCCTCACTCGCGTATGGCCAAGCACCGGTACGGGTAACAGACGCAGCGCAATGGAAAGCTGTAGCCTGGCCGTACAGCGCCACCCGAGGTACACCTCCAGCAGTACTTGCATGTCGAGCAGCAGCTGGCCACCAGGCAGCCACTCGCGTGCCTCATCCGGGTCATTGGTGTGCAGCAACAGGCGCAACTGGCTGTTCGCATCAAGCCCGACAGTGCCTAGCGGCAAGCCTTGGGAGAGACTGACCGGGTTATCCATTGCCAGGCTGGCTGGCCGCCCAAGTACCACTCGTTGCGGCCAATGGCCGGTGACATGTGCCTGTGTGCCTGGAGCCAGCAGCTTGACCAGCGCTGAAATGCCCTCGGCATTGCGGGTGGGCAAGCGCATAACGCTGAGCAGCGCCAGGAAGCGTGACATGGGCGTGGCAATACGCTCGGCCGTACCCGGTATGCCGAGCCCAATCAAACCCAACAGGCATTGCGAGGTGGTATCGCCCCCGCCCGCCTGAAATGTGGCGGGATACGAGTATTTACGCCAGATCCGGTAGAACTGCGTGAATACCCGATGGTTGAAGATGTCGAGAAACGCCTCAACGGCTTCGTGGCCTTCACGGCGCTGGGCGATGTCGTCCAGGTAGGCTGTTGGCAGCGGGGAATCGACACCGTACAAACCCAGCAGCCGCGTTCGTATCGTGATAGGTCGTTCGGGGCAGGTGTCGTCAGACTCAATGGCCTTCAGCTCACCTGCGGGAAACCCCATACCCGGATCAGGCCGAAAGCGAACCCCGTCATCACCTGGGTGGGCGGTGCTGCCTAACGGCGGGTGATCAGCCAGTACCTGCTCCAGTAGCTGGCACACGCGATACACATTGGCCGAGGCAACCTGCCCCTGCAGCACCTGCAAAAGCCCTGCTGCTTTCAGCCGGGAATACGCTGACTGTGATGTTCGCTCCATCGCAGGCACCTCCCCGTAGGTTGCAGGATCAAGGTCAATTGCGTGCACAAGTGAATATCGGCATACAGGGCGAAGAAGCGGCTGAGCATTTCACCGAACAGGCAAATGTCCCCCTCCCCCGAAAAGCCATTGCTGTCGAGCGTCACTTCGATATCCACGCCGCGCAGCAGAAAGCCTTTTTCGAACCGCTGGATAAGGTGATGCCTGACCTCAACGATGGCCTCCAGGCGACGGCGATTGGTTTCGCTACCCGTCCACTCGTACAAGGCCAGCGTGCCGCGCAGCACTTCGGCACTGTTGAGCATGGGCAGGAAGTTCGAGCCCAGATGGCTCAGCACTCGCCAGTGGAAACGGTCACGATTCGGCGGGTAGCTCGGCAGCGTGGGTGAGGTCAGGTTGCGCACCTGCAGCCCGGCCTGGGTGGACTGTGCGGTGGCGTCGAGCAACGTACTGCGCAGCGCCTTGCGCGGCAGTTGGCCATTGGTCCCGGTAAGGCGCAGTGACAGGCTGTTGCGCTGGAGCAGCACGTCCTTGTCAAAGCCTTCCCCGCCCAGGATCAGCCAGGTGTCATGCAGGCCATTGGCGCCCTGCCTGAGGCGGGTATGAAAATACCGCTCCGGCGCTTCATCGCGGAGCATGCCACCCTTGTGGCGAAAGCTGCTGAAAGGCACGTAGTCGTGCCGAACACTGTTCTTCGAACCGGACACCCTGTCCACGGAATAGATTTCCGTGTGCCCGTCCTGCAGCCGCATCGGGCGAAGCAAGTACTCGTTTTGCAGCGGGTCCAGGTTGAGTGGGTCGGCTTCCAGTGGAAACAGGTTGATCACTGGCACCGCGTGCAAGCGAATGTGATCCTGATTGGGTATGAAGGCGTGCGACCACGCTTCATCGAGCACCACTTCCAGTTCGAACCACGGGGCCTGCGCGGGGATCGCTAGCGACTCGAGCCCGCACAGTGTGACGAACATGAACTTCTCACGGAAGGTGAAGTACTCAAGCAACAGTTGATAGCCGCTGAAGGCACTGTCGCCCTTGGGCCAAAGACGGTCATCGTCGGCGAAGCCCTTGGGCTTGAAACGGGCGTCAAGTCGCTGGCGCTCTGCCTCGCCCGGTATTCGCACGTACAGTGCTTTTACCTTCAAGGTCAGTGCTTGATGCAGTGCGCTGGCCAACGCTGCATCAGCATTCAAGTACAACGGTAGTCGGGAAAGATCCAGCCGATTCCAGTCGGCCAGGTCCCCACGGACAAAACGCAGGCGCAGCACTGCGCGCCCGTCGGGTTCATGATCCAGACGTACGGCGCCCAGCTGGAGCGGTTGTAGTGTCAGAGCCTGTGTTGTGCGATAGCGGCAGCGGGTACGTTGTGGCCCCACTGGCTGAGACAGCACCTCAAAGCCCCTGGCAAGGGTTTCGCTGCTTTTCATCTGGCTCACATCGGGCATCAGCTCAACGATGGCCAGCGAGGGTATGGTGCGCAGGTAGTGCGGCCACAGCAGGCTGACCAGCCCCTCGGTCAGTTCGGGCAAATCGTCGTCGAGTTTTTCACGCAGGCGCCCCATCAGAAACGCGAAGCCCTCGAACAGGCGCTCTACATAGGGGTCTTGCGCGCCGGGTTTGTCCAGGTTCAGCTGCGCGGCACGGTCCGGGAACGCCTGGGCGAACTCTTTACCCGCTTCGCGCAAGTAGCGCATCTCGGCATCGAAGTAGCGCAGGGTTGGGTTGTCCTTATTCAAAACAGGGTCCTGATCAATGTGAGTTAGCTGCACAGCACCGCAGCACGTACAGGGTCAATGGCGACCAACGCCGCCAGCTGCCGCTCCATCTGCCGTGCCAGGGCCGGCCGGTCGGCATCGTTGCGCTGGGCCTTCAAACGCAGCAGTTTGAGCAAACGCGCCTTTACCTCGAAGATCAGCTCGGGCTCCCAGTCGGTCAATGCGTGGTGGTGCGCGGTGGTATCCAGCTCCGTGAACAAATGAATCGCCAGTTCGGCCTTGCCGTATTGCTCGGCCACCCGCGCCATCAGCAGGCGCAGCAACCAGCGCTGGCGCCCGGCCTGCGTATCCGGCCGGTTTGCCAGCCAGGCCAGCGCCTGCTCGACACCCTCAGCATCGGCTTGCGCCAGCGCCTCGGGTTCCAGTGCAAGGATGTCGCAACTGGCCATGGGGGTTGCCGAGGCTGCAGCAGGCAGCCATTGCGCGCCGCGGCAGTCGCTGACGTGCTGGTCGATCCATTCGCGTGTGGTTTCATCTGCGAAGGCCGAGCCATCGCGCCAATACAGCGTGTCTAGCCCGGGCAAGCGCTGCAGCAGCGTGTTCAGGTCATGTTTGATGACGGCTGCCCAGCTACTGTGCGGATGGGGAGACTTGCTCAAGGCCTGGTGCAGATACCATTGCAGGTCCAGCCAGAAGTGGTTGACGCCTTCGGCATACATGCGCTCGGCCTGGTCGATCAATTCGCTCCAGCGTTGCTGCACGTGCAAACGCTTGAGCTGGGCACGGTATTCGCCGCGAGGGGGCGCCAGCCGGCTTATGCCCTGTGCGTCTTGCGGCGGGACTTGGTGCACGGTGTCCCAGCGCAAGCTCTTCATCAGCCGATGGGCCGCCAGCCAGCCTTCGGGTTGCTCGCGCAGGTAGGTCGCTAACTGCCGCCCGCTGTCCAGCAAGTCTCGCCCGGACTTGATCGACGACGAACTCGGGCGGGTGGCCGAATGAGTTGGCGCAGATTCACTACTGGTTTGCGGAACGATCGCATCCACACCACCCGCCACTGCCAGGCGAGCGGACAGCGCGGTGTACAGTCCGTCCAGGCATGGTCGTTGGTCTTCTGGCCAAGCGCTGAAGGCCTGCTCCAGCCACACTAGCGCCGCCACGGTGCGCTGGGCCTCGGCCTTGACCACCTGGGGGTGCAACGACAGGCTGGCCAGCACTCGGCTGCCGGCGAGCCACTCCAAGGCCATTTTTCGGCTGTTGGGGCGCGCCGGCAGGATGTCCGCAGAATACCGCTCCAGCAACGCAGCCAGCAGGCTCAAGCCGTCTGCCAGCCCGGGCTCGCCATCGGTGTGCAGGCGGGCCCACAGGTAATACGTCGCTACGCGCAAGTCTTTGCAGGCATGTTGCAGCAACCGTTGCCCAAGCTGTGCGACCAACTCTACATCTGCACCGGACAGCCGGTTGACCTCTTCGCGCATGCGTTGGAAATCGTCGTCATAACCGGGGTCTTCACCCACGGGCGTATCAACGCTGATGGGGGACAGCCAGGCTTCCCAGCATTGGCTGTGTTCTCGGGCCAAGGCGAGTGCATCGCGATCCGGTAGGCAACTGGCGACCAGACTTTTAAGGCTCATTGCGGGCCTCCGCTCTGGGCGAAACGCGCATCGTCCACGAGGAAGATGTCGTTGGGCAGGCGGAAACTACGCAGCTTGAGCAGTGCCAGCGGGCCTTCACCCAGCTCCGTGCGCAGGTGCCAGGTCAGGCCCAGGCCGTCCGGCGCGCTCAGTACCACCCGAAAACGGCTGTCGCCGTCATCCAGCGGGGTGACAGTGGCCTCCTCCAGCAGGCGTATCAGTCCCCAGGTGCCTTGGTAGTCCGCATACAGCCGTTCGCCGCCATGGATACCGGTCCAGGTCAGGCTGATGCCGGGGTGGTCACCCTGCCCTGGCCAGCGAAAGCGCTGCCAGCGCTCACGCTGGTTGAAATAATGATGCTTCTCGCCGTTGAGCACGAAACTGGTCTGCACCACATCCTGCACGGGTTTGCCGCGCAGTTCGAAGCTCATGCCCATGCCACCGTCGGTATAGAGCACATCCGCCAATTGGCCGAGTTGGTTGATTGCTTCCAGAAAGGCAGGGTTGAAACGCAAGCCCTGACTCTGCCGAGGATCGATGACCCAGCGGCTGCCCTCCTTGCGTACCAGGCCGCTGAGCTGCTTGTTGAGGAACTGCTCGATGCGCCCGGAGTCGGCGCGAATCATCTGCCCGAGCATGGGCAACGATGCATCGCTGCTGGAAGCGGCAAAGGGGTAGCGGTTGTCGAAAGCGGCGTGCCACTCATCGACGATGGCGCGCTGCCAATCCCGGTTCAGGCCTGCGGACGATGGCTGCAGGATCTGCTGCCAGGCCTGCGCCAACGGCTGCACGAACAACGCATGGGCCACAGGCCCCCACTCGGCGCCCAGGCTTGCGGCAATCAGGCTGCCATAGGCCTGCGCATCGGTCAGGTCGACGCCCTTGCCTTGAAATACGGTTTGCGCCAGCACTTGCGTCATGGCCTGCGGGTCTGGGGCATTGGTGATCTGCTGAAGCTTCAGTCGCACGCTGGTGACGCGGGTGAGGAAGGCTTGCAGGCTCAGATGCTCATTGCCGGATCGGCCTTCGGGGTCTTTGCCCAGCAAGGCCATCAGTGGGCCGAACGTGCTGTCGAGTGGGCCGACCGAGGTTTGAACAAGCTGGTCGACCATCGGTGCGGCTTTCTGCCCGACCAGCTTCTGCGCCGACTCGATCAGTGAGTCGGCCAGCGCCTGACCACGGATACCTGCCTGGCCTTGGTAACTTAAGGTGTTCATCAGGGCGATCAGGGGCGACTGGCGGGCATCGCTCATCACCGTCAATTGGGTGATCACGTCATGCAGGCTTGTACTCTGCTGCCAACGCAGGCTGTTGAGAAAGGCCAGCCAGGCACTGCTGTAGTCCCTGAAGTAGCGCGCTGTGAGCCGCTCTCTAAGTTGCTCAGGATTCAGCTCGTCCGCGACATCGTTCACGTTGTCGCTCAATACCCAGTCGATTTCTTCACGCCGTGCATTGGCCGCGTCGTCAATAGCCATGCGGACCTGGCCCTCCCAGGCTTCGCGGGTGAACGCGCCGGGGACTTGCGCGCGGCTGGTGAACAGGGAGGTCGCGTCCGTGTCACCGACCATCTGCTGCAAGCCCATTGGGGCATAGTGATTAGCGGCGGTGTCGAGGACGTGTTGGTACAGCGTGGCTTCGGCGTTGCGTTGCCCCAGCTCAGCCATGAGTACTTGGCGAACTTGGCCAATTAACTTGGGGTTGGCCTTGATTGCCCACTCCGGATGATCGGGCAGATGCTCGGCGTAGAAGCGCCACATGGCTGACTGGCTGGCGCCCACAGTGGCGGCCAGAAAGTCTGCATCGGCCTTTTCCGGGCGGGCCAACATCAGGTAGGCCTTGAGCTGGGCATAGGCCTGCTGCGCACGCTCGGCGCGCGCCGGGCTGCCCGGTGCGAGCTTGACCAGCGCGGTAAGTTGCCTCTCCAGGTCGGACACGGCCGGGTCACGAAGCAGTCGGTCATTGGCGTCGACATACAGTGGCCAAACCGCCTCACGCAGGTCATCGGAGCGGTTCAGGCCAAAGCGTTGGTGCCAGGGGGCGCCGTGTTCGTTGCGGTAGCTCAGGCGGGACAGTTCACGGACCAGCTCGGCCAGGGCGTGCGAAGGGTCACTGCCGGTTTGGGGATGTTGGAGCGTCCGGTATGCAGCCTCCACTCGGCCGACTTCGACACGGTTGCTGGCAAAGGACAACAACAAGCCCATGCCCCAAATGGAAGCTAGGCCCAGCAGAAAAACGTAGGCGACTCTGACTGGGTGCCAACCTAAACGTCGGGTACGGGCAGAACGGTCATTGAGGATTCCTGACCAGGCAGGATCCCCAGGCCAGTGGTGTTCTATTGCTGACGCCGGTTCTGGACTCTGAGCGGGCAAGCTGAACCACACACCACGAATCTGGATGCCCGGCGTGGCTCTTCCTGAGAGGGATTCAATCAAGCGATACCATCGACCAGCACCCTCAACCTGCAGGTCACGAGCGAGCCGCAGAAGAAAGTCGTGGGACATGCAGTTCTGCATCTGCGCCAAACCTTGTTCGCGCATCCTGCGTTGCAGGTCGCCCACACGTTCATCCCAGTGAGCAACAGATAGCCGGCCACGCAGCGCACAACCGATCGATGTCACATTACGCTCTGACTGCTCCCAGTCACTTTCGCAGATGCGCCACAGGTGCAAAGGTAGTGTCCTACCAAAAAAGCGGCTTAGGTCTTGCAGTCGGCGAAAACCGCTACTCATTGGAATGCGATCGTCGGTTTGACGATCAGTTAGGGCCCATACCAGCGCATCGATACCTCGCCAACCGAACTGCTGTCGCCATTTTTCGAGCAAATGAGTGTCTAGAGTAGTTGAAACGCTCCCCCCATAAAGCAATACGACGCTTCGCGCTTCCAGCCAGAGCTTATCGACCAACCCAGGTGCGATGGAGTTCACCTCTGAGGGCCCTCCAACCACCAATAGCAAATACACCTTTCGGCGCCAGAACCAACCGTAACGCTGGTGCAAGAGCGAGCGAATTTTAGCGATATTCTCAGGACTCTTATCATCCTGTGAAACGAAAACCGGTTTGCTCTTCGATGCAAAGTCGCTTGTTTTTACAACTAGGCGGGCGTAAGCCACCCCGCCTATATGACGTATTAAAATCCAGCCGCCGCCCCCGATAAACAACACATAAACACCGACGACAAAGATCAACCAAAATAACTCTTGGTGTTTGCTCAAACCGAAAAATCCGCCATCTGAGTCAAAACGAATAAATAGCAATCCACAGAGCATCAGAAACAAAATAAACACTAGCGCACTTATTAACGCAACCACCCCCATTCGATTCTTATCCATAAGAACTCCTAGTGAGAAAGTGGTGAGACAGGTGTAACTACAAACACCCACAAATCAGATTCAGAAAAAACGTCTCCATTGACAACGAACTGCGCGCCCGCCCCGGACTGAATAGCTTGTGTTACGATAGTGATTACCAACCAAGGGGCAACGATACCTGCATGTCCGAGAAGCAAATCCAGATCATGCACATTGTTACCTGCGCGATCTGGCAACCGTGCGCTCGCAAGCATCATTGCTACCAATGAACTCATGTCAACATCAACACCCACACGCCATACATGCTCAACTGATGAGGCCTCTATAGGTACCCAACCTAACGCCTGCAGCGCGTAATGATTAGCGTCGCAACTGGTCCCTCGTATCAATTCAGGGCGATGTACAAAAGCAATCGGAGTATGGTAGCGCGGAGCCCCACTGCCTCCAAGCAGCAGGCCTGTTACAACTTCAGCAGTTCCCTTGGGTTGCTCCGGAAGAAACTGAAATGCCACTACAAGGAGAAGAGCATCTTGCTCACAATCTTGATCTAGCCATTTATCTACAGCGTCTAAACCCGAGTTATCAATAGCCACTAAGGACTGCCTTATCCCAGACTGCCTCCAAACATACTGCCAGATCCGGCGCAATTGCCCCTCCTCCAGTTCACTATTGGACTCCAATAAAAAATTGAGTACTAGGTCATCTGGCATTTTTGACAAGATGTGTGCTAGATCGCATAAAACCACCGTAAGAGCTTCAATTAGTACACTCTCAGGATCAGCATCACCCCCGCTATATAAACGACTATGGCGCACTGCAGTACCATCCAGCCTGAAAGGTTGAGTTCTAATCACTTTCTCACCTGACATCAAGCCCGCCATTCGCTGTTCGTCTATTCCGCCCTTAGGGCTGAGGGCCGTGCACATCCGAGCCTCAAGCACTTGTAAAGCGCGTCGACCTTTTTGAAATCTAAGCGTCAAATCTTGAGCTCGCGCATCGTCCCAGCCATCAGCAAGGCGGACCTGATAGATATAAGTCAGCCCCCGCACACAGAAGGATGTTATCCAGACCAAAAGTGAGGAATTAAACACTGTCCACAGGCTGCCACCTCGCCCCCAATAATCCGGAAACAACAAGTCAAATAACAAACCTACAAGCACGAGAACAAGCAAAACACTTGACCAGAGTAATAAACGGGGGCGTTTCGGCCTTGGAGCCATCCCTGGAACATCCTCAAGCCCTACAGCCATTATCCATTTACCCCAGCGCTCATCAAGGACGATACTAAAGTGCATCCACACCCACAACGGCTTCCCTCAAAAGCAACCGGGATACCATCGTCTATAAAATTCTGACGTCCTTCTGCAACTGCAGTGTTCCCATGCCCGACCACTGGGCAATGTACTGGATCGCCCTCACGAGCGACCTGAATACCGTTGAACATCATTGATGACGAGGAGGATAGAACTACACCACCGCCTGTATTTTTATCTCCCACTCGAATTATTCCTTTCATGACCACAACACTAAAACTGTATAAGAACACACTTATTCGACCTCACTTCACTCAAGCACATCCGAAGCACAAAATAATTCACCACACTCTCTATAATGCGTAGAACTCAATGAGCGCCCATAACTATCTTTCCTGCCAAACCATTCAACCGAGAATCCATCTTTGTTCCACTCAATTGATGAAAAGTCATTTTCTTGCTCTTCTAGCCCTGAGTTCTGGCTAGCCAACGAAATGGACTCTAGGCAACTGCTCACCAAAATTCTGGAACTCATCTCGCCATTGCTTCTCATTATCTGAAGCCACACCTCAGCACCCGAACCGCACCCCCCCTCTGGGTTGCCTGGGTTGGAATCCGAAACTTGAAGAACAGAAATATATCCATTACCACCCACACAGTGCTGCACGCCATCAAAGAATACCCCCCTGACTTCTACAGGCACTTTAAATATTCGCTCACTGCCTGCCCTCGTCTTCACCACTACCTTGCCATCCTTCGCTTCAAACCAAGGCAGTTCGCTTGCGGAAACAGTGACACATGCCACGGCAAAGTAAAAAGCTGCAAAGGCAGCTATTCCTTTACTCTTTAAGGATGTGATCAGCGTAACAAACCCCGCTGTATTGCCACGGATGATCCGCTGACTGCCCCTTACCGCCATCCTTGTACTTCCCTTTATCTCTCTCATGCAAGTCAGTCTCTGTCTTCCCTTCATTTTTATCTTTACTCATAGACCAACCAATATTTCCAGTCGCAGAGTCACATAATAAATTTTTCTTTCTAATCCATACTTCTGCCTCTTGATCCCATTGATGATATGAGCCACCATTCCAACGACTAAATATCTCATGCATTAATTGGTCATCCGTGTACTCTCTACCTTGCTGACCGAGATATTTTTTTGCTGCCGCGACCTTTTCTTTGTATATAGTTGACCCACCCAGAATATTTGCTTTCCAGTTCCATACCTGCTCGTAGCTCGGAGCAGGGTTAGTCATTTGCGTAATACCATATCCTTTGTCAAAAGCGGCGATTGGTTCACCATCTAAATTGATAAAATGCTTGGTATTCGTTTCCTGCTCTAACAGTTTATCGAAACCTACCAGATCCTCCATCTCAGCAACGTACTGAGCGACCACCTCCTTAGAAGGATTCACGCCTTTGATGTTAACGGTTCGCTTTATACTCTCACGCCCATTCGACACACTAACAGTTAGCTGCCCGCCTAAAACTTCTCCCGCAAACTCCGCGAGCCATACATTGTTGCGCGTAACAAAGGAACCTGACTGACTAAACGTCTGCAAGATACTATTCTTACGGGCTCGCTCTCTAAGACCGCTAATTTTCGCTTCCCATTCAATACTCCAAGACCAACTCAGATCATTTCCTTCACCCCCCTTAACCTCAAAATTAATCTCTGGAAGCTCGGCCTGAGCTGTCAGATTAAATATAGAGTTTTCAGTCGGGCGCACCCAAGATAAACCTTCACCCGCAGAGAGCACCCTGACAAGGCTGCCATCTCGAGCATTACTACTTGCACCATGAGAAACTTGCTGCATCACGACCTCTCAAATTATAACTTCTCGAACTCGACCAGCCACCTAACCAAATTCACATACCTAATACGCAAACCAGAAAAACATCCCGAACAGACCGCGCAATTAAGACAACTAATGCCACCCACTTGCACGATTTAAAGAACCGTAGAAAATCATCAAACCGTTGCACAGGCCACTGAGCCAACAAAGTGCTAGCGCTGACTGCTCTTTTAATTATTTTTGTTCACTATCTCCCTACCAAAATCGAGCGACAAGGCTTCTTCTTTTGAAGTCCTTATTCGTTCGGTACACCCTTGCCCATCAGTCACACCCTCCCATATTTCACCAGACTCGCTGACAACTCTATATGGCATTCCTACTAATGGATTTTTCCCTTTCTCATCGAAAAGTTGAAATTGCTCATCAAATTTCTGCTGCGATATCACCTTCATCGGCAAACTGGCAATTGCAATACCTTTTGATGATGCGCTTAATCGTTCAAAGTGCGCTGATCTGATCAGGTAGTCACCTTCTGTGCCTGATTCAATACTGCAAGCATCAATCGCTATGTAGCTGCCACCCGCATTGAGTGTTATTCTTTTCTTGGCAATAATCCGGACTTCATCCTCGGTGCTGGCAATCTCCAACCCATGCCGCGCCATTAGCGACAGTACATCGTTCTGCGCCTGAATACTCACCGGCCCCTGGTTAGCAATAAGCTTGATACCCAACTTGCGAACAAACACACTAAGCCCCTGCCCCACACCCACGAACAAGCGCTTGACCACACTCATGTCGGCTTGAGCGCCGGCGTTTAGCATCATGTTCTTCCGAGCAGCCAGTTGCAGGTGCCCGCCGCTGGTCAGCGAGATACCTTGCGGCGCACTGAGCAACAGCACCGAGGACTTGAGTTCTCTCAGGTCCTGCTTGAGCAGATCCAATTGAGCCTGGACATCTGCGGGCTCCGCCTTGCTCGCTTGGGCGTCATTAGACAGTACCTCCAGTTGGTCTTTGGCCTGATCCAACCTCTCCAACGCGGCAGCCATGTCGAGCATGTTGCCCTGGGCGCCAGGCTGCGCGTCAGCGCTGATGAAGACACCGCTGCCACCTCGGATAGCTGCATGCCCATCCGTTCGCAGCTCAGCTCCTCCTCCACGCCCTTTGCGGCCCCCATCCACCAGATGCCCCAGGTTCAGCTGACTCTTCCCACTGTGTTCAGTACTGAGCTTGATGTGCTCCTGCCCGCGCGTATCGTCCATGCGCAACTTGTTGTTCGCAGGTGTACGCAGCACGTTGCGCTTGTAGTTGCGCAGCGTGACATGGTCAGGGTGCTGGCTATCGTGCAGGGCATGCGCGATATAGGGCCGGTCCGGGTCGCCTTGCTCAAACGCCACTGCCACTTCCGTACCGCAGATCAACGGCAGGTGCAGGCCGTGGGTATCGCCGGCGTAAGGTCGAGCCAATCGGAGCCAGACA
Organism: Pseudomonas sp. CJQ_9; assembly: GCF_043106615.1. NCBI lineage: Bacteria > Pseudomonadati > Pseudomonadota > Gammaproteobacteria > Pseudomonadales > Pseudomonadaceae > Pseudomonas > Pseudomonas sp. CJQ_9. The sequence goes on along the minus strand of NZ_JBICMS010000099.1, from coordinate 124,868 downwards.
CTCTCCTCTCCGGCTTTCCAACTGTCCCGGTCGAACAGGAAGTTCACCCGGTACCGGCCCTCCAGGTCGATATGGCCATAGGGGTCGTTCTGCTGCGTGCTGGTAACCCGCGCCGGTACTGTGCCCGCAATCTGCGGCTTGTTCGGCAGTGGCGGCCGAAAGCATATCGACTCTGAGTACGGTATCGCTTCGAAGGTGACTTCCAGACTACGGTCCCGAGCGGCCTCGACGGTCAAATGCGTCATGACGACCCCAGGCTCGAAGACCTTTGGTGCTCCATCAGTGATGGTGACGACTTGCCCTGGGGCGAGTGTCACGCTGCTGCTTACGCCGTTGCAGCGGGTTTGCCCATTGAGGAAGCGTTCATGATTCAGGCGCGCGTAGAAGTAGCCACTTTCGCTTTCCAGGTCCTCATCCTGGGCGATTGCGTCACCCAGCGCGGTGTAGGGTTCGCCGTAGTGGTAGCCCTCGCCATAGGTCGTCGTCGCCCCCCGACTGTGATCCACGTCCCCCTCCAGAAAGGCCGCAGCGTCGCGGTGGTAATAGGCACGCACGTTGATGTGCTGCTCCACCACCTCATGGCTGACCTGCAGCGCCCAGGCGCCATCCTGGCCGTTGCTGGCCAGGCCAGACAGTGGGCGCAGCGGCAGGCTGACGTCGAACTGGTAATGCTGCTGGTGATCGTGAAACTCGACAACGTCGATAAACAGCTTGTCGTTATGGGTGAAGCGGTACCAGATGCCGACCTCTGCCAACAGGCGACTGATGAAGGCAAGGTCACTTTCACCGTATTGCATGACCTGTTCGCGCTTGGGGTATTCGCGTATCAGGTCGAACAGAAAGTGCTGCCCCTCGAACCGGTGGCGGCTGCGCAGGATGTTTTCGACGATTTCCGGCACTGACTGATGCTGATAGATCCGGTATTGCTTGCCACGGCTAAGCAGCGCCAGGCGGGCCTGCAGGGTTACCTCATAACGGGCTTCATCCCTTGAGCTGGAGAGGTGTTTGAACCCCGTGATCACACCATGCAACGTGCGGGACGCGGCCCCGACGGACGACCCCATCTGAAAACTGGCGTCCTTCCCAAGAACCTTGGCTGCATCAATGTCCTGCGTGGAAGAGGTAAACGCCACCGTGTACTTGAACGGTTGGCTCAGCCACTCCTCCCCTTTGAACGACAGTACATCGAGCTCGACCGCATCCAGTTCGTCGACTGCAAGGGTGTAGTGGTTATGGGCGGAACCTCGTAATGACTTCGCCATGATCAACCCCTCTCGCCAGCCAGCAGCGCTGCTTCGTGTTCATCGGTAAAGCTCAAATTGATGCCGCTGTGCTCGCAGTACCCAAGCGTCACTGTTTGAGTTGGCTGGCAAAGGGCCTGGCGCTGCAGTAGCTGTTGGCTGAGTACCGGCAGAATCTGTTGGTTCAGCAAGCTGTCGATATTGCGGGCACCGGTATCAGGCAGCAGGCAGGCGGCGACCAGGGCTTGGTAAAGCGTGTCCTCCACTTGACACTGCAGGCCGTAATGACGCTGCAAACGCCTGGCAACCTCGCCCAGCTTGATCGCGACAATGCGTTTGAGTGCATCGGCCCCCAGTGGGCGGAAGATCAATGTCTGGAAGCGTGCCAGCAGAGCCGGCTGGAAGTGCTCACGTAGCACTGGGCGCAACAGCTCATGCAGGGCTGCATCTTCAGTGGCTGGGTGCTGCTCGATGCAACTGTGCAGCAGGTCGCTGCCGAGGTTGGAGGTCATCAGAATGACCGTGTTGCGGAAATCGATCTCCCGGCCTTCGCCATCGCGCATGAAGCCGCGATCGAACACTTGGTAAAACAGGTTGAGTACATCACGGTGGGCTTTCTCGACCTCGTCCAGCAAGACCACGCTGTAGGGGCGCTGGCGAACAGCTTCGGTGAGTACGCCGCCCTGGCCGTAACCCACATAACCAGGCGGTGACCCTTTCAGTTGGCTGACGGTGTGCGCCTCCTGGTATTCGGACATGTTCAGGGTGATGAGCGACTTTTCTCCGCCGAACAGGCTGCTAGCCAAGGCATGCGCAGTTTCCGTCTTGCCGATCCCACTGGTGCCGACGAGCAGGAACACGCCCATCGGCGCATTGTCGTTCGTCAACCCGGTTCGGGCGGCGCGCAGCCGCTGAGCCAGTGCAAGCAGAGCCGGGTCTTGGCCGACCACGCGTTCGGCGAGCTGTGCTTCCAAATTCAACAAGCTGGCGTGTTCGTCCTTGAGCAAGCTGCCAAGGGGAACGCCTGTCCAGTCGGCAATTACCTCGGCCACGCTGCGGCCACACACGTCGAGCGACAGAAGCGGCCGGCTCCCCTGTACGTAGCTCAGCGCTTGTTGCAACTGCGCGCAGGCCGTTGTGTCGACCTGTTCGGCCTGGCGGGCATCGAGCAACTGGCGCGTGAGTTCGAGCTCCTGTTGGTACTGCAACACCAGAGCGGCCTGCTGGCTCTCCAGTTCGACCAACTGGGCATCGATCTTCGCCAGCCGGGGCTCAACCCCCTTGCCCGTAAGCTGTGCATCCTGTTCCAACGCAGTTCGCTCCGCAGCCAGGGCTGTTTGCTGCGACTTCAACTGAACCAGCGCCGGCGGCTCACAATCGAGGCTCATGCGAACGCGTGCGCAGGCGGTATCTATCAGGTCCACTGCTTTGTCAGGCAGGCGGCGCCCCGTCAGAAAACGTCGGGACAAGCTGACCGCCGCCTGTACGGCGGCGTCCTGCACATGCACGCCGTGATGGGTGGCATAACGCGCTTTGAGCCCCCGCAACATCAAGCAGGCGTTGGCATCGTCCGGCTCGTCCACCTTGATCATCTGGAAGCGCCGCTCCAGCGCAGCATCCCGTTCGAAATACTGTTTGTATTCGCTCCAGGTGGTGGCCGCGATGGTGCGCAACTCGCCCCGGGCCAAGGCCGGCTTCAACAGGTTAGCGGCGTCGGCGCCCCCCGCCTGGTTGCCGGCCCCGATCAAGGTGTGCGCCTCATCAATGAAGAGCAGGATTGGTGTTTCCGATTGCTGCACGGCCTCGATCACGCGCTTGAGCCGCTGCTCGAACTCGCCCTTGACGCCAGCCCCTGCCTGCAACAGCCCAAGGTCCAGCGTGCGGATCCTCACCGGCTTCATGCTGTCGGGGACATCCCCGCTGGCGATGCGCAAGGCAAGCCCTTCGACCAGGGCGGTTTTCCCGACACCCGGATCACCGACCAGAATGGGGTTGTTCTTGCGGCGACGGCTCAGTACATCGATCACCTGCCGGATCTCATTGTCTCGGCCGAAAACGGGATCGATGTGCCCTGCGGCGGCCTTGGCGGTTAAGTCATGGCTGTACTGATCAAGGATCGCGGGCTGCGCCACATCGCCATCCGAGTGGGTTGTGGGCTCGATCGTCCGCCCCACCGCCGGGTTGAACATTACAGTCTGCACCGGCTGGCTTTCTTCAGAGTCCCGCTCAAGCAAGGCTCCAACCTGTTGCAGTTGCGTTGCACCTACACTCAATAGAGGCCAAGCCACCGAGCACTTGAGCAGGTCCGGTGTTTCAACCAGGGCGGCCAGTAAATGCACAGAGCGCAATTGGTCACAGTCGCGATCCATCGACGCCAGAAGCCAGGCACTACTGATCAGTTGCTGTACTTGGGTGCTAAGTTGGGGCTTGCTGAGCACGCTGCGCGGCAAGGTATCGAAGTACTGAAGCAATCCTTGCCACATGGCTTCCATATCCCAGCCATGCCGGCGGGCAATGACGACCAGATCACCTTCTCCTTGCTCGAACAACTTCAACAACCAGTGCTCGATACTGATATGACTGTGCCCACGTGCCTGACACAGTGACGCTGCCGCCGTAAGTGCCTGGGTGCAGTAGGCGTTGAGACGGCGAAGCAAACGGGTAGGATCATGTGCCATAGCGGGCATCCTTGTCGTCGATGGTCAACGTAATGTCATGAGGAGACGTATCTGTAACCGAGGTGTACTGGGCTGAGCGCCCGCGCGCGGACGCTCAACCCAATACACTGGAGCCGTCAGCCTTTATAGGTGAACGGCCAGAATTCATCAGGCGGTAGTACGCTCATTCCACGAGTCCGAATGGATTATATTTCCATCCTTGAATGTCCAAGTTATCTTTTCGTAACGCAATTCAACCGCTTCCAGGTGATTGTGTTTTTCCTTCTTTGGATCTTTGATGTCGTGCATCTTCGGTGCAACTTTGACGACTTTCACGTTTTCCAGTTTGGTGTTGAAGTACTCAACCTCCTGGCCTGCGTCATTGATCTTGTACCACTTGAACTCCGCCGCCTTCAGCGTTTGGCCGGTTGTTACAGCCTTGTAGAGATACGGGGAAGACGCATCAATTTCTTTCGTGAAAAGAAATGGGGTATGGATACGCGTGCCGGTCAATTTGCCAGTGTTATTATCAGTTGGAATGTACAGATTATGATCTTGCGCGACGACTTCAATACTGCCGTTTCTATCTTGAACATCCACCGAGCCTTTGATATCGGCGCCGCCATCGTCTTGCAGCCACAGGTAAACAGGAATAGCCATTTTGAAAATCCTCTTTCAGGAGTTGGAGGTCGCGGAATGCGACAGGGGTTGCAGGCCTGAGCCCGCAGTCGAGGACTGACAAGCCCCCGCCTCCGGTACCAGGCGAATCTCAACTCGGCGATTGGCCGAACGTCCTTGTTCAGTGTCATTGCTTTCAATGGGCTGGCTGGCCCCCAGGCCTTGCACCGCTAAGCAGTTGCTGGGGATATCGCCCATGTGTTGGATCCAGTCGTGAACCGCAGACGCACGGGCACGGGACAAACGCAGGTTGTTTTCATCGTTGCCGGTAGCATCCGTGTGCCCTGTGATCACGATCAGCCAGCCTGGCTGAGCCTTGATGCCCGCCAACGCTGTGACCAGAACCTTGGTTGACTGCGGTTTCAGCTGCGCACTGCCACTGCTGAAAAGCGAAAGGCTGTTCAGGCGTACCATCTGGGGCCTCTCGGGCGAAGCCTGAGGCATCGTCGGGATACGGTGGCCGTTGATGGCAGCCAGCAATGACGGGCGTAACTTTTCACCCTGGTACAAACCAAGGCCCAGCGACCAGGGCGTACCTTGCCGGTAGTAGTGGTCCAAGCGCTGGGCATCCTGGTGAAGTACAGCCAGCGCGGTCTCGCGTTGGAGCATCTTGTTCGGCTCGACACTCATCGAAGCAGTGCCATAGCGCCGCAAGTCATCGGTAACCTGGCGTACAAGCAGTGTGTTCTGCCAGGCAGCACTGACCAGCGCGATGGAGGCTGCCAGCACAAACAGCCAGCCCCCTAGCAACAGAGCTCTGGGTGGCCTCCTGTTACGAGCACTGCGCGGCAGCAAGTGGAGCAGAGCGTCAGGGAACGGGAACGACCCATAGGCGTCATCAGCTCCACCCTGTTCAAAGCAGAGGCCGGTTCGCTCTTGCAGCCAGCGGTGCCATAGGTTGTTTTCAGGGTGCCTGCCAGAAGTCGGAACCCATGCAACGGCAACGACGGTGGCGGCTGCGATCGCCTTGGCAGAAGCCCGCAGCTGCATTTCAGGCATACAGACATTGCTCAACCAGCCAGCAGCAGCGTTCAAATGCACCGCATCTCGCAGCCGGGCAGCGCAGGAATGTGGTTCCGTGGCGGATACCTGCCATTCAGCCAGGCTCATGCACATACCTGCCTCATGCACGTGCACGCCCGACCTGGCGGCGGCCCAGCTGAACCAGGCCGTGGTGTGGGAACCACGCTGAAAATAGCCCACCACCAGCAGCGACAGCGGGCTACCACGCTCGCGCAACCTCACAACCTGGCGGTGCACGCTGCGCAGCTCATTCGCCAGCACCGCGGCATCTGTATGGACGGCAGGGTCCACGACCCACATGACACTCAGCTGGTCGTTCCACTCAGGCCTGTGCAGCCGCAGGCTGGCAACCGTCGCGGGTAGCGTCTGCACCTCGGGCACTCGCACGTAGCACCCCTCCCCCGTTACCCGCAGCGCCCATTGCGCTTCGGGCACCGGACCAAACAGCTCAGCCAGGCAATCACCAACGACCAGAACAATCGGATGGCGGTAGGACCCTGCAGGTAAGTTGGCGCCCTTGGCCCATTGCAGTTCATACGCCTCGCGGGCAACACACTTGCATCGCCGCCACGCCGCCCATACTGCGCCCGTAACGACCACGGCAGACGTGACCTGCCATTCGGTAGCCAGCGGGAGCATGGCAACAAGCAACAAGGACAGCGCACCGGCCCACAACCACAGCCCTTGCTTCGCTTTGAGCAACATCCCGCTCACCCCTGCACCGGCAGCAGCGAGGCCACAGCCTGACCCAGCGTATGGTCCAGCCCCCACCACAGGCCTATGAGCAGGCCAGATGCGGCCAGCACATGAACCAGAGGGGACTGCAGCCAACCCCAGACCGGCACGTGCGAAGTGCCCCCTGCGTGGGTGACCAGGGACTGGCTTGTATCAAGAGGGGGAACCTGCGCATTGATTGCAGCCAGCAACTGCTGCCGTTCCGGGTGATTGACATCACGGTAACGCCCCAGAAAACCCAGCATCAGCACCCGCTGAAAAACCGTGAAGACATAAGGGTGGGCAGAGGCTTCACGCAGCACCGTGCGCATGTCCTCATAAAGCGATTCACCCGCCTGGTGGCTACTGAAAAACCTGGCCTGCAAGGTTTCCATTGCCCAATCCTCATGGGCCTGGCCTTCGGCACAAGCGAGTACCGTCTCATCCAGCAAGGCACATTGCGCGTGACTGATAAGCTCGATGCTGCGACGGTCCAGGCCCTCTTCCTGAAGCGAGGTACGAACATGCTCGACATCGGCTACGCAACGCGACCAGAGTTCCGGGCTACTGTGCGCCCCTGTACCGTGCCGCAACTCGACCACCAGCAAGTACGTGTCCTGCAGCAAAGCGTCGATATCCAGCTTGGCCGCACCGTAGTTATGCTGGGCGTACGTCATGAGCGCAGCACCGCAAACAGTTCAAGTTTGGCGTCCTGAAAAACGCTCGGTACGTAGAGCGCGCAAACGCCATCGGCCAACATGGCACGGCCTTTTTCATGACTGAGGTCCAGCGCGAAATACTGGTTCTCCAAACGCAGCGGTATTGCCGCTGGTACATGGCTCAGGGGTTTCAAGGGAACGCCATCGAGTGCGGCATTGACCAGATGATCCACATCATCTGGGCAGCCTATCTTGCACAGCCGGGGGAACTGGCTTTGCACTTGCACAGCCGGCAATCGGCAGCGCACCGACAGGTAGAAGTCAGCGCCTTCCGGCTCCAGCAACCGAGGATCGCCGAGGGTCACCTGCCAACGGTTGGCACTACGCGCCTCCAGCACCAGTGCTATCACACGCGAGGGCAGGCTTGCCTCCAGCAGGGTGGAGAGCGTACGCATCAGCGGTGGAAACACAGCCTCCAGGTCTGCATGCTGATAAGCCGGGATATCCTCGACGCTCTGGTCCAGCGAAAACGTCAGCAGCGCCCCTGCACACTTCACCAACTGCTGGTACACCTGCTCCGGGTGCCGGCCAGGGTGTGCCTTGAGGTCAGCCAGCACCGGCTGGTAGGTATTCAGTGCGTTGAGCAACCAGAACAACGTCACATCTGCGACCGCGAAATCCGCCATGCGCTGGTTGCTCTCCCGGCGCATGCCCATCAACCGCTCACGCTTGGCGGACAACTGAGTCAGCAAATTGTCCAGCTGAAGCAACAGCCCCGCATGAGCATCAAACTTCAGCAGCGGGGGAACATAGGCCTGATCAATCTCCCAACCACCGCGCCCATCCCGTAGCAAGCGCGCTACCGGGCAGGTGAGGTAATCAGCATTGTCATCACCCTGCAGGCGCAAGCTCAGCGCGTGTTCGAGCACGCTGATGGGCTGCACTTCATCGGTGTAGAGATCCTGAACGTCCCGCCACACCTGGCGGTATCTGACGGGGCGCTCAACGCTGCCGCCTTCGAACACACAGTTGCTGCCGTTGGCCTGTTCTAGCGGCAAGGCGAGCACCACCGTTGCAGCCTGATGGTCGTCAGGCAAGGCCCTGGCCAGCTCCAGGGCACCGGGCAGCCGATCCAGTCGATCCGTGTCAATCAACGTTCCGTCCGGCATGCACACCTGTAGCCGCGTAGCCAGAAGTTTACCCAGCTGCAGTGCGTCTGCATCGAACGCAACTGCGCGAATGCCCCACGGATGGACCCATGCCAGCGCAGCAACTGCCTGATTGGTCCACGATTCAAAGCGGGCCTGCTGCTGAAACTGCTGCGCAGACAACACCACACCGGACGCCCACAGGGGCCGATCGATCTTCACGGTTAATAACTCCCCGGTTCGCTGTCAGGATTTGGCTTTGGGCATTTGCGAAACCAATGACAGGTTGATGTCCATGCCTTCAACCTGGAAATGCGGCACGGCAAACAGCTTGACCCTGAAGAACCCTGGGTTGTCATCAATGTCTTCGACGATTACTTTCCCCTCCCTTAGCGGATGAGAAGCTTGCAAATCATCGCCGGGATCGGTCATTTCAGTGACCAGCCCACTTAGCCACCTGTTCAGTTCCAGCTCCAACAGGCGCCTGTCCTTGGTCGTACCGATGCTTTCCCGCTGGATCACCTTCAAATAGTGCGCGATACGAGAAAGCAGGAATACATAAGGCAGCCGAGCATTGATGCGGCTGTTGGCCGTGGCCTCGGGCGTGTCATAAATCGCGGGCTTGTGCGCTGAGTTCGCCGAAAAAAAGCACGCATAGTCGCGATTCTTGTAATACGACAAGGGAATCAGGCCAAGATTGGCAAACTCGAACTCCCGTGTTTCTGGAATCATCACTTCCGAAGGAATTTTGACTTGGCTGCCCGTACCCATGTCATACAGGTGGATGGGCAGGTTGGTCACAGCACCCCCTGATTGCGGCCCTCGAATTTGTACGCACCACCCATTGGCAATGAAGCTTTTGACCATATTGGCTGCAAACGCGAACGTCGAACTGACCCAAAGATACTTGCTGTGATCCGGCCCCTTCACGCGCTCTTCATAGTTGAACAGCCGAACCGGGTTCGTATCCGGCCCATAAGGCAGGCGGCCCAAAGTGCAAGGCAACGTGCTGCCTACATAACGGGCATCATCGCTTTCGGCAAAGGCGTGCCACTTGATGTACTCGGCGCGGTCCATATAGTTGCCGATATCCTTGATCGCGGCCACTTCCTCCATGGTTTCCTTGCCAAAGAATGCGGGACCCATTGAGCACAGGAATGGCATATGGGCAGATGCCGCGACTTTAGAGATATTGCGCAACAGTGCAATGTCTTGCGCGCTACGGCCAAACGCGTAGTTCGAGACTGCTGCCGCGATAGGCTCCCCACCCGGCGTATCGTATTCCTGAGTATAGGTATGCAGGTACATACCGCTTTGCGCAATCTCGGGCGCATCTTCAAAGTCTTGAGCCAGGTGCTCTTTGCTGACATCCAGCAACTCGATGCGCACGTTCTGACGGAAATCCGTCTGGTCGATCAACGACTTCGCCCCTCGCCAGATCGACTCGACCCGCTGGAAGTCCGGGTGATGCATCACCTCGTCCAGCTGGCTGCTGATCTGGGCATCGATCGAGGCAATATGCTCATCCAGCAGTGCCCTGTCCAGGCGCTCCAGCTTGGGGGAGACGTGCTTGAGCCGTTCAAGAAAGACACTGACCGACGCAGTGACACGCTCATTGGGCGTTGCATCGGACAGCACTTCCACACTCTGGTAGGCGTCGATACCGCCCATGTGATCAAGGGGTTCGAGATTTATTTTTTCAAACAAGGCGTGATAAACATTCTGGCTGTCTTTCACTCGCACAGCGGCACCGCGCGATTGCGCAGGGGATTGCTCTTCGGACATGGGTTCGCTTCCGGTCGGTCGAAATGATGGTTGCCTAGCGTTCGCCTTGAGGGGCAAGCGCAGCCAACTCCTTACGCAACGCGTCACTCAATGCTTCATCTTTGAGTATGCGTTCCAGCTCAACACGGAACGTGGCGTTATCCAGGAGATTGGCTTTCAACTCACGCAGCAGGTTTCGCATTGCCAGCAGCGCACGTAACTGCGGTATCTGCCGCGCGACCTGTTCGGGCTCGAAATCCTTCATGCGCTGGAAGCTCAACTCGACAGGCGTTTCAGCCCCATCGTTGGCGAGCGTGTCCTTGACAAACAATTGCAGGCTTGGCGAAAACTCAGAAAGCACATTGTCGAAGTTATTCTTGTTGATATTGACTTTTACCCGCTCAGACAGCGGACGTTGCTCTTTGCCGTTGCTGTAGTCGCCCATGAGCATGAGTTTTAGCGGCAGCTCTACTTTGCGCTGAGCGCCGCCAGTATGTAAGTCAAGCTTGATGTTGACGCGTGCCTTGGGCACCTCATTCTGAAAACTGTTTGAAGCCATGGTTCCTCCTGAACGCAGGTGACCTCGAGAACTGAATTCATGGACTGAAAGCCAGAACAGTTTAAGCAGAATACTGCAGGCCCTTCGACGAACATGAACGCGAGGTAGAATCCGACTGGATCACCCGACTAACCATGACTCTTTTTTCAATAGCCCGCTAGCCCAAACGAGAAATTAGGAAGTTTCCTACAACTTAAGCAGCAAGTAGCTCTTGGGGACAGGCGGCACCGCGCCAACTTCAGGAGCCCACCCAAAAAAACAACAAAAGTTTTATGAAAAGCAGGATAACTACAGAAATATCCTACAGGCCAAGACTAAATGGCCGACATGGATAGGGTGGCAGAAATACATACTCGTTTCATTTGAGCGCGGCGTAAGCGACAGATACTGGCCACGGCCATGAGCGCCTGGTTCGAGTTGGTCCGGGGGGGGGCACAGACGGCACGTTGAATGGCACCGGGTTGCCGGTGCCATTCAACGCTGTGTAAAGCCGCTATCAGGCGAAGCGGGCGCGCGCCGCATGCAGCTTCTTGTAGCTCTCGATCAACCGCAGGTGCCGGTCAAGGCCTTCGAGCTTCATGCTGGTCGGGGTCAGGCCATGGAAGCGGATGCTACCGTCAACCGAGCCCAGCACCGCGTCCATGCGCGCATTGCCGAACATGCGGCGGAAGTTGGCCTCGTAGTCGCCCAGCTCCAGTTCGTCATCCAGTTGCACCTCCAGCACCACATTCAGCGCCTGGTAAAACAGGCCACGCTCGACGGTGTTGTCGTTGAACTGCAAGAACGCCTCGACCAGCTCCTTGGCCTCCTCGAAGCGCTGTACGGCCAGGCAGATCAGCAGTTTGAGCTCAAGAATGGTCAGTTGGCCCCAGGCAGTGTTCTCGTCGAACTCCACGCCGATCAGCGTGGTGATGGTGGTGTAGTCATCGACATCGCAGTTGTCCAGGCGCTTGAGCAGCAGTTTCAGCGAGCGGCTGTCGAGGCTGTGCAGGTTGAGGATGTCGGCACGGAACGCCAGGGCGCGGTTGGTGTTGTCCCAGATCAGGTCCTCGACCGGGTAGATCTCGGAATAACCTGGCACCAGGATACGGCAGGCTGTGGCGCCCAGGTTGTCGTACACCGCCATGTACACTTCCTTGCCCATGTCTTGCAGAATGCCGAACAGCGTGGCGGCCTCCTGCTGGTTGGAGTCCCCGCCGTGGCCAGAGAAGTCCCACTCGACGAACTCGAAGTCGGCCTTGGCGCTGAAGAAACGCCACGACACCACCCCGCTGGAATCAATGAAGTGTTCGACGAAGTTGTTCGGTTCGGTCAGCGCATGGCTTTCGAAGGTAGGTTGCGGCAGGTCGTTCAGGCCCTCGAAGCTGCGCCCCTGCAGCAGTTCGGTAAGGCTGCGCTCCAGCGCCACTTCCAGGCTTGGGTGGGCGCCGAACGAGGCGAAAACGCCACCGGTGCGCGGGTTCATCAGGGTCACGCACATGACCGGGAACTCACCCCCCAGCGAGGCATCCTTGACCAGTACCGGGAAGCCCTGCGCTTCCAGGCCCTGGATACCCGCAAGGATGGCCGGGTACTTGGCCAGGACTTCGTGCGGCACATCCGGCAGGCACAATTCGCCTTCGAGGATTTCACGCTTCACCGCCCGTTCGAAGATTTCCGACAGGCACTGCACCTGCGCCTCGGCCAGGGTGTTGCCAGCGCTCATGCCGTTGCTGAGGAACAGGTTTTCGATCAGGTTGGACGGGAAGTAGACCACTTGCTGGTCAGACTGGCGCACGAACGGCAGCGAGCAGATCCCGCGCGCCGTGTTGCCCGAGTTGGTGTCGTACAGGTGAGAGCCACGCAGCTCGCCATCGGGGTTGTAGATTTCCAGGCAATGCGCATCGAGAATCTCGGCCGGCAGCGCGTCGCGCGGGCCGGGCTTGAACCACTGCTCGTCGGGGTAATGCACGAACGCGGCATTGGCCAGGTCTTCGCCCCAGAACTGGTCGTTGTAGAAGAAGTTGCAGTTCAGGCGTTCGATGAACTCGCCCAGCGCCGAGGCCAGTGCGGCCTCCTTGGTAGCGCCCTTGCCGTTGGTGAAGCACATGGGCGACTGCGCGTCGCGAACGTGCAGCGACCACACATTGGGGACGATATTGCGCCATGAGGCGATCTCGATCTTCATCCCCAGCCCGGCGAGAATGCCCGACATGTTGGCGATGGTCTGCTCCAGCGGCAGGTCCTTGCCAGGGATGCAGGTGCTGGTATCGGACACCGGCATCAGCAAGCCCTGCGCATCGGCGTCGAGGTTGTCGACCACCTCGATGACGAACTCCGGGCCGGTCTGCACCACTTTCTTCACCGTGCAGCGGTCGATGGAACGCAGGATACCCTGACGGTCCTTTTCGGAAATGTCCTCGGGCAGTTCCACCTGGATCTTGAAGATCTGGTTGTAGCGGTTTTCCGGGTCGACAATGTTGTTCTGCGACAGACGGATGTTTTCTGTCGGTATGTCGCGGGTCTGGCAGTAAAGCTTGACGAAGTAAGCCGCACACAAGGCCGAAGACGCCAGGAAGTAGTCGAACGGGCCCGGGGCCGAACCATCGCCTTTGTAGCGGATCGGCTGGTCGGCGATCACCGTGAAGTCGTCGAACTTCGCTTCGAGGCGCAGATTGTCGAGAAAGTTAACCTTGATTTCCATGCGGGATTACCGTGATTTAAGCGTGCAAGACGAAATTGGCCGGCATTATCCGGGTTTTTACCGCGTACGTCCTGCCTGGCTGCCCAGTTGCGCATTCCAACGAATTACTTGCCTGATTCTCTGAACCTTCGACCCGCTTCAAACCGGTGGCCGCTGGCCTGTGCTAGCGTTTCCCCACCGGGGAACAATGTATTCCCCACCCGACATGACCCCGCGACAACAACCGATGACTGGCAGGTGAACCATGGAACTACGCATCAACCAGAAGACCTACCAGGTCGAGGCGGACGCCGACACGCCCCTGTTGTGGGTGATCCGCGATGACCTGGGGCTGACCGGCACCAAGTATGGCTGCGGCCTGGCCCAGTGCGGCGCGTGTTCGGTACTGGTCGACGGCAACGTGGTCCGTGCCTGCGTCACCCCGGTGGCCGGCGTGGTCGGCCGCGAGGTCACCACCATCGAAGCGATCGAAGCCGACCCGGTCGGCCAACGAGTGGTCACGGCGTGGGTCGACCACCAGGTGGCTCAGTGCGGCTACTGCCAGTCCGGCCAGGTGATGGCGGCCACCGCGCTGCTCAAGCACACGCCCAAACCAAGCGCCGAGCAGATCGACGCAGCCATGGTCAACCTGTGTCGCTGCGGCACCTACAACGCCATCCATGCCGCCATGCACGACTTGGCCAAAGGGGAGCAGGCTTGATGAACACACCCGTCGATACCCCTGCCGAACTGCTCGCCCTGCAGCGCGGCGAAACGGTCAACCTGTCACGCCGTCGCTTCCTCGCCGGCACTGCCGTGGGCGCCCTGGTGCTGGGCTTCGGCCTGCCGGTGAGCATGCCGCGGGTGCAAGCCGCCGCCGTGGCCACAGTAGAACGCGGCACCCAAGTGCCGGCGTTTCTGGAAATTCGCCCAGACGGTACGGTGCGCCTGCTCAGCCCGTTCATGGAAGGCGGCCAGGGGCCGTTCACCGCCATGGCCCAGATCGTCGGTGAAGAGCTGGACGTGGACCCCGCGCACTTCGTGGTTGAAAGTGCGCCACCCGGCGAAGCCTATGTGGTGATGGAAAACGGCATGCGGATTACCGGCGGCAGCATGTCGGTACGCATGAGCTACCCCACCATGCGCCGCCTGGGCGCCCTTGCCCGGGCCATGTTGCTGCAGGCTGGCGCCGAAAAACTGGGGGTGCCGGTGGCCGAACTGTCGAGCACCCCGGGTAACGTGGTACATACCACGAGCGGCCGCTCGGTGCCTTACGGCGAACTGGCCGGGCGGGCCATGGACCTGCCGGTACCCGACCCGGCCAGCGTCAAGCTGCGCGACCCTGGCCAGTTCCGCTGGATCGGCAAGCCGGTTCGGCGCCTGGATGCCTACGACAAATCCACCGGCAAAGCCCAATACTGCATCGACATAAAGGTGAACGGCATGCTCCACGCCGCCGTGCAGCATGCGCCGCGCCTGGGCATGACCGTTGGCAGCCTGCGTAACGAAGGCCAGGTCCAGGCCATGAACGGCGTGCACTCGGTGCATCAGTTGCCAGGGGCGGTAGCGGTGGTTGCTGAACGCTGGTGGCACGCCAAGCGCGCCGTCGAAGCCCTTCAAGTCGACTGGCAAGAGCCAGCCGCCGACAGCACGCTACGGGCGATGCCGGCTGATTTTTCCAGCGACGGCTGGCGCGAGCACCTGGCCACGGTCGATGCCCCGGCGCGAGATGAAGAAAACGAAGGCGATGTAGCGGGTGCCTTGGCCAACGCCAAGACCCGGGTCGAGGCCAGCTACCACAACCAGTACCTCAACCATGCCCAGCTGGAGCCACCGTCGGCCCTTGCCCGCTTCAATGCCGATGGCACGCTGGATGTCTGGCTGCCCAACCAGGCCCCGGACATGTTCCGTGACGACATCGCCCAACGCACCGGCCTGCAAACCAGCCAGATCAACCTGCACTCGCCACTGTTGGGCGGCTTCTTCGGCCGCCACTTCCTGTACGAATCGGCCAACCCCTACCCGCAGGCCATTGCCCTGGCCAAGGCAGTGGGCCGGCCGGTCAAACTGATCTGGAGCCGCGAAGAAGAGTTTCTGCGTGATGTACTGCGCCCGGTCGCCGTGGTGAAGTTCCGCGCAGGGCTCGATGCCGACGGCCTGCCGGTGGCCATCGAAGCGGTCAGCGCCACCGAAGGCCCTACCGAGGCCCTGGCGGGCAAGCAGGGCGACAAGGTCGACCCCACTGCGCTTGAGGGGCTGTCGGGCAAGGCCTATGCCATCGCCAACAAACGCATTGCCCAGATCTATGTCAAAGGCCCGGCCATGCTCGGCTACTGGCGCTCGGTGGGCAACTCGCTGAACGACTTCTTCTATGAGTCGTTTCTAGACGAACTGGCCGACAAAGGTGGCAAGGACCCGTTCGAACTGCGCTTGCACCTGCTGCGCGACAACCCCAGGCTGACCACCCTGCTGAACGCGGTCGCCGACTTGTCCGGGGGCTGGAAGCGCGGGCCATTCACCGCCGAAGATGGCAGTAAGCGGGCCCGTGGCGTGGCCATGGCCTCGCCCTTCGGCTCGCACGCAGCCGTCATCGCCGAAGTGTCGGTGGAGAACGGACAGGTCAAGGTGCACGATATCTGGCAGGCCATCGACCCCGGCAGTATCGTCAACCCGGCCATCATCGAGCACCAGGTCAATGGGGCGGTGGCGTTGGGCCTGTCGCAGACGCTGGTGGAAGAAGCGGTCTACGTGGATGGCAAGCCGCGCGCGCGCAATTACGACCTGTACCCGATCCTGCCGCCTTCGCGCATGGCACGGGTACATGTACGCATTGTCGAAAGCGGGGCGAAGATGGGCGGCATTGGCGAACCGCCACTGCCCGCAGTCGCACCGGCAGTGGCCAACGCGGTGGCGCAACTGACCGGCCAGCGCGTACGCAGCCTGCCAATGAGCCGCCACACCTTCAGCTGACGCACAAGGATTGCCCCATGACCCATCGTTTCGCAAGAACCGCTGGTTGGCTGGCGCTGCCGTGCCTGATCGCGGCGGGCCTGCTGACCTGGTATGTCACCCGCGAGCCCGCTTCGCCGTTCACCGACGCGCAGGCCGACACCGCCGCCGCAGCGCTGGTCAGCCGTGGCGAATACGTGGCCCGGCTCAGCGACTGCGTCGCCTGCCATAGCCTGCCAGAGGGCCAACCGTTCGCCGGCGGGCTACAAATGGCCACCCCGCTGGGGGCCATTCATGCCACCAACATCACCCCCGATCGCGACACTGGCATCGGCGCCTACAGCCTGGCGGACTTCGACCGCGCCGTGCGCCACGGCGTGGCACCCGGTGGCCGGCGCCTGTACCCGGCCATGCCCTACCCCTCGTACGCCAAACTCAGCGATGACGATGTAAAGGCCCTGTATGCGTTCTTCATGCACGGCGTGCAGCCGGCCAAGCAAGCCAACCTGCCCAGCGATATCCCTTGGCCGCTGAACCTGCGCTGGCCCATTGCGCTGTGGAACGGCCTGTTTGCCCCGACCGCGCCGTACACCGCCCAGGCGGGGCAGGACGCGCAGTGGAACCGAGGTGCCTACATCGTCCAGGGCCCTGGCCACTGCGGCAGTTGCCACACGCCGCGTGGTTTGGCGTTCAACGAAAAGGCCCTGGACGACAGCGGCACAGCGTACCTGGCCGGGGCATTGCTCGATGGTTGGTATGCACCGAGCCTGCGTGCGGACCACAACACGGGGCTGGGGCGCTGGAGCGAAGCTGAAATCGCCCAGTTCCTCAAGACCGGCCGCAACCGCCATGCCGTGGTATTCGGTTCGATGACCGAGGCATTCAACAACTCCACCCAGTTCATGACTGACGACGACCTGGCCGCCATCGCCCATTACCTGAAGTCGCTGCCCGGTGACCCTCAGCGCGATGGCGCGCCCTGGCAGTACCAGGCGGTGTCGGCTGCCGAGCGGCTGGACACCCCCGGGGCGCACACCTACGTGACCCGCTGCGCGTCGTGCCATGGCCTGGACGGCAAGGGCCAGGCGCAGTGGATGCCACCACTGGCCGGGGCTACGTCGGCTTTAGCCAAAGAAGACGTGTCGGCGATCAATATCACCTTGAACGGTTCACAGCGGGTAGTGTCTGCTGGAGTGCCTGATGCTTACCGTATGCCGGCCTTCCGCGAGCAACTGGGGGACAAGGAGGTCGCCGAGGTGCTGACGTTCGTGCGCTCGGCCTGGGGCAACCAGGGCGGCGCGGTCGACGCGCAGGCGGTAAGCAAGTTGCGCGGGCACACCGACCCGGCCAGCAGTAGCCCCATCATCTTGCATATGCGCTGAAGGGGGCATGCCTGAGCCAACCTTCTCGACAGTGTTGTAACGGAGTTTCCATGGAAAGCATCGACCTGCTGGTGCTGCGCACCACCCGCGACTGGCTTGCCGGCGGCCACCGCGCCCTGCTTGCCACGGTCGCCCGTACGTGGGGTTCTTCACCGCGCCCGGTCGGCTCGATGATGGCGCTGCGCAGCGATGGCCGGGTGGTTGGCAGCGTATCCGGTGGCTGTATCGAGGACGACCTCATCCACCGCTACACCAGCGCCTATGGCGGCCCCGGCATGCCCAGCAGCCAGCCGCAGGTGGTGCGCTACGGCGTCAGCGCCGACGAAGCCCACCGTTTCGGCCTGCCCTGCGGTGGCACCCTTGAACTGGTGCTGGAGTTCGCACCCGCGTTGTCGCACCTGGAACAACTGCTGGCCAGCCTGGACAGCGGCAACCTGATGTGTCGCGAACTCGACTTGTACACGGGTGCTGCCAGCCTGGTTGCCACCGCTACCCCACAACTGTTCAGGTTTGATGGCCAGCGCCTGTTCAGTACCCTTGGGCCTGGTTACCGCCTGCTGCTGATCGGTGCCGGCGCCCTGGCCGAGTACCTTGCAACCATGGCCCTGTTCAACGGCTTCAGTGTCTCGTTGTGCGACCCGCGCCCGGAATACACGGCAGGCTGGAGCATCCCCGGCGTTACCCTGCTGCCAGGCATGCCGGACGATGTTGTCCGGGCCTTCAAGGCAGATGTGCGCAGCGCCATCGTTGCCGTCAGCCATGACCCGAAGCTGGACGACCTGGCCTTGCTCGAAGCCTTGCACAGCCCGGCCTTCTACATTGGCGCCATCGGCTCGCGGCGCAACAGCCAGCTGCGCCGTGAGCGGCTGATCGAGCATTTCGGCGAAAGCGAAGCGTCGCTGCAGCGTTTGCATGGGCCGATAGGCATCTATATCGGCAGCAAGACCCCGGCGGAAATTGCCGTCAGCGTGATGGCCGAGCTGCTCGCGGCGAAGAATGACGTCCGTTTGCCTGGCGCGGTCAACGTCAGTAACGCCAAGGAAGCCGAGCAGCTGGCCCGGGCGCTGTAGCACCGGCCAGCGCAGGGCCTGTCATTGCCATTGCTCCATGTTCTGCTTCAACAACTGCTGCGGCAGGGCGCCGCCCACGATCTTGGCCATTTCCCGGGCCAGTGCCGCGCGCAGCTGTGGCTGGTTGCAGGCTGAATTACGCGAAATGGCCAAGTACAACCCTTCACTGGAGACCGGTGGCTGCAGTACCTGCACGGCACCACCAATACCCAGCGTGCGCGCCAGGGCCATGCCTGGGTACTGCTCGTAAACCACGTAGGCACTGCGCTTGTGCACCAGTTTCTCGAACGCCTGGCGAGCAGTGGGTACCGCTTCGAGCGTGAGATGAGCCTGCGCATACTCGTCGAACTGCTGGCCATGGCTGTTGTTCACCAGCGTACCGCCCTTGCGGCCCTTCAGGTCCGCCCATTGCCGGTAGGCAAAGGCGTCACCCTGGCGCACCCAGACCACGCTGGGGGTGGCCAGGAACGGTGGCTCGATGAAGTCCATCTGCTGTTGCCTTGCCTCGGTGCGAAAGTACCCGGCCAGAAGGTCGATCCGCCCAGTGCGCACTTCTTCCTGCGCCCGTGACCACGGCCCCGCGTAAACCACGTCGATCTCCAGCCCGAGCTGCTTGCCCAGGTGCTTGAGCAAATCGGCATTGGCACCCATCAACTGCTGCGGATTGCGTGGATCGCGCCACAGGTAAGGCGGGTATTCCGGGTTACCGGTGGCGGTCAGCCGCCGGCATGTTTCATCGGCTACCGCCGCCAGGGGCAGCAGCATCAGGCACAACAAGGGCAAGGCGTGGCGCAGGCGACGCTTGATCATCAACGACCCTCGGCAGTTGTAACTTTGCCGCCCCGCTGGGTGACCAATGGCTTGAGCAATGCTGGTCAGCTGCATCAGGTGTGGGGCTGTATACAGTCTGGACCATCAGAGGCCGACTAGCGGTCCTTTTATGGGCATAAAAAGTAGTGCGGCCCAACGCCGACAAGCCGGGCTCCCACAGGAGCAGTGCAGACCTCTAGCTGTGCGCGCCCCTGTGGGGGCTGATGGGCTGCCAGTAGGGCTTAACTGGCCTGCCGCTTGGCGGCCTTCTTGGCGATGGCCTTCATGCGCGTGGCCGCCCGCTGCACCGTCGCCATCTTCTCGGGGCGCTTCATGCCCCGCCATTTGCGGATTTCCTCGCGGGTACGGCCGCAGCTCACGCACAACTCACTGTTGAGCTGGCACAGCGAAACGCAGGGGTTGTCGATGTCTTTGGCCATATGCCGTTCAGCCGGGTAATTCAGCCCGCGCGCGCTCGCCGGCATCATTGAACACTTTGCGCACTTCATCGGCCTTGGCCTTGTTACCCGAGTGGGCGGCCAACAGTTCTTCGACTACGCGCAGGCCCTGTTCCAGGGCCGTCGCCAATTGCTCAGCGTCGCAAGCGTCAGCGACATCCCCGAGGTAAGGCGCGATGAGGTAAACGTACCGGTCTTGCAGCTTGAGCGCTTCCAGCGCATCGAGAGCATGCTGGAACCGCTCGGCTGCGGCAGGGCTCATGCTCAGTTTATCGAAATGAATCAGGCTCACACGGTCAGTGGCCATTATTACGAATCTCCGTTTCCTGGTACGGCCGGGCCCGCACGCGACAGCGCTTCTACGGTGCTTGATGTGCGGCCCCGGGTAATGCCCACCAGCGTACCAGAAGCCGAGACAGAAAGGGCCATTGCCCCCAGAACTAAAAGTATTTGCCAAGTCGCGCAAGGGCAGCCCCAGGACGCTATCGGGACAGGCGCCGGCGCCGGCCGCGCAGGATAATCCGCCAGCACTTCACCCCGCCGAGGCCGGCAACGGCCTCGGTAGCCCACACAACTACAAGCCTGTACGAACAGGTAAGCCAAACAGGGGCGTCAGCATTCATGGTAAAGGAACACATCAACGAAACACTCGACCTTGGCGTTACAGACCCCTCGAAAACCGCAGAAGCCCGCCAGGACCGGCGTTTCGAGGGCAAGCTGGACTGGGTAGTCTTCGGTTTCACCAGCATCCTGGCCATCGCTTTCGTGCTCTGGGGCTTCATCAACCAGGCCAGCCTGGCGCGCAGCGCGTCCACTGCGCAATCGTGGGTCATTCTCAATTTTGGCTGGTTTTTCGTACTGACCTCCACCCTGTTCGTGGTGTTCGTGCTGTGGCTGGCCGCCAGCCGCTACGGGCGGGTACCGCTTGGCCGCGATGGCGAACAGCCTGAGTTTCGCACGGTGTCCTGGGTGGCGATGATGTTCAGTGCCGGCATGGGTATCGGCCTGATGTTCTTCGGCGTGGCCGAGCCGCTGTCGCACTACGTGTCACCGCCGCCCGGCTCGGCCAGCGGGCAGACCAGCGAAGCGATGCAGGTCGCCATGGCGACCACCCTCTTCCACTGGACCTTGCACCCTTGGGCCATGTACGCCATCGTCGGCCTGGTCATCGCCTACGGGACCTTCCGCCGGGGCCGCTCACAGTTGATTTCCGCGGCCTTCCGGCCGTTGATCGGCAAGCACGCCAACGGCCCGCTTGGCCGCCTGATCGACATGATGGCAATCTTCGCCACGCTCTTCGGCTCGGCGGCCTCGCTGGGCCTGGGCGCCCTGCAGATCGCCGGCGGGTTGGAATACAACGGCTGGATCGAGAGCCCCGGCAAGCTGTTCTACATCTCCATCATCACCCTGCTGACCATCGCCTTCGTCTCGTCGGCGGTATCGGGCATCGGCAAGGGCATCCAGTGGTTGTCCAACATCAACATGGTGCTGGCCCTGGTGCTGGCGCTGTTCGTGTTCATGGTCGGGCCGACCCTGCTCATGCTGAACCTGCTGCCGACCTCGCTCGGCATCTACATCAAGATGCTGCCGGAAATGATGGCCCGTACCAACGCCAGCGGTGGCGAGCAGATGAACAGCTGGCTGGCCGGCTGGACAGTGTTCTATTGGGCCTGGTGGATTTCCTGGACGCCGTTCGTGGGCATGTTCATTGCCCGCATCAGCCGTGGCCGCACCATCCGCCAGTTCGTTACCGGCGTGCTGCTGGTGCCGAGCCTGGTCAGCCTGGTGTGGTTCACCATCTTCGGCGGCGCGGCCGTCGATGCCCTGCGCGAAGGTGCTTTCCAGCTGGCCAACGGGGCAGTCAACAGCAACCATGCGTTGTACCAGTTGCTGGACAGCTACCCGCTGGCCTCGGCGACGTCAGTGCTGGTGATGGTGCTGGTGGGTATCTTCTTCGTCTCCGGCGCCGACGCAGCGTCGTTGGTGATGGGCACCCTGTCGGAGCACGGCACCACCGCGCCTTCGCGGCGCACGGTGATCTTCTGGGGCGCATTGACCGGGACGGTCGCGGCCATCATGTTGGCGATCGGCGACCCACGGGACCCTGGCGAAGCGCTGACCGGGCTACAGAACCTCACGATCGTGGTGGCCCTGCCGTTTGTGGTAGTGATGGTGCTGCTTTGCCTGGCGCTGTACCGCGACCTGCGCAAGGACCCGATGATGCTGCGCCAGCTGCGCGGCAACGAGTTGATCGAAAAAGCCGTGCTGTATGGGGCGGTGAAGCATGGCGAAGAGTTCTATATCGTGGTGCAGGAGAAAAAGGCGTCGGTCAAGACGGCTGAGGCTGCGAGCGAAACCGCAAACACCTGAACCCGCGCAGCGGTAACGGCTACTAAGCGTTATTGGGGCTGCTTTGCAGCCCTTCGCGGGCGCGCCCGCTCCTACACGTTTGGCGCTGAACTCAAGAAATGCGCGATCCCCTGTGGGAGCGGGCGTGCCCGCGAAATGGGCGCGGGTGGTGGCCTGGCGTACGCGCAGCGCCAAGTCCTTGGCCGCACCGCTCTGCACCACGTACTTGACCTCGATATCGCGCTCCCAGCGTTTCTGGTCGGTCTACGGGTTGCCCTCGGCACCCCGGCGCACGATTGCGTCATCGGCAGCGCCCGGGCACGGCCTGGGCGCTGCAACATCCTGCAGATATTTCCGACGCCAGGCAGTGAACCTGCCGACAAAAAAAAGGTCATTCGCTGACGGTCAACCCACCGACCGGTTCATCGGCCCAGTCACCGGCCTACTTTTTCCCCGTTGCAGCGAAGACCAACATGCCCGATTCCCGCCCAACCGCCTCCGCCCTCCCTGCCCTGCGCGGCAGCCTGATCGCCGCCCTGCTGGCGCTTGCCGCACCCGTGCATGCCGAAGAACCCGCCAGCGACGCACGCTGGGTCAGCGACAGCCTGAGCACCTATGTGCGTAGCGGGCCGACCGACGGCCATCGCATTGTCGGCACACTCAAATCCGGGCAAAAGCTGACACTGCTTGGCAGCCAGGGCAAGTACAGCCAGGTGCGCGGCCAGAATGGCGACGTGGTGTGGATCCTCAGCGATGACCTGCAGTCTGTTCCCGGCCAGAACGAACGGCTGCCGTTGCTGGATGCGCAGGTGGCAGAGCTCACCGGCCAGTTGAAGACCATCGACGACAGCTGGAAGAACCGCGTGCAAGGCATGCAGGAAACCCTGGATTCGCGCAAGAAGCTGATCGACGAGCTGGAGGCACGCAATAAGGCACTCAACGAGCAATACGACCAGAGCCAGTCGGAGCTGCGCGATACCCAGGCGCGCCTGGGCGATGAGAACAAACAGGTGATGATGCGCTACATGGTCTACGGTGGCAGCATCGCCGGCGCGGGCCTGCTGGCCGGGCTGATCCTGCCGGCGCTGACCCGCGGGCGCAAGAAGAACGACCGCTGGTTCTGAACGGCGTCATGCACCGCGGCGCGGCTACAGGTCTTGGAACTTGGCCAGTTCTTCGCGGCAGAACGCCACGAACAACTGCGCCGGCTTGGTCAGCTGTACACGCTTCAACCAAGCCGCGGCCAACCCCGACAGCGCCACCGGCTCGGTGATGTCCAGCATGACCAGGCGCTGGCCGTCGTAGGTGTAGGGCGAATGCGGCCGGGTGACCAACAGCGAGAAACCGAACCCCTGCCCGACCATGCCGCGCACCATCTCGATCGAGGGCGAACTGAAGACGATGTTCGGCGTGAGGCCCAGTTCGTTGAACAGGCTGACGAAGTAGGTACGGCTGGGCGCCACGTCGAGCAAGATCATCGGCTCCGGGCACAGGTCGCGCAGCGAGACCTGGCCCTGGCTGGCAAAACGGTGGTTCTCCGGCAGCAATACGTAAGGCTTTTGCGGCGGCATCAGCGGCTCGGCCTCGATGGTGCCATCGAGGTCGTGATCATAGAGAAACGCCAGGTCGAAGCTGCCTGCCGTCAGGCCCTGGATCAGGTCCTGCTGCTCGCCGTCGCGCAGGCGGATATCCACGCCAGGGTAGCGCTGGCGGAAACCGGCAATCAGCCGTGGCAGGTACAACGGCGCCACGGTTTCGAAACAACCGATATCAATCTGCCCGGCAACGGTGTCATTGTCGGCCAGGGCGTTTTGTTCGAACTCATGGGCCATCTGCAGCAGCGACTTGGCCTTGGCGTAAAAGCGCTTGCCGCTGGGCGTCAACGACACACCCTGAGCATGGTGGCGGATGAACAACTGCACCCCGAAGCTTTCCTCCAGGCCTTTGATGGCCGTGGAGATCGACGGCTGGGCGATGTAAAGCTGGCGCGAAGCCTCCGCCACGCTACCGGCTTCCACCGTAGTGACGAAGTACTTGAGTTGTCGCAGGGTATAGGCAGCCACGCTTACCTCTCTGGCGCCGGCCTGGGCGCACGGAAATTGGGATCATGGCTGACACTTTACCCCCGCAGGCGCCCGGGCGGTGGCTGGCGGATCAAGCATTTGCCTATGGCTTGAGCAGGTTTTCCCTGGGTAGGCTCAAGCGCACTGGTCAAATGGCCCTGAGCGTCTTTACTGATGCTTATCGACCCTAGGCATACGGTGTGCACTCATGAAGATCGTCGTCACCAGCATCCTCGTCGACAATCAAGCCAAAGCCCTTGCTTTCTACCATTACGTACTCGGTTTCGAGCCCAAGCAGGACATCCCCATGGGCGACCACCGCTGGCTGACCCTCACCTCGCCCAACGACCCCAACGGCGTTGAGTTGCTGCTGGAGGCAGATGACCACCCGGCGTCCAAAACCTACAAAGCTGCACTCAAGCAAGCGGGTATCCCCGCCACCTCCTTCGCCGTGCGTGACATTCAGGCAGAGTATGCCCGGCTCTGCGCCGCCGGCGTCCAGTTCACCCAGCCCCCTACCGACAAGGGTGCGGTTACCCTCGCGGTGTTCGATGACACCTGCGGCAACCTGATCCAGATCGCACAGAAGCACTAACCCCATGCCGCTATGGCAATGCGCAACAATAAGGAAAACCGATGCGCCACGAATTCAGCGAAGTGCTCAATGACGGCGTCGACTACTTTCTGCTTGGCGATATCCAGTTGCTTGAACAGTTCAAGCAGCAACAGCAACTGCCCGATGACCTGGCCTACGCCTTCACCCATGGCGACAGCGGCGACCACGCGGTGAGTGAAGGTGTGGTGCTGCCACTGGCCGGCGTCGATAACCTGCCGTACCGCATTCTGTTCACCCTGGACAGCCACACACCGGCGCTGCGCGAAGCTGGCAGCCGCCTGAAGCACCAGCGCAATGGCTATGTGCTGCGCGTCGAGCACGGGGCGCTGATGCTATATACCTGGCGGATGCTTCAGCACTTCACGCCCAAGACGCTGGGTGACTTCTTGGCGCGTTACCAGGTCCCGGGGCGGCCGATCATCGAGCTGGACAATGGCTGGTATGACGTGGAGGTGCTGGCCGGCGCACTGGTGCGCGACGCCTTGTACGAGCCGGCGTTCGAGTTCGTGTTGAAAAAGCGCTGGAGCCGGGGCCGGCCGGCCACCGTGGACACCGGCTACGCGTTCGGGCTGCGTGGCTATTTCGACTGATGGTTGCCCGCCCCAGTGTGCGGCGCCGCCAGGGTTAAACCCCGAGGGGATGCACCGCTGCCACTGGCGCTATCGGCCCTTTAAGCTCGACCTGGTTGCCATCCGGATCGTAGCAGTACAGCGACGGCCCTTCGCCCTCGGCACCGTAGCGTTTCTCGGCAGGTTCTACCTGCACCCCCGCCGCCTGCAGGTAGGCCAGCAAGGCGGGCTCATCGAATGGCTCGATACGCAGGCAGAAATGATGCAGGTTGCGCCCCTCGGCGCCCGGCGCCGCACCACCGGTTCGCCCCAGTGGCCCGTCCAGCGTAACCAGGTCGATCATCGCCGTGCCCGTGGCCAGGTGCACCATGCCCAGATCCTCACGCACGCGGCTGACCGAACAGCCAAGCAGGTCGGTATAGAACGCCACGCTGCGCGGCAGGTCACTGACCCGCAGTACCAGGTGGTCGATGTGCTGGATGGCGAAGGGTCGCATGGCGGGCTCCGGCTGGCCTGGGGGTGTACCACCATAGCGCAGGCGCCCAGGCCATCACCAGCACCCGCTACTCATTCACCAGGCGTTGCAACATGCCCCCTTCGTGCCGCGCGATGATGCGCAGCAGTTGGTCGACCAGCGCCCGGTCCGGCGCGTCCAGGTGGAAGTGATGACCGCCCGGGTGCCAGGACACCTTCGCATGGTCGGGCAAAGCCGCCTGGCGCTGGCTGAACGCATCGCCGGCAAATGCCCCCTGGCGGCCGAACATCAGGTACAACGGGCAGCGGATCTGGCTGAGCAGGTCGCACGCTTCGCGCTCGGTCAGCGGCATGGGTTCGGGCAGCACCAGCCGCGGGTCGTGGCGCCAGCAATAGCCCTCGCCCAGTTGCAACAGGTCACGCATGGCCAACAAGCGGGCGGCGCCTTCGGACAGCTCGGAGTCCAGCCGCTCGCGGCGTTGCGCCAAGGCGGTGTCGAGGTCATCGAAGCGGGCGTCGCCCGGCTCGCCGAAGCCCGGTAGCTGGCTGCGCTGCACCATGCGTTTGAGCCGATAGGCCCGCGCCAGGTGCTGCACGCGGTCATCCTCGGCGACGGTGAACGGTGCCCCCATGCCGTCGAGGAACGTCATGCTGGCGATGCCGCTGGTCATGGCCGCGAGCAGCGACGCCACGCCCGTACCCATGCCGTGGGCCAGCACATGGAATTGGCTCAGGCCGAGGCTGTCGGCAACCGCCAGCATGTCCTCTGCGTGTTCCCACAGGTAATAGCCACTGTCGTGCCGACGATGGTCGGAACGCCCATGGCCGACCAGGTCGGGGGCAACGACGAAACAGTGTTCGAGCAGCGGTGCCAAGCGGTCGAACGAGGCTGCATTGTCCAGCCAGCCATGCAAGGCCAAGACCGGCATCCCGTCCTCCCGGCCCCAGCAGCGCACCGCGATTTCGATGCCATTGTTGTCCAGCAAGTAGTCCTTGGGTGTCGACGATGAACGCATGGGTAGCTTCCTGACTATGGCCTGGCAAGGCCGCGACACCCCCTACCTTGGCGCGATGCCGGCAGCCGCGTTGGTGCCGGGCCGACACTTGCATAGGCCAGACCGACACCCCTCAGCTGAACGGCACCCCTTGCTCGCCGGCCACAGCGCCCTTCACTGCCCGCGCAGATCCTCGAAGAATGCCTGCCGGCCATCGACCCGTGCAGACGCCCTTGGCGCTACAGCCGCTTCGCCGCTGGCTGCCTCGACGTGCCAATAGCAGTGCTGCACGGCACGGGTCACTGCCACGTAGGCCAGGCGCTGCACTTCTTCCTTCTGCGCGGTATCGAACGGCTGGGCGTCTGCGGCCTTGCCCAACCCGGCCTGGCGGTAGACCTGGTTCTTGTAAGGGGAGCTGGTCAGGTACTGGCAGTCGCCGAGCATGAACACCGCGTCGGCTTGCAGCCCCTTGGCACTGTGGTAGGTCAGCTGGCGCAGCCGGCGTTGCTCGGCCGGCAGCGCCGCCTCGGCTTGCACCACGCTTTGCAGGTGCTCGCTCATCAGTACCCGGTCGCTGCCCTTGCGGTACAGCATCATCACCGTCTCGCCGCGCTGGTAGTGCTCCATCAGTGTCTGGCCCAAGGCTGCCTCATCCCGGTCGAAGACCTTGACCGGCGAGCCTGGCAATTGCGCGGCGGGGCCGCTGGCGCGGGCCTTCTTGCCGGCAATTGCCGGGGTGCCCTTGACCAGGTGCTCGGCGGCATCGATCACCTGTTGCTGGCAACGGTAGTTATCGACCAGCATCACGCGGGTGTTGGCCGGCGCAGCAAAGGCCTTGGTGAATTCCATGAAGTACTTGGGTGAACTGCCGCGCCAGCCATAGATCGACTGCCAGTCGTCGCCCACGCACAGCAGTGACGAATGCTGGGCATGCCGTCCGGTATGCATGGCCGGGCCGCGTCGGCGTATTTCGCGCAAACTCGCACGCAGCCAGCTGACGATCTGTGGCGACACGTCCTGGAACTCGTCGATCATCAGGTGCGCCAATGGCCGCAACAGCGGGTCGGGTAGCAGGCGCAGGTTTTCCGGGTTGTTTTCGCCGAACAGCGCGAACATGCGGTTGTAGCTCATCACCGGTGGCGACAGGCCCAGCAGGTGCGCTTCCAGGGCTTTCCAGTACAAGGCCAGGGCCTCGAAGAACAGCGCGTCGCTGTCACCGCTGGGGAAACTCATCGACGCCACGGCCGTGTTCACCTCAAGGCCAAGGTTCTCGATGAAATTGGCAGCCCCCACGAACGCATCCAGCAGTGGCACCGCCGCCAGCTCGCCCTTGACCTTGTACTCGAAGCCAGGGCCCGCCACGGCATCACCGGCCAGCGACGCTGCCAGGCGCCGGGCCATGGCGTAGTTGTCGAGCCAGATCAGCGGCCGGTCGCAGAACGCCTGCAACAAAGTGCGTTTGACCGCCCACTCACCGCGTACCGCCAGCTTGGCGCCAGGGCGCTGGTACTGCGCGCTTTCCGTCGGGTCGAAGCCGAGCACCACCAACGGCCCGCCCCCCGCCAGGCGCCCATGCACATGAAACCGGCTGCCACGGATCTCGACGGTATCGCGGCACGGTTCGATACCTGTGATCGGCCAGGCGCCGGCAGCGAACCAGAGGTCCTCGATCACATCACACAGCTCTTCGTCGCGCTGCGCAGCCAATTGCGTAACCTGGGCGCGTTTTTGCACCTCGGGGTTGTTCGGGTCCAGGGGTTTGAGCTGCAAGGCTTCGCTTCGCAGCAAGCCGACCAGCTCGGCAAAGCGTGGGCTTTCATGCAGCACGCGGCTGTAGCACTGGTTCAGTTGCTGGCGTTGGGCGTCATTCAAACGCAGGTCGAACGGGTTGCTGTCGGCCTCGGCTTCGCGCCCGGCTGGCATGTCGCTGCCCAGCGTTTCGAAAGCACGCAGCTGGTCAAAACCCGGCAGGCTGCGCACCAGCGGCAGAATGCGTGAATGGAAGGTCCGCACCAGCTCGCGCGCCTGCGCCGGTTGCAGGTTGATCTGCCAAAGGGCGAACACCTGCAACAGGCGCTTGATGAAGTCTTTGCGCGACTCGCGGGTAAAGGTGACCACGGTCATCGCGTCCAGCTCGTAGCCCAGGTAATGGCGCAACAGCAGGATGCGCAGTACCAGCGACGTCGATTTGCCCGCGCCCGCCCCGGCCACCACGCAGGTAGACGGGGTGTCGCTGAAAATCAGCTTCCATTGCGCAGCGCTGGGTTGCGCTTCGGCGGGCAGGCGCAGGGCCACATCGGCCTTGAAGCGTTTTTTCAGTTCAGCCGTCAGCGGCAGGCGCCAGTCGTCGAAGAGGTTGTCGTCGCAGCCAGGCACGGCAGCATCCTCGGGGCGGCTGTCGCGGATCACCAGCACCTGGCGCCCGGCCTCGTAGCCGGCTTCCCGGCCACGCTCGAAACCATCGCGCACACCCTCGGCATGGCCCCTGCGTTGCCCGGTGGCATGGCCCAGGAACCATGAGTCCCGATGCTGCGCCTGCAGGCGGGTCAGGCAGCGCCCCAGCAGGCGCGCCGCCACACGGCGAAACCAGGGCAACTGGGCGGGCGGGGTAAGGTCGGCGGGGGCCTGGGGTAGCTCTTGGGCCACGGTCACTCCTTGCTGAACAGAAACAATGGGCATGTTCGCCGCATCGACCAAAAATGGCCAGCGAATGCTTGCAGATCAGGGGATTAGGCGATGAAGCGGATAAGTACTTGCAGGTTATAGAACCACTAATTCGATTGTTTTAAGCCGATATTTACGCTTATTTTCGATGCTTCTTTGGCGCATCATGGCCTCATCCACTGATTCAAGGAGCGCGACCATGCTGCAACTTCGTTCGTTCGATAGCCTCGGCCATGCCAACCACGGCTGGCTCGACGCCCACCATCATTTTTCCTTTGCCGAGTACTACGACCCAGCGCGCATGCACTGGGGCAACCTGCGGGTCTGGAACGATGACCTGATCGCGGCCGGCAGCGGCTTCCCTCCGCACCCACACCGTGACATGGAAATCATCACTTATGTGCGCGAAGGCGCGATCACCCACCAGGACAGCCTTGGCAATAAAGGCCGGACCGAGGCCGGTGACGTCCAGGTGATGAGTGCCGGTACCGGCATCGTGCACAGCGAGTACAACCTGGAAGACGTCGATACCCGTATCTTCCAGATCTGGATCGTGCCGGAACGCACCGGTGAAGCACCGCAATGGGGTAGCCGACCATTCCCCAAAGGTGAACGTGGCGAAGGCTTCGTGACCCTGGCCAGCGGCCGCGCCGGCGATGAAGACAGCCTGCAGATCCGCACCGATGCACGCCTGGTGGCTGCCACCCTGAAAGCGGGTGAGACCGCCGAATACCGTTTCGACGCCGATCGCCGGGGCTACCTGGTACCCGCCAAGGGCCGGGTGGAAGTCAACGGCCTGCGGGTCGAGGCGCGTGATGGTGTGGCCATCGAGCAGGAGCAGCTTCTGCGCGTGACCGCCATCGAAGACAGCGAGATCGTGCTGGTGGACGTGGCCTGACCTTCACCCGGCAGGCTTGGTGGTCAGCCGGGCTGTCGTTTTCAGCAGCGAGTGCAGTCAATACCGTTTCACAAATCGTTGCGTAGCCGTAGTCTGTGCCGGTACCCGACCACGGAACGTTGACATGCTGCAGTTGCTGCTGACCACCCTGCTCCCGATCATTCTGCTGATTGCCCTGGGTACTTTCCTGCGCCTGCGGGGGTTTCTGGCCGAAACCTTCTGGCCTGGCGCTGAACGCCTTAGCTACTACGTACTGCTGCCAGCGCTGTTCCTGCATGGCCTGGCCACCGCCAACCTGGAGGGTGTGCCGGTGCTGGGCATGGTCGGCGCGCTGATGCTTTCCACCTTGGCGGGCGCGGTGATGCTGGTGCTCTACCAAGGCATGGCAGACCACGAGGGTGCCGATTTCACCTCGGTGTTCCAGGGCGGTATCCGCTTCAACAACTACATTGGTGCCACCCTGGCTGCCGGCCTCTACGGCAGCGCCGGCATAGCCCTGGCCGCGGTTGCCAACGCGGCCATCGTGCCCCTGGTCAACCTGCTCTGCGTGCTGGTGTTCGCCCGCTTCAGCGCCCGCCACAGTTCGCCAGCAACCGTGCTGAAGGCAATCTTCGCCAACCCGCTGATTGTCGGCTGCGCGGGTGGCCTGCTGCTGCGCGTGACCGGGCTGGGCCTGCCGCCGGGTATCGAGCCCACGGTCAAGGCCCTGGGCCAGGCTGCCCTGCCGCTGGGGCTGCTGTGCGTGGGGGCAGCGCTGGGCGGCGCCCGCCTCGGCCAGCAGGCGCGGCCATTAATGGCGGCTTCGGCGTTCAAGTTCCTGGTCATGCCCGTGACCACCTGGGGCCTGTGCCGGCTGCTGGGCCTGGGCGGCCAGGCCGCAGTGGTGGCGGTGCTGTTCCAGGCACTGCCGACAGCCTCGTCCTCCTACGTAATGGCGCGGCAAATGGGCGGCAATGCACCGTTGATGGCCACCATCATCGCCCTGCAAACCGTGGCCGCCGCCGCCACCCTGCCTTTGGTATTAATGCTTACGCTTGGCTAGACTGGCATCAGCCCACCGTTCGGAGTTCGACCATGCGCTTTTCGTGGATGCTGATCGGCCTGACCACCGCCCTGCTTGCCGCCCCCTTGCACGCTGCCGACCCCGCCAAAGCCGCCGTGGCCGAGGGCAAGGCCGAGGCCCTTGAAGAAAAAGTGGTCGAGGCAGCGCCCCCGCCCAAGCCCGCCGAAAAGTTGACCCCGAGCGAAGCGCAGGCCGTGGACCCGGCTGGCAAGGCACCGCTGGATGACAGCCTTACCTGCCTGGCGCGCACCCTTTACTGGGAAGCCAAGGGGGCCGATGCCAAAGACATGGCCGCCGTGGCCAGCGTGGTGCTGAACCGCCTGGGCCAGGATGGCTTTCCGGATACCATCTGTGGTGTGGTCAAGCAGGGCGTTGAAAGCAAAGCCTGCCAGTTTTCCTGGTGGTGCGACGGGCGCCCCGACCAGGTCGAGGAGCCGCAGCGCTACGACGTTGCCAAGGAAATTGCGCGCAAAGCCCTCAACCAGCAGTTGCAGGACTCCACTGGCGGCGCGCTCTACTTCCATGACCGCAGTGTGCATCCAGCCTGGGCCAAGGCTTATCGCCGAACGGCCAAGACCACGCACTTTTTGTTCTACAAACCCAACCAGGCGTTGGCCCGCTGACAAGGCACGTGTTAGCGCACACTGCCCTGTCACCCGACTTGTCGCCGGCTTTTAGGTTTGTTTGCCCAAGCTTCGCACTTTTGCGGCGGGCAATGGTCTACCTCCCTTCGTGTACCGCCGGCACTGTTTGCCGGCGTTTTATTTGCCTTGCACCCGCCTGGGCCAAAAGCCCCGAGCTTGTGTAGGATGAGCAGCGCCTACCACGCCGCTGCCAGTCATAGGGAGATACACATGCGCGTGCTGTCATCCGTTGCCGCCTTGTCGCTTGGCCTGTTGATTTCGACCGGGGCATTGGCCATTACCGGCGAAGAAGCGCAACTGATCGCGTCGATCAATGCCTACCGCAGCCAGGCCCAACCTTGCGGTGGCGAGGCATCGCTGGAACTGCCACCGCTGAACAGCGATACCCGCCTGGCGCTGTCGCCGGAGGGCACCCGCGATCTGCAGCAGGCCATGACCCGGGCGGCCTACCCTATGGTCAATGTGCAGGCCATCAGCCTGTCGGGGCCGCGCGATGCGCCTGCGGCCATGCATGCCATCGAGGAAAGTTTCTGCCAGGTGGTGCTGGACCCGCAGTTCGTCGACATCGGCGTCAGCCAGGAAGGCCGCGATTGGCGTATCGTGCTGGCCCGGCCACTGCTCAGTGGCCGCCTCGGTGACTGGCAAGCCGAAGGGCAGAAGGTGGTGGAGGAAATCAACGCGGCCCGCAAGGTGGCCCGGCAGTGTGGCGGGCAACCCTTCGCTGCCGCCCCGCCGTTAAGCTGGAACACGGTGCTGGCGGGGGCTGCCGCCAACCACACGCGGGCCATGGCCAACCAGAATTTCTTCGACCACATCGACAAGGATGGCCGCACCCCCGGCGACCGGGCGGAGCTGGCCGGCTACCTGTATCAGCAGATCGGCGAGAACATTGCTGCTGGGCGTGACACTGCGCACAAGGTGGTCGAAGGCTGGCTGGACAGCCCCGGGCACTGTGCCACGTTGATGAACCCCGAGTTCCGCGACCTGGGGGCTGCCTACGCAGTGGACCCGAAGAGCGATGCGGGCATCTACTGGACCGCACTGTTCGGCACACCACAGTGAATTCGAGCCCCCTTGCAACCCTGTCAGGCGCGCTTCAGCCCTGGTGTGTAGCTGCTCGCAGCTCGAGCGCGGTACAGCCAAACCGCGCCCGCAGGCATTTGCCCAGGTAACTGGCATCGCCCAGGCCGACTTCATCGGCAATCTGCGCCAGGCTGTGGGTGGAGTTGAGCAAGCGCCAGCGTGCTTGCTGCAGGCGCATTTCGCGCCACCAGGCCTTGGCACTCAGGCCATGACTGGCATGAAACTGCCGGTCCAGCTGGCGCCGGCTGATGCCCAACGCTGCCGCCAGTTGCTCCACCGCCAGCGGCGCCCCCAGGTGATGGCGCATCAGTGCCTGCGCCTTCTGCACCTGGCGCCCCGGCCCGCTGCCCGGCTCCAGGGAGCGCAAGGCATGGCGGCTGTCGCGGGTTTCATCCACCAGCATGTCGGCCAAGCCCTTGAGTGCCCGCGTGCGACCGCAGGCACGTGACAGCAGCGCGACAGCCAGGTCGATGGCCGCCGTGCCACCGGCGCAGGTAATACGGTTGCCATCGATGCAGTACAGTTGCTCAGGCAGTAGCTGCACATGCGGGAACGCCGCCCGGAATTCGGCTTCGTGGCGCCAGTGCACCACCACCTTGTGCCCACGCAACAAGCCGCACGCCGCCAGCAGGAAAACACCATTGTCGACCCCGACCAATTTGACGCCCGCCTTGCTGGCGCGCTTGAGCAAAGCCTGGTAGCGCGGTGCAAGTGCGGCGGTGGCCATGGCATTGCGCCCGCCGAACAGCACCAGGTAGTCGAAACTGGCCAGCTCGAGGTCGCCGGCCACGGCCTCGACCTGCAGCACTGCACCGCTGCTGGAAGGCACCGGTTCACCACCCAGCCCCGCCACCGTCCAGCTGCAATAACGCTGCTGGCTGTAGTCCTCGTCATCGGCGCTGAAGCGCAACTTGTCGAGGAAGGCGCCAAACGGCAGCAAGGCAAAATCCGGTAGCGGCAAGATCAGCAAGCGAATATCGGGATACACGGTATTCACGTCCAGAAAGTACCATCGAATGTCCGGATATTACCCTGCCAGCGCCACCATTGCGCCCTAGACTGGCGCCCTGTTCATCACATGGCGTTACCCGGCATGAACCTCGACACATGGCTCATCTACCTGCTGGCGAGCATCGGTTTGTCGCTCACCCCAGGCCCTAACAGCCTGCTGGCCTTGACCCACGGCGCCCTGTATGGGGCCCGGCGAACCCTGTTCACCATTGTCGGCGGCGTGTTCGGCTTCAGCGCGCTCATCGCCCTGGCGATGTTCGGGCTTGGTGCATTGCTGCAGGCCTCGGCGTCGGTGCTTGGCGTACTGAAATGGCTAGGGGGTGCCTACCTGGTCTGGCTAGGTGTTCAGCTGTGGCGCAGCCCAGGCCTGCAGTTGGAACTCAATGCGGGCAACGCTGGGCTGAACAACGCAGGGTTGTTTCGCCAAGGGCTGCTGTCGGCCATGGCCAACCCCAAGGTGCTGCTGTTCTACGGCGCGTTCCTGCCACAGTTCATCGACCCACAGCGCGGGCTGCTGTTGCAGTTCGTGGTCATGGCGGCCACCTTCGCCAGCGTCGAGTTTCTGGTCGAATACCTGCTGGCGCGGCTGGCGTACCGAGTTCGGCCCTGGCTGAGCAAAGCAGGCAAAGGCTTCAATCGCTGCTGCGGGAGCTTGTTCGCCCTGATTGGCGTGGCCTTGCCCTTGAGCCGCTAGCCCCTGGCACAGGCAGGCCACTGCCACTGGCGTTGCAGCGCCTATCGAGCCTGGCGTGCCTGGAAAACGAAGACCAGCAGCGCCACCCCCGGCAAGGCGGCGCCCACCAATGCCACCCCTGCCCAACCAAACTGGCTGAACAGCGCACTGGCCACTGCCGAACCCAGCGCCCCGCCAAGGAAGATGCTGGTCATGTACACCGCATTCAAACGCCCACGGCTGGCCGGGTCCAGTGCGTACACTTCACGCTGGCCGATCACCATGTTCATCTGCACCGCAAAATCCAGCAGCACACCCGTCAGGCCCAGGCCGATCACGCTGTAGCCGGGCACCGTCAAACCCAGCAGCAAGGCGGCCGGCGCCAGTAACAGCGCCAGGAACGACCCCGCCCGGGCATGCCCGGCATCGGCCAGGCGGCCGGCAATGGGTGCCGCAACCGCACCCACTGCGCCGACCAACGCGAACAAGGCAATCTGGCTTTGCGACAGGCCATGCCCTGCAGCCAGGGCCAGCGGCACCGCCGTCCAGTAAAGGCTGAATGCGGCGAACATCAAGGCCTGGTACAGCGAGCGCTGGCGCAGCAGCGGGTAATGGCGCAGCAAGGTGAGCAGCGACAGCATCAGCCCTGCGTAACTGGCCTTGTGCTCGGGCCGACGCTGCGGCAGGGTCGACGCCAGCAGCAGGATGATCGCCAACATCACCCCGGCAGCGCCGATGAATACCGCACGCCAGCCGAAGTGGTCGGCCACCAGGCTGGACAACGGCCGGGCCAGCAGGATGCCCAGCAGCAACCCACCCATGATGTTGCCCACTACCCGACCGCGCTGGTGCTCGGGCGCCAGGTGCGCCGCCAGCGGAATCAGCATCTGCACCGCCACTGAACTGAAGCCGATCAGCAGGGCGTAACCCAGGAACAACTGCCCCTGGCCACTGCCACTGGTACCTGCCAACAGCAGGCTGATGCAGGCCAGAACGGCGGTGGCCACCATTAGACGACGGTTTTCCAGCAAGTCGGCCAACGGTACCAGCAACAACAGGCCCAAGGCATAGCCGAGCTGGGTGAGGGAAACGATCAGGCTGGCATGTTCGGTAGACAGCCCCAGGTCCGGGGCTATCAGCCCCACGATGGGTTGGGCGTAGTAGATGTTGGCAACGATAGCGCCGCAGCAGAACGCCAGGAGTACGACCAGGGCCCGGCTCAGGCCGGCAGTGGCCGGTTGCGCTGACGCGACGGAAGGGTTCATGCGAGGTTCCTCGACAAGGTATGGGGATGACGGCCACCTTACCTGCGGGCAGCGGCGCCGAGAATTGGGCAGCTACGCAACGCGCCTTTGCGTATAGCGCAACGCTAGCGGCCAGTATTCAGCACATTTTCGCAAAACCCGATGAAAGCGCTGACCCGTCGCGAACCCCGGTGGTTGGGCAGGTACAGGGCGTTGATACAGTCGTTGGCGGTGCCAGGGTTGGCTTGCCATTCAGGGAACAGGCGCTGCAGCCGACCGCCTTCAACGTCTTCGCGTACCAGCCAGTCGGCCAGCAATGCAATACCGCTGCCCGCCAGCGCCGTTTCGCGCAACATGTCGGCGTTGGCACTGCGCAGCGGCCCGCTTACGTCCAGCTCCAGGCTTTCCTGGCCACAGGTCAGGCGCCAGGGCCGTGCTTTTTGCCCGTAGCGAAAACGCAGGCAGGCGTGTTCAAGCAGCTGCCGGGGATGCAGGAGCGGCCCGCGCTCGGCCAGGTAGCCCGGGCTGGCGACCAGCCAGCGTTGGAAGCGGCCCAGTGGGCGGCACACCATTTCATCGCTGGGCGCTGGGTCACCCAGGCGGATCGACAGGTCATAACGCCCGTCGAGCAGGTCGTCGATGCGGTCGCTAAGGTCGATGTCCAGCTCCAGCGCCGGGTGGCGCGCCAGAAACGGCCCCAGGTGCGGGGCGATGACCCGCCTGCCGAACTCCACCGGCAAGCACAGGCGCAGCACACCGACCGGTTCCTCACCGCGGTCCGAGATGCTGGCATCGGCCTCGTCCAGCGCCTCGAAGATGCCCCGGGCGCGCTGGTAGTAGCGCGCGCCTGCCTCGGTCAGACTGACCTGGCGCGTCGAACGATTGAGCAAGGTGGCGCCCAGCGCCGACTCAAGGGCATCGACCAGGCGCGTCACCGACGAGGTCGCCACCCCCAGCCGGCGTGCAGCCGCTGAAAAACCCTGGGCATCGACGGTGGCCACGAACATTTTCATCGCCAAAAGTTTGTCCATGTCAGGCCGTCCTCGAAAACTCGCAAAGGTCTTACAAACCGTCAGCCCGGTCAAGAAGCGTGGCGCCGAGCAAACCGGGCCATGGCGGGCGCACGCCCAACCCGCGTAAAGCCTACAACCGACCGGAGCTGGATAATAAAACCTTGCCCGCCATACCCGGTGGTTTCATGCATTTTTCCAGACACGATCTAGAATTTTAGTCACATCGCGTTAAGTTCAGCCCTGCGACAATCAGCCTCACAAAATTATGTACCAACTTGTTAATTAGCAAGCTAAGGGCTTAAACTGCGCGCATTCCACCTGCTGAGATCCCTGGCATGAACGAAACACCGCGCGCCTCTGGCGCCTCTAAAATCATCCTGATTGGCCTGGGCGTGATCATCGCCCTGCTTGGCCTGCTCCTGGCTGCCGGCGGCGTCAAACTCGCCGGCCTGGGCGGTTCCTGGTACTTCCTGATCGGCGGCCTGGCCATGGCCATCGCCGGTGTGCTCATTGCCCGCCGTAAAAAAGTGGGCGCCTGGCTGTACGCGCTGTTCCTGGTTGGCACTGCCCTCTGGGCGCTGGTCGACGCCGGCCTGGTGTTCTGGCCGCTGTTCTCGCGCCTGTTCATGTTCGGTGTCATCGGCATGGTGGTAGCGCTGGTGTACCCACTGCTGGCCCGCGCCAATGGCGCCAGCGCCGGGCGCGGTGCCTACGGCGTTGCCGCGGTGATGGCCGTGGTGCTGGCGGTTGCCGCCGGCAACATGTTCGTCGCCCACCCAAGCGTAGCCCCTACTGGCAAAGGCCCGGGCATGACCGCGGTCGAGGCCGGCAAGGAACAGAAGGACTGGGCCCACTACGGTAATACCGAAGGTGGCAGCCGCTTCGCCGCGCTGGACCAGATCAACCGTGACAACGTGAACAAGCTGAAGGTGGCCTGGACCTACCACACCGGCGACGTCGCCATCAGCGACGGCAACGGTGCCGAAGACCAGCTGACACCCCTGCAGATCGGCAACAAGGTGTTCATCTGCACCCCGCACAACAACCTGATCGCGCTGGATGCCGACACCGGCAAAGAGCTGTGGAAGAACGCCATCAATGCCCAGTCCAAGGTCTGGCAGCGTTGCCGCGGCCTGGCCTATTTCGATGCCACTGCGGCCATCCCCCAGCCGACCCAGCCCAACAGCTCGCCGGTCACCGGCGGTAGCGTGCCGGCCGGCGCCAACTGCCAGCGTCGCCTGCTGACCAACACCATCGATGGCCGCCTGATTGCCGTCGATGCCGACACCGGCGAGTTCTGCCAGGGCTTCGGCAACAACGGCCAGGTCAACCTGATGGCCGGCCTGGGCGATGTGCCTGACTCTTACTACCAGCTGTCCTCGGCACCGCTGATGGCCGGCACCACCGTGGTGGTCGGCGGCCGCGTTGCCGACAACGTCCAGACCGACATGCCAGGCGGCGTGATCCGTGGCTTCGACGTGATCACCGGGGCAATGCGCTGGGCCTTCGACCCGGGCAACCCCGAAGACCGCCAGGCCCCGCAGGGCGACAACACCTACGTGCGCAGCACCCCGAACAGCTGGGCACCGATGTCCTACGACCCGGCGATGAACACCGTATTCCTGCCGATGGGCTCGTCGTCCACCGACATCTACGGTGTTGAACGCAGCAAGCTGGACCACACCTACGGCGCTTCGGTGCTGGCCCTGGACGCCACCACCGGCAACCAGAAGTGGGTGTACCAGACCGTGCACAACGACCTCTGGGACTTCGACCTGCCGATGCAGCCGAGCTTGATCGACTTCACCAAGGACGACGGCCAGACCGTACCTGCGGTAGTGATCGGTACCAAAGCCGGGCAGATCTACGTGCTCGACCGCGCCACCGGCAAACCGCTGACCCAGGTCGACGAAGTTCCGGTCAAGCCAAGTAACATTCCAAACGAGCCGTACTCGCCAACCCAGCCCAAGTCGGTGGGCATGCCGCAGATCGGCGCGCAGACCCTAACCGAGTCGGACATGTGGGGTGCTACCCCGTATGACCAGCTGCTGTGCCGCATCGACTTCAAGAAGATGCGCTATGACGGCTTGTACACAGCGCCCGGCACCGACCTGTCGCTGAGCTTCCCGGGTTCGCTGGGCGGCATGAACTGGGGCAGCCTTTCCACCGACCCGGTGCACGGTTTCATCTTCGTCAACGACATGCGCCTGGGCCTGTGGATCCAGATGATTCCGTCGCAGAACAAAGGCAATGCAGCGTCCGGCGGCGAAGCCCTGAACACCGGCATGGGTGCAGTACCGCTCAAGGGCACCCCGTATGCGGTGAACAAGAACCGCTTCCTGTCGGTAGCCGGTATTCCATGCCAGGCGCCGCCGTTCGGCACCCTCACCGCGATCGACATGAAGACCCGCCAGGTGGCCTGGCAGGTACCGGTGGGCACCGTTGAAGACACCGGCCCGCTGGGTATCCGCATGCACCTGCCGATCAAGATCGGCCTGCCCACCCTGGGCGGCACCCTGTCGACCCAAGGCGGCCTGGTGTTCATTGCCGGCACCCAGGACTTCTACCTGCGCGCCTACAACAGCGGCAACGGTGACGAAATCTGGAAGGCGCGCCTGCCAGTGGGCAGCCAGGGTGGCCCCATGACCTATGTTTCGCCGAAAACCGGCAAGCAGTACGTGGTCGTGACAGCGGGCGGAGCGCGCCAGTCGACCGACCGCGGCGACTACGTGATCGCTTACGCCTTGCCGTAACACAGCGTCGCCCCGTTCGCGGGTGAACCCGCCGCCACAGGAGGATCACTGCCCTGGCAAATGGTGCAGTCCCTGTGGCAGCGGGTTCACCCGCGAAGAGGCCCGAACAGACAACCCGAGACACAGCAATGCCATCCGTAATTCGCTTCACCCCCACCCTGCTGCTGGCGCTGGCCAGCAGCACCGCACTTGCCAACGACGACCTCCTAACCCGCAGCACCCTCACCGGTGACTGGGGCGGCCTGCGCCACCAGCTGGAACAGGATGGGGTGAAAATCACCGGCGACTACAGCGGTGAAACCGCCTACAACGCGCATGGCGGCCTGCACCGCTCGGCGCGTTACTCGCAGAACGTCAAGCTGGGCGTGCAGTTCGACCTGTCGAAGCTGTACGGCCTGGACAACGGCGGCAAAGTCCAGCTGACCATCAACGACCGTCGCGGCAACAGCGCGTCGGACGATCTGGTCGGCAACCGCCTGCCGATCCAGGAAAACTACGGCGGTCTGTACACCCGCCTGACCGAGCTGAGCTACGAACGCACCCTGTTCACCCCTGCGCTCAACGTCAAGCTGGGCTACATGGCCATGGGCAACGACGTCGGCGGCCTGGACAGCGGCATCCTGTGCAATTTCATGAACGCCGGCTTCTGTGGCCACCCGCTGAACATGTCGGGGGGCAGCGGCTGGACCAACTACCCCAACGCCCACCTCGGCGTGCGCGTGAAGTACGACCTGTCGCCCGCCTGGCAACTGCGTGTGGCAGCGTTCAATGTGGACCCCGAGAGCAATGGCAATTCCAGCCGTGCCTGGCACCTGGGGCCCAAGCACACCACTGGCACCGTGGTCCCGGTGGAGCTGGTGTACAAGCTGCAGGGCGAGCTGCCGGGCGAGTACAAGCTCGGCTACTACTACGACAGCTCCGACGTGAAGCGCATCGGCAGCGACGACGAAGTGTCGGGGCGCGGTGGGCACTACCTGCTGGTCGACCAGGCGCTGTGGAACGATCAGGCCTCGCCAGGCCGCAGCCTGCACGCCTTCGGCCAGTATTCGGCGTCGAGCAAGGCCGCTTCGCCGTTCACCAAGTGGTATGGCGCCGGGGTGGTGCTGTACAAGCCGTTCGAAGGCCGCCCGAGAGATACCGTGGCACTGGGTTACGGCCGCGCCGTACCCAACCCGCGTAGCCGCGATGTGCTGGAAGATGCTGCATTCAACGCCGGCCAGCCGTTCCCCGATATCGACAGCGCCGAGCAGTTGATCGAGCTGAGCTACGGCTACCAGGCCACGCCATGGCTGAACCTGCGCCCGGATGTGCAGTACATCATCGAGCCAGGGGCGTTCACTGGCAAGGACATCGACAACGCGCTGGTGGTGGGCCTGCAGGTAAAAGCAACCTTCTGAGTCGCCGGGGGCCGCACTGCGGCCCATTCGCGAGTGCACCCGCGCCCACAGAGCCCCGGCAGCTCAACCGTCAAGCCTGCCTGAGGTGATCCACCAGCCTGAGCAGCATGGCATCACAGCCCTGCAGCTGTTCGACACTGACGAATTCATCCGGCTTGTGCCCCTGCTCCATGCTCCCGGGCCCGCACACCACGGTCGGGATGCCCGCCTGGTCGAACAGCCCGCCTTCAGTACCAAACGCCACGGTGCCGAATTTATCCGAACCACTGAGCAGCGCCACCACCTGCGCAGCTTCACTGTTCTGCGGTGTAGCCAACCCCGGATAGGCACTCAGCGGCTGCAGGCGAATGGCGCTGTCGGCGTGGACCTTGCGCATGCGCGGCAGCAACTCAGCCTCGGCATAGGCCTGCAGTTGGTCCGCCACCGCCTGTGCCTCGAACCCCGGCAAGGCACGCACCTCGAAATCGAATTCGCACTCGGCCGGCACGATGTTCAGCGCCCTGCCCCCGTTGATCACCCCGGTCTGCACCGTGGAGAACGGTGGGTCGAAACGCTCGTCGTGATGCTGCGGCAAGGCCAGCGCGTCGCCGATATCACCCAGCTTGCCGATAAGCCTGGCGGCATACTCGATGGCATTCACGCCATACGGTGCATAAGCTGAATGGCAAGCAGCGCCATGCACCTGGCAGCGCATCGCCAGTTTGCCCTTGTGCCCCAACACGGGTTTGAGTTCAGTGGGCTCACCGATCAGGCACAGCCGCGGTTTGTGCGGGCGCTGTTCGAGCGCTGCGAGCATCGAACGTACACCCAGGCAGCCGACCTCTTCGTCATACGAAAATGCCAGGTGCACCGGCATGCGCAGCGGTTGGGCGAGAAATGCGGGTACCGC
The DNA here is from genome assembly GCF_043106615.1 of Pseudomonas sp. CJQ_9. Classification (NCBI taxonomy): domain Bacteria; kingdom Pseudomonadati; phylum Pseudomonadota; class Gammaproteobacteria; order Pseudomonadales; family Pseudomonadaceae; genus Pseudomonas; species Pseudomonas sp. CJQ_9. The sequence goes on along the minus strand of NZ_JBICMS010000099.1, from coordinate 82,696 downwards.
TGCCAGCACTGACGCGATGAAGCCTTTCATGTCGGCTGTGCCACGGCCATACAAGCGGCCATCGTGTTCGCTGAGGACGAACGGTTCGGCCGTCCAGGCCTGGCCGTCTACCGGCACCACGTCGGTATGCCCGGACAGCACCACGCCGCCAACATCCTTGGGGCCGATGGTGGCAAACAGGTTGGCCTTGGTGCCCTCCGGGTTGTGGAACAGCTCGCATTCCACGCCCAACCCGGCCAGGTAATCGCGAATGAAGCCGATCAGCGCCAGGTTGGAATCACGGCTGACCGTGGCAAAGCCGACCAGCCTGGCCAGCAGCGTCCGGCTGGCAAACTCACTCATCGCCCGGCACCCCGTAGCTCGGCGCAGAGGTCGGGTTGAGGGCGCGGGTGACGTAGTCCTGCATTTGTGGGCGGTAGGCTTGCCACAGGCCATCGAGCGCTCCGATGGGGTCGTTGTCGGCCCAGTCGACGCGCAGGTCCACCAGTGGCCAGGTCAGCTCGCCCGCAATTTTCAGCGCCGCCGAGTGCACCGGCCCCGCCTCACCCCCCGCAGCCATCGCCGCGTGCATGGCCGCCAGCAGGCGGTCGGCCAGGTGCCCACCGGCCTGTTCGAAGGCCAGCACCATCGCTTCGATCACCTGGGTGGAAGACAGCAGGTTGCCCGCCGCCGCGCATTGCTCGCCGGCCACGGCATGGTGTGTGCCAAGCGCCTCGCGCCCCGTGAAAAAGGCTACCTGGCCGGTGCTGTCGATCACCGTCACCTGGCGGTACTCGCTCCAGCCATTGGCGCTCAACACCCGGTCCAGCGCTGCGGCGGGTGCCAACTGGCCCTGCTCCATGGCGTCGAGAATCTGCGGGCCCAGCGCCGGCAAGGTGATGTTCTGGGTAGCGACCGCGCCCACGCCGGCACGCACCCACGGGCAACGGGCCCCCACGGCGATGCTCGACGAACTGATGGCGATACCGATCTGGCCGGTTTCCTGGCAGCGACCAATGATGGAGAACGTCATGTCTAGGTTCCTGTTGTGCTGTGCGATACACGGCATTCTGGGTGGAACCTTCGGGCAGGCGAAACCACCTTTTTCCGAGGGGCTAGGCAGGAAAAAACTAGGGTCTGCAAAGGCGCAGGCCCTGTGGGAGCGGGCGAGCCCGCGAACCAGGCGACGCAGTGGCTGGCACCGGCTTTGCCGGTGTTCGCGGGCATGCCCGCTCCCACAGCGAGTGCGCAAGCTTTCAACGTTTCAACAAGGCAGTTGCGTTCACAAGATCCGGGGCCTTCGCCGTTTTATCGGCAAGCCCCAGCTAAATACTATTTTCGCCATTTGCGCAGCGTCCCTAGTCTGGCCCCAGGCAACGGCGGTCCCCAAACCGACCTGACAAAAACCGCCTGAACAAGGGCTCGGACATGACACTGAACAACTTCGAAATCGACACCCTCGTGGTCGGCGCCGGCCAGGCTGGCGTGGCCATGAGCGAACACCTGAGCAAGCTGGGCGTGCCTCACCTGGTGCTGGAGCGCAACCGTATTGCCGAGGCCTGGCGCAGCGGCCGCTGGGATTCGCTGGTGGCCAATGGGCCGGCCTGGCACGACCGCTTCCCGGGGCTGGAATTCAACCTCGATGCCGACGCCTTCGCCGGCAAAGACCAGGTAGCCGACTACTTCGAGCAGTACGTACGCAAGTTCAACCTGCCGGTGCGCACCGGCATCGAAGTGAAGAAAGTACAGCGCAACAGCGACCGCCCTGGCTTCACCATCGAAACCAATGAAGGCGTGATCCGCGCCAACCGCGTGGTGGCGGCGACCGGCCCGTTCCAGAAGCCGGTGATACCGGCGATTGCGCCAAAAGACGCTAACCTGCACCAGATCCACTCGGCCGCCTACTTCAACCCCGAACAACTGCCCGAAGGCGCCGTGCTGGTGGTGGGTGCAGGCTCGTCCGGCGTGCAGATCGCCGAAGAGCTGATGCGTGCCGGCCGCCAGGTGTACCTGTCGGTCGGCGCTCATGATCGCCCGCCACGGGCTTACCGCAACCGCGACTTCTGCTGGTGGCTGGGCGTGTTGGGTGAATGGGACGCAGAAATTGCCAAGCCTGGGCGCGAGCACGTGACCATTGCCGTGAGCGGCGCGCGTGGGGGCCATACGGTCGACTTCCGTGCCCTCGCCCACCAGGGCATGACCCTGGTCGGCCTGACCCGGTCGTTCGAAAACGGCGTGGCGCACTTCCAGGACAACCTGGTCGAGAACATCACGCGGGGCGATGAGAACTACCTGGCCTTGCTGGACGCCGCCGATGCCTATGTGGAGCGCAACGGCCTCGACCTGCCGCAAGAGCCTGAAGCGCGCCGGCGCCTGGCCGACCCGGCCTGCATGCTCAACCCACTGCAGCAGCTGGACCTGGCCAAGGCCGGTGTCCGCAGCATCATCTGGGCCACCGGCTACGGCGTGGACTTCAGCTGGCTGCAGGTGGACACCTTCGACGCCAATGGCAAGCCCCAGCATCAGCGCGGTGTCGCTCGCGAACCAGGTGTGTATTTCCTTGGCCTGCCGTGGCTGTCGCGCCGTGGCTCGTCGTTCATCTGGGGCGTATGGCACGACGCCAAACACGTCGCCGGCCACATTGCCACGCAACGCACCTACAGCGCCTACCGCGACCGCAACCAGCGCGCGGCCGACCGGCAGCAACCCGCCTCATTCAGCAACGTCAGCACCCTCGGAGCCCACTGATGCCTACCCATACCCGCATCCGCATGTTCAACACCAAGGTCACCTACCCCAACCAGACCCTGGACAACGACCTGTGCCAGGCGGTGCGGGCCGGTAACACCATTTATGTGCGCGGCCAGGTCGGCACCGATTTCGAAGGCAGGCTGGTGGGCCTGGGTGACCCGCGGGCGCAGGCCGAACAGGCGATGAAGAACGTCAAGCAACTGCTCGAAGAAGCCGGCTCGGACCTGTCGCATATCGTCAAGACCACCACCTACATCACCGACCCACGTTTCCGCGAGCCGGTGTACAAGGAAGTGGGCAAATGGCTCAAGGGCGTGTTCCCGATTTCCACCGGCCTGGTAGTGGCCGGCCTAGCCCAGGCCGAATGGCTGATGGAGATCGACGTGATCGCCGTGGTGCCGGACCAGGCATGACCGGCAGTTGCCAGGCGCTTGCCCTGTAGGAGCGGCCTTGCGTCGCGATGGGGCGCGAAGCGGCCCCGTTTTTTTGCGGCGAAGCTGAAGTTGCGGCGAAGCTGAAAATTTAGGGCCGCTTCGCGCCCCATCGCGACACAAGGCCGCTCCTACAGGGGACCGTGCAAGGCTTAGAAGCCGACCGTGGCAGACAGCAGATAGGTGCGTGGGGTCGACAGGGTCAAGCCCGGCTCGCTGTCATCCGAGGCCCCTGCCGAGCTCCAGTAGCGGTCATCCAGCACGTTCTCGACACTGGCACGCAACGTGACCTCGGTCTCATCCACCTTGAACGCGTAGCGCGCCCCCAGGTCATAGCGCTCCCAGCCATCGATCTTCTTGCTGTTGTTCTGGTCCAGGTATTGCGAGCTGGAGTGGATACCGCGTGCTGTCAAGGTCAAGCCGTTGACCCCCGGCACGTCCCACTCGCCTCCCAGATTCACGTTGTACTCCGGCGTGGCCGGGGCGCGGTTGCCGTCGTAGGCGCCATCGACCGTGTCGGTCAGCTCGCTGTCGATGTACATCACCCCACCCAGTACCCGCACACCCTGCACAGGCTCACCGAACACACTCAGCTCGATGCCGCGGTTGTCACGCTTGCCATTGGGACCGAACACCCGCGAAGCCGGGTTGGTTTCGTAGGCCGGCTGGCGAATGCGGAACGCGCTGGCGGTGAAGGCCACCTGGCCAAAGTCATACTTGGCCCCAACCTCGACCTGGCGGCTGGTGAATGGCGGAAATATCTGGTCTTCGTTGACCGAGGTCGACGGGGCGATCTTGCCTTGGCTCAGGCCTTCCATGTAATTGGCGTACAGCGACAACTGCTCGGTGACCTTGAGCAGCACCCCGCCAGAGGGCGAGACCTTTTCTTCGTCATAGGCGGTGTCGCCTTTGACGCCATCACTCCAGTCATCCACTTGCACCCGCTGCCAGCGCGCGCCCAGGGTCAGCAGAAGGCGGTCGTCGAAAAAGCCCAGGGTGTCGGCCAGGGCCACGCCGGAGAAGCGGTTTTCCGTGTAGACCTTCGAATCGAAGCGGGTGGGTGTGCCCGGCGTGGGTGTGGCCACCGGGTGGTAGAGGTTGCTGGGTGCGGCGGCATAACGGGCGCCGCCGTTGGTGAAGTCCATGTAGTAATAGCTGGCGGCCAGGTTCAGTTCGTGGCTGACCGGCCCGGTCTGCAACCACTTGCGCAGGCCAGCCATGGCGGTACGCACAGATTCATCGCGGGTAAAGTCGCGGGGCTGCACACTGAAATCGCCGGCGTCATTGATGATCGACACGTTGTGGCGCAGGAAGTCATGGTTGCTCTTGCGCGCGCCGACCGCACCGTAGGCCAGCAGCGAATCACTGATATCGTATTCGGCATTCAGTGCGCCAAAGGTGTCATTGGTGCGCGCCTTGCTCCAGGCCTGGGCATAGTTGTGGCGCACGTCATCGGCGTCCGGCACCTTGGCGTTGGCGCCGATCAGCACACGCTCCTGCGGCGCATCGGTATCGCGCTCGGTGTGGCCCAGGTCGGCCGACAGGCGCAGGCGCTCGCCGCGAAAATCCAGGCCCAGCACCGCCATCTGGCGATCGACAGACTGGTGGTCCCATGCAGTATCGCCGGCTTGCTTGACGCCGTTGAAGCGCACACCGAACTGGTCACCTTCGCCGAAGCGCCGGCCGATATCCACGGCCCCCCCTACCTGGCTGTCGGAGGCATAGCTGCCGGTGAACGTGGTAATCGGCTTGTCGCCAGCGCGCTTGGGTTGCACGTTGATGCCACCGCCTACGCTGCCCCGGGGCGATATGCCGTTGAGCAACTGGCTGGGGCCTTTGATGATATCGACCCGCTCGGCCATTTCCATGTCGATCGAATAGGTCGGCAAGATCCCGTACAGGCCGTTGTAGGCGACATCGCTGTTGAACAGGCTGAAGCCGCGAATGGTGAATTGTTCGAAGCGCCCGCCGGCGGGGTTGGTGGCGCGTACCGAGGGGTCGCTGGCAATCAGCTCGCCCAGGGTGCGGGCCTGCTGGTTCTTGACCACCTCGCTGGTGTAACTGGTGATGCTGAAGGGGGTTTCCATGAAGTCCCGCGAGCCGAGCAGGCCTTGTGCGCCCTGGCGTGCCACCTGGCCGCCCGCGTAGGGCTGCGATTGGCCAGGGGCGACCAGCCCGCCGACGATACTGGTAGGGGCGATTTCCAGGGCGCTACCGGCCTGGGGGGCCGGCACCAGGGTGAAGGCCCCTTCACCCACCGGGAGCCATTGCAGGCCGCTGCCACGCAGCAATTGGGCAAACCCTTCGTCAACACTGTAGGCGCCAGACAGGCCAGCGCTCTGCCGGCCTTGCACCAGTGCCGGGTCCAGCGAAAGGCTGACGCCCGCCTGGTCGGCGAAGCGGGTCAACGCGGCCCCCAGGCTGGCGGGCGCTACTTGGTATGTGCGGCGCACGGGCTCATCGGCCCAGGCCGGTGAACACAGCAACAGGCTCATGGCGAACAACGGATGCGCGGCGCGCGCCAGTGGGCGCAGGCGGCAAGACTTTACTGCTGGCATTGAACAAGGCTCCCCTTTATTTTCTCCTACCGGTAATGACCGGCGAGTGAAAAAAAGGGGACAGCCTCATGCACGATTTTCTCGCGCAGACAAACTGATCCAGTAACGGGTGCGTGACTGCACCTGCAACGGCAGGCTTGCAGCCAGCAAGGCCAGCACCCGGTCGGTGTCGTCAAGGCGGAAGGTGCCGGTGACGCGCAGCCGCTCCAGCGCGGGCGCCCAGCGCAGCACCCCGGGGCGGTAGCGACGCAGCTCGTGCAACAGTTCGCCCAGCGGCCGGTCGTCCAGCCGCAGCACCCCTTCGCGCCAGCCCAGCCGCCAAGGGTCCAGCCCGCTGACCGCGCCGACGCCAGTTGCCTGCAAGCTGGCCTGCTGCCCTGCCAGCAGCGTGCGTGCCGGGCCATGGGCCGGCTGGAGCTGGGCCCTGCCGTTGAGCACCGACACCCGGCAGGCGTCGCCCAACAGGCGCAAGCACACCTCGGCATCGCCTAGCAGCACCTGGCCCTCGGGCACGTGCAAGGCCAGTTGCAGATGCGCAGGCACCTTTACGGCAACCTCCCCGCGCAGCAAGGTCAGGCGCCGTGCACCGAGGTCGAGATCGACCGCGCTGTCGGTATTCAACTGCAGGAACGTCCCGTCGCTCAACAGTACCTGGCGCTGCTCCCCCACCGCGGTACGCAGGTCGGCCGCCCAGGCATCCAAGGGCAGCTCACGGCTTGCCAGCCACGCCGCCGGCAGCACCGCCGCCACGCCCAGGGCGCGCTTGAGCAGCGCCCGTCGGCCGGCATCCGGGCGGTCCAGCGTGGCCATTGCCAACGCCCCTGGCAGCCCGGAGAAGCGCGCGCGCAACAAGGCTGCCTTGTGCCACGCCTGCTCATGCAGGCTGCTGCTGGCGCGCCATTGCGCGAGCCTCTGCAGGTCCTTGTCGCTGGCGCCGCCGGAGTCCAGCAACGCCAGCCAACGGGCAGCGGCACGCACGGCATCGCGGGTTTCGGCGCTAGGTTGGGTCATTGCAGGTCGGCCAACAGGCAATGCTCGTAAGCCTGCGCCATGTAACGTTTGACCGAGCGCTCGCACACACCCAGCCGCTTGCCGATTTCGGCATAGCCCAGTCCTTCCAGCTGGCTCCAGAGAAACGCCTTGCGCACCGGCGGCTTCAGGCCGTCGAGCAGTTCATCCAGTGCTTGCAGGGTTTCCAGCACGATCCAGCGCTGCTCGGGCGACGGTACATGCTGTTCAGGCAACTGCGCCAAGGCATCCAGGTAGGCCTGCTCCAGGCTGCGGCGCTGGTGGAAGTTGCTGAGCAGGCGCTTGCCCACGGTAAGCAGGTAGGCGCGTGGCTCGCGGATGTCTGCCAGCGGCTGGGCACTGGCCAGCACCCGCAGGAAGGTATCCTGGCTGAGGTCGGCGGCATCCCAGGCATTGCCCATGCGCCGGCGCAGCCAGCTTTCCAGCCAGCTGCGATGCTCCCGGTACAGGGCAGGCAGGCTAGGCTCTTGTGGCGGCGCGGCGTCGATCATGGGAAGGCCCTGAGGCGGCGTAAATAGGATTAATTCTAATTTACATCGCGCCGCAGTTCCAAGTGCTTTGTTGCCGCTCAGGCGATGGCAGCGTCCACCAGCACCTGCGCTTCCTGCACCAGGCGCTGCAGGTGCGCCTCGTCGATGAAGCTTTCGGCGTAGATCTTGTAGATGTCTTCGGTGCCTGAAGGGCGTGCGGCGAACCAACCGTTGGCAGTCATCACCTTCAGCCCGCCAATCGCCTGGCCATTACCCGGGGCGTGGCTGAGGATCTGCACGATCGGCTCACCCGCCAGCTCGGTGGACTTCACCTGCTCCGGTGCCAGCTTGCTCAGCAGCGCCTTCTGCCGCGCATCGGCCTTGGCCTCGACGCGGGTGGCATAGGGTTTGCCCAGTGCCTCGGTCAGGTCAGCATAGGCCTGGCTCGGGTTGCGCCCGGTACGGGCGGTCATCTCGGCGGCCAGCAGGGCGGGGATCAGGCCGTCCTTGTCGGTGGCCCACACGGAGCCATCGCGGCGCAGGAACGATGCCCCTGCACTTTCTTCGCCACCAAAACCGAGCGTGCCGTCGAACAGGCCTTGGGCGAAGAACTTGAAACCCACCGGCACTTCATACAGCTCGCGGCCCAGGCGCTGGGTAACCCGATCGATCAGGCCGCTGGACACCACGGTCTTGCCCACGGCGGCATCGCTGCGCCATTGCGGGCGATGGCGGTACAGGTAATCGATGGCCACGGCCAGGTAGTTGTTCGGCTGCAGCAGGCCATCGGCCGTGACGATGCCATGGCGATCGTGGTCCGGGTCGCAGGCGAACGCCACGTCGAAGCGGTCGCGCAGGCCGATCAGGCCCTGCATCGCATACGGCGAGGACGGGTCCATGCGGATCTGGCCATCCCAGTCGACGGTCATGAAGCGGAAGGTCGGGTCGACCTCGGTATTCACCACTTCCAGGTCGAGTTGGTAATGCTCGGCGATCGCCGACCAGTAACGCACCCCTGCCCCACCCAGGGGGTCTACGCCCAGGCGCAGCTTGGCAGCACGGATGACGTCGAAGTCGATGACGTTTTCCAGGTCGGCCACATAGTGGCTGACGTAGTCATGGCGCTGGGTGGTGGCCGCCTGCAGGGCCTGGGCATGGTCCATGCGCTTGACGCCGGCCAGGTTGGCCGCCAGCAATTCGTTGGCCTTGGCTTCGATCCACTTGGTCACGTCGCTGTCGGCGGGGCCGCCGTTGGGCGGGTTGTACTTGAAGCCACCGCTTTGCGGCGGGTTGTGCGACGGGGTGATGACGATGCCGTCGGCCAGGCCTTGGGTACGGCCCCGGTTATGGCAGAGGATGGCGTGCGACACGGCCGGGGTTGGCGTGTATTCGTCATCCTTGGACAGCATGACCTGCACGCCGTTGGCGGCCAGCACTTCCAGGGCGCTGGCGGCGGCGGGTGCCGACAGGGCGTGAGTGTCGGCGCCGATGAACAGCGGGCCATCGATGCCCTTTTCCTGGCGGTACAGGCAGATCGCCTGGGTGATGGCCAGGACGTGGTACTCGTTGAAACTCAATTCAAGCGAAGTGCCGCGGTGCCCCGAGGTGCCGAAGGCCACCCGCTGGGCCGCCACGGCGGCGTCTGGGCGGCCGGTGTAGTAGGCGGTGAGCAGCCGGGGAATATCGACCAGCACGCTGGCCGGTGCCGGCTTGCCTGCCAAAGGACTGAGCTTCATGCAAAAACCTCGAGATCAACGGATGTTGGTGTTGGAACGTGCAGTGTACTGAGAGTTGCAAGGCTGTGCGATGGGCGCCAGCAAACAACACCGGCTTTGCGCTAGACCACCCTGCAAGCGCCGGTCTGGCAGGCCGGGGGACCTTCCACCGGGTTGGCCACGACAGGCTAGAGTGATAGCCATATCGACCGAAAAAGAGGCCCCATGGCTTTCCACCGCCTGACCCGTACACACCCCCGCCTGAGCATCGCCGCCGTGGTCGGCCTGCTCGGCGGCTGGCTGATACCCGCTGACGACAGCGTGCAGCACATCCTCGCTGGCTGGAACCTGGGGGTCTGGTTGTATCTGCTGCTGGTGCTGTACCTGAGCTGCAGCGCCAACCCGGCGAAAGTCCGCCAGGTGGCCCGCGTCGAAGACGAAAATGCCGGCCTGGTGCTGCTGACGGTGTGCATTGCCGCCATCGCCAGCCTGGCCGCAGTGACGCTGCAACTGGTGTCCAGCCGGGGCCTGCAAGGCAGCGCGCAGGCCCTGCACTATCTGTACACCGGCCTGACGGTTGCGGGGTCCTGGTTGATGATCGGCTGTGTCTTCAGCCTGCACTATGCGCGGTTGTTCTACACCGGGCGGCAGCATGAGCCACCCCTGCGTTTCGCCGATGGCGAACGCAACCCGGACTACTGGGACTTCCACTACTTCTCGTTCACCATCAGCGTAGCCGTGCAGACCTCCGACGTAGGGGTGGCCGGGCGTGGATTACGCCGGGTAGTGCTGGCGCATTCATTGGTGGGATTCGTGTTCAACACGGCAATCCTGGGATTCACCATCAACATTGCGGCCGGCTTGCTGGGTTGAGCTCGCCGTTCGTCTGAAAGCCAGGGGCCAGGGCCGACAGCGCAACCTGCAGTTAGCCTGCGCCAGGGCGCACATCCAGCAGGCGAAAACGTTTGCACCGAGGCCTTCGGCACTGCGCCGGCGGGGCCGCAGATGTGACCGTTGTCATGCAACAGTACATTTGTCATGTTCGCCGCTGAGAATCGCGCATTGCAGGTGCTATGTTTACTTACCCGGCGGCCGCATCGATGTGGCCACCGGCCCACTACGTCCAGGCACGGACCAGGAGGCTGGCATGAACAAGATGACGTTCCCCAACGCCTGCCAGGTGATGCGCTGGCATTTCCACCCGCTGGGCTTCGAGGCCAGCATGGATGCGCCACGCAGCATGGTCGCGCGGTTGTTCGACCGGGCCACCGGAGAAACCGTGCTGGCGATTGCCGGCATCCCCTGTGCGGCAATCATGGCCGCCGCCGATGTCGAACGCATCATCGAGGCCGTCGAGGCCGAGATGGATGCCTTCGCCCCCGCCTTTACCTTGCGCGACGCCGGTTAACCGGCAGACTTGGCCCCCGGGCCCATCGCTTGCAGCTTGCTCAGAAATTGCTCGGCCGGTACGGGTTGCCCCAACAGGTAGCCCTGTAGCGAGTCACAGCCCAAGCGGGTCAGAAACGCCTGCTGCCGATCGGTTTCTACCCCTTCGGCGACGATGCGCAGCCCCAGTGCCTGGCCTAGCGCGACAATGGCTGAAACGATCGCTGCATCATCGCTGTCCTGTTCCAGTTCACGCACAAAGCCCCGGTCGATCTTCAATTCGTTGGCGGGCAGGCGCTTGAGGTACATCAGGCTGGAATAACCGGTACCGAAATCATCAATGGACAGGTCCACGCCCATGTCGGACAAGCGCTGCAGCACTGTGAGGCTGGCATCGGCGTCATGCATGGCGGTGGTTTCGGTAATTTCCAGGGTCAGGCAGTTGGCTGGCAAGCCATTGTGTTGCAAGGCCCGGGCCACGCTGTCGACCAGCCCGCTATGGCAGAACTGGATAGCCGACAGGTTGACCGCCATGCGCCAGTGATGATGGCCTTGGTCCAGCCAGAGACGCATCTGGCGGCAGGCTTCATTGAGCACCCATTCGCCAATCGGGATGATCAGGCCGGTTTTTTCTGCCAGCGCGATGAAGCGGTCTGGCATCAGCAAACCCTGCTGCGGGTGCTCCCAGCGCAACAAGGCTTCGGCACCGATGGGCTGGCAAGCCTGGGCGTCGAACTTGGGCTGGTAGTGCAAGCGGAACTGGCGCTGCGCCACGGCCTGGCGCAAGTCCTGCAGCAGCTGCAACTGCTGGCGGGCGTTGCTGTTCATCGACACGTCGAAGAACCTGTAGCCATTCTTGCCGGCGCTCTTGGCGTGGTACATGGCCGCGTCGGCATTGCGCAGCAGCTCGTGCTGATCCTGGCCATTGCCTGGGTAAAGGACAATCCCCAGGCTCGCCGACAACTGCAGGTCGTGCTCGGCCACCCGGAATGGCCGTGACACCAGGTTGACCTGCTTGACCGCCACGTCCATGGCATCGTCGGGTTCCTGCAACTGCACCAGCAGCACGAACTCATCGCCACCGATCCGTGCCAGGGTGTCCTGGCTGTGCAGGTGGCCGCGCAGGCGGGCGGCCACGGCCTTGAGCAGCAGGTCGCCAATGTGGTGGCCAAACGCATCGTTGACCGGTTTGAAACCGTCCAGGTCGATGAACATCAGGGCAAAACAGCCGCCCTGCTCCGCCACCCTGGCAATCGCCTGCTCGATGCGGTCGGCCAGCAAGGTGCGGTTGGGCAGGTCTGTCAGGGTGTCGTGCAGGGCCAGCTGGGTCAGTTCCTGGTTGGCCAAGGTCAGCGAACGGGCCAGCTCTGCGGTGCGCACCTCCAGGCGCGCGTCCAGCACCGAGGTCGACAAGGCTACCGCCAACACGGACAAGGTGGTGATAAGCACCAGGTAGACCAGGCCATCGCCTTGCAGGCCACCGCCCGCCAGCGCCCCACAGAAGCTGCCATCCGGGAAGTTCGCCGCTGCCATGCCGGTGTAGTGCATACCCACGATGGCCAAGCCCATGAGCACTGCTGCCAGGCCGCGAATCTGCCGCACATAGGGTGTGTGCGCACGCAGGCGGAACGCGATCCACAATGCCGCCGCCGAGGCACCGACAGCAATCAGCAGCGAGGCGCCGAACAGTGTCGGGTCATAATCGATGCCTGGCAGCATGCGCATCGCCGCCATGCCGGTGTAGTGCATGCAGGCAATGCCTGCACCCATGATCAGCGCGCCAAACGCCAATTGCAGACCTGGCAGGCTTGGCTGGCTGACCAGCCACAAGGCAAAGCCCGATGAAAGCACGGCGATCAACAGCGAGAACGCGGTCAGGCCCAGGTCATACCCCAGGTCGATGGGCAGGCTGAAGGCGAGCATGCCCACGAAGTGCATGGACCAGACGCCCATCCCCATGGCCAGTGCGCCACCGAACATCCACAAGTGGGCAGCCCGGCCCTTGGCCGTGGCGATGCGGCCGGCCAGGTCAAGGGCGGTATAGGACGCCAGGATCGCCACGCACAGCGAAATCAACACCAGCGAAGAGGAGTAGCTACCGGTCAGCATGGGGGTTTCCAGCACTGGGACGGAAGTCCCGGAAAAAGCTGACGATTGTACTCAAGCTTTGGCGAAACGCACGGGGTTTTTGCGAATGGGAATGGATCCAAAAAAGCCTGTGGCGGGTTTGCTAACGGAGCCGGTGCCGCGGCGGATCGCACCGGCTTTGCGGGTGTGTGCGGCTAACCTTGCAAGGCCCGCGGGCGGTGGCTGCGTTCCTCGGCTTGCGGCGCCGTGGCCGCCTGCAGATGGAAGTCGAAGGCCAGCTCGGCAAAGCGTCCACCCTGCACGCCACGGTCATGGGCTACCGCGGCATCCTCGACAAAGCGCAGCTCGCCAATCAATCCGTCGCGGGTGGCATAGGCGAAGTCATCCCACAGGTACCGGTCGCCAGCAAAATTGATCTGGGTGGTCAGGTGCCGGTGCCCAGGTGCCGAAATGAAGAAGTGCACGTGCGCCGGGCGCTGGCCGTGACGACCGAGCTGGTCCAGGCACTCCTGGGTAGGCCCCTGTGGGTCGCAGCCGTAGCCCGACGGCACGATCGAGCGCGCCCGGTAGCGGCCCTCGGCATCGGTGACGATGCGGCGGCGCAAGTTGTACGCGGACTGGCTCGAATCGAAGTACGAGTAGGTGCCTTGGGTGTTGGCGTGCCACAGGTCGACGGTCGCGCCCGCCAACGGCTGGCCGTCGGCAGCAAAGACCTGGCCGTGCAGGAACATCACCACCCCAGGGTCGGTGCCGTCATCCATGCGCGCCTCCCCTTCTGCCAGCGGGGCACCGGCAACGTACAGCGGCCCTTCGATGGTGCGCGGGGTGCCCCCGCCCAGGCCGGCCTCGGCATCCTTGGCATCCTGCAGCAAGTCGAGGAAGTGCTCGATGCCCAGGCCGGCGGCCAACAGCCCTGCCTCGTTACGGCCGCCCAAGCGGTTGAGGTAGTCGATGGCGTGCCAGAACTCATCCTCGCTGACCTCCAGGTCTTCGATCAGGCGTGCAGTGTCCTGCAGCACACGGCGGATGATCTTCTTGAAACGCGGGTTGCCTTCGGCATGGTCCAGCCCGGCGACCTTGTCGAAGAACGCCTGGATGTCAGCAGTGTGGGAAATGTTCACGGTCATCGTACTCACCTCGTATTGTTCTTGTTCAGCAGCAATCAGCGGTCGTCGCTGTGGATCGACGAGGGGTGCCGGCACAGGCCGTCGACCTCGATGTCCATGTACGGGAACAGCGGCAACTGCATCAGGGTGTCGTGCAGGGCCTCGACGCTAGGCACATCGAACACGCTGTAGTTGGCGTAGTGCCCGGCAATGCGCCACAAATGGCGCCAGGTGCCTTCGCGCTGCAGCCGCTGGGCCAGTGCCTTTTCATCGGCCTTGAGCTGGGCAGCGGTGGCCGGGTTCATGTCGACCGGCAGTTTCACCGTCATCTTCACGTGGAACAGCATGCGGGTTTCTCCTTTCTTGCGTCATCTTCAAAAGCTGGCAGGGGTTTGCCCGGGTGGGCTCCCCGCCGCGGTATGGGCGTGTTCCAGCAGCCTGCAGCTCAGCGCCTGGCGAAGCGCGCCAGGCGCGTTTCGTCCAGGGTCAGCCCCAGCCCGGGGGTGCGCGCAATGTGCAAGTGGAAATCGCGATACTGCGGCGGCTCGTTGACGATTTCCTCGGTCAGCAGCAATGGCCCGAACAATTCGGTACCCCAGGTCAGCTGGCGCAGGGTGAGGAAGGCATGGGCCGAGGCCAGTGTGCCTATCGAGCCTTCCAGCATGGTGCCGCCGTACAGGGCGATGCCGGCAGCCTCGGCGATCTGCGCGGTACGCAGCACGGCCCGCGGCCCACCGTTCTTGGCGGTTTTCAAGGCGAAGATGCTGGCGGCGCCGTCGGCGGCCAGGCTGAAGGCGTCTTCGACGCTTTCGATCGACTCATCGGCCATGATCGGTGCCGGGCTGCGCTGGTTCAGGCGCACCTGGCCACTGCGGTTGATGCGCGAAATAGGCTGTTCGATCAGGTCGATGCCGTTGTCGCCCAGTACCTGGCACGCCCGCAGCGCCTGGGACTCGTCCCAGTACTGGTTGACGTCGACCCGCACGCTGGCGCTGTCGCCCAGTTCGCGCTTGATCGCCACCACATGCCTGAGGTCCTGGTCCACCGGGTTGGCGCCGATCTTCAGCTTGAACATCCGATGGCGGCGTATTTCCAGCATGTGCTGGGCTTCGGCGATATCACGCGCGGTGTCGCCGCTGGCCAGGGTCCAGGCCACCTCCAGGCTGTCGCGTACACGGCCACCCAGCAGTTCGCTGACCGGCAGGCCCAGGCGCTTGCCCTGGGCGTCGAGCAACGCGCTTTCGAGCCCGGACTTGGCAAAAGTGTTGCCTTTGGCCAATTTGTCCAGCTTGAGCATGGCCGCGTTGATGTTGTCTGCCGGCAGGCCGAGCAGCGCCGGGGCCAGGTACGCGTCGATGTTGGCCTTGATGCCCTCCGGGCTTTCGTAGCCATAGGCCAGGCCGCCAATGGTGGTGGCCTCGCCAAGGCCTTCCACGCCATCGCTGCAGCGCACGCGCAATACCACCAGGGTCTGCTGCTGCAGGGTGTGCATCGCCAGCTTGTGCGGGCGAATGGTGGGCAGGTCGACGATGACTGCCTCGATACGTTCAATCAGCGCGCTTGTCATTGTTGCCAGGTCTCGTCAAGTCGGGCGGTCGAAGGCCACCCCGAATGGTGCATGTGCTTGCTTGTGCGAAGATTGCGCGAGACCCTGCGCAGCGTCCAATATCATATGAATCTCTCACCATACCCTGGAGGTCTGATGGAGCTACGCCACCTGCGCTACTTCAAGGTTCTGGCAGAAACCTTGAACTTCACCCGCGCCGCTGAGCTGTTGCACATTGCCCAGCCACCGCTGAGCCGGCAGATCAGCCAGCTCGAAGACGAGCTCGGCACCCTGTTGGTCGCGCGCGAACGCCCGCTGCGGCTGACCGATGCAGGCCGTTTTTTCTATGAGCAAACCTGCACCGTGCTGCAGCAGTTGCAGAGCATCAACGACAACACCCGGCGTATCGGCCAGGGCCAGCGCCAGTGGCTGGGCATCGGTTTTGCCCCCTCCACCCTGTACACCGTGCTGCCCGACTTGATCCGCGAGCTGCGCCAGGACAGCGACCTGGAGCTGGGCCTGAGCGAAATGACCACGCTGCAGCAGGTGCAAGCCCTGAAAAGCGGGCGTATCGACATTGCCTTTGGCCGCATCCGCATCGACGATCCGGCCATTGAGCAGCAGGTACTGTGCGAGGACCCGCTGGTAGCGGTGCTACCCAAGGGCCACCCGCTGTCTGCCAGCCCATTGAGCCTGGCGCAACTGGCGGCGGAGGCGTTCATCCTTTACCCGGCCAACCCCCGGCCCAGTTATGCCGACCATGTGCTGGCGCTGTTTGCCCAGCACGGCATGAGCATCCGGGTCAGCCAGTGGGCCAATGAGTTGCAGACAGCGATCGGCCTGGTGGCAGTAGGTGTCGGTATCACCCTGGTGCCGGCATCGGTGCAGCAGCAGCACCGCACCGACATTGAATACGTGGGCCTGCTGGACAGCAGCGCGGTCAGCCCGATCATTCTCAGCCGCCGCCAGGGGGATATCAGCCCGATGGTGCAGCGTTGCCTGGCCTTGCTGGCACGGCAGGCTGGCTGAGCCCCACTGCGTGCAGCCCGCCCCCGTATACCCATCGGTATATGGATGTTCCCGTTGATCTGTTTCATGCTCGGCCACGCGAATCGCGAAACGCCCGGGCAACAAACACTTCAACAAAGATCTTCGGGAGTCGAACATGGCGGGACGTCTAAACGGCAAGGTAGCGCTGATCACGGGTGGCGCGGGTGGCTGCGGGCTGGCCGCCTCGCAACTGTTCGCGGCAGAGGGGGCGCGGGTCGGCATTGTCGACCTGCCCGGCAGCGACGGCGCAGCGGTTGCGCGACAACTGCGCGAAGCCGGCCACCAAGCGGTTTTCGCCGCAGCCGATGTGTCGGACGCGCAGCAAGTCAAGGCCGCTGTCGCCACCGTGGAGGCAGCCTTCGGCCACATCACCGTACTGCTGAACCACGCCGGCATCCTTTCGGCTGTCCCCTTCCTCGACACCAGCGAAGAAGAATGGGACCGGATCATGGCCGTGAACGTGAAAAGCATGTTCCTGGTCACCCGTGCGGTGCTGCCGGGCATGCTCGCAGCCGGCGGCGGCAGCATCGTGTGTACCTCCTCCATATCGGCCGTGGTGGGCACGCCAATGGAGGTCCTGTATTGCACCAGCAAGGGCGCCACCCATATGTTCGCCCGGGCCATTGCCGTGGAGTTCCGTGACCGCGGTATCCGCGCCAATGCCATTTGCCCGGGTTTCATTGCCACAGCCCACGGCCTGCGGGAAATCGACATGCTGCGCAAGCACGGTGTGGACGTCAGCGAACAGGCCATCGCGGCCGCCCAAGGGCGCCTGTGCCAACCCGCCGAGGTGGCCAGCGCCGCCTTGTTCCTGGCCAGTGACGACGCCAGTTTCGTCAACGGCGCGCACCTGTTCGCGGATAACGGCTACACCGCGGTCTGACCTCAAGCACGCCAAGCAGGAGAATGACGTGAGCACTTCCTCCAATAACATGCACATCAACGAATTCGGCCTGGACCACGCGCACTGGCGCAACTGGGCCGGTAACCAGTCCTGCATTCGCGCGGCACGCGGGGCGCCGGCCAGCGAAGACGAACTGTGCACGCTGGTCAACCAGGCCAGCCGCAACGGCATGAACGTTCGGGTGGCCGGGTCCGGGCATTCGTTCACCCCGGTAGCGCTGACCAATGGCCTGCACCTGACGCTGGCCAACATGAGCGGCATACGCCATGTCGACCACGCCAGAAAGCGCGTCACCGCCGCAGCCGGCACCACCATCAATGCCTTCGGCAAGGCCCTGCGGGCAGCTGGCCTGTCGATGGTCAACCAGGGCGACATCGACAGCCAGTCGATTGCCGGGGCACTCACCACCGGTACTCACGGCACAGGCCTTACCCTGGGCAACCTGGCCTCGTCGATAGTGGGCATGAAGCTGGTGCAGCCCAACGGCGACATTCTCGTCGTCGATGAAAGCACCCCTGACCTGCTGCAGGCGGGCCGCGTTTCCCTGGGTGTACTGGGCATCGTCAGCGAACTGACCTTGCAGGTGACCGACAGCTTCAACCTGCACGAGCGCATTTGGCGCGAAGACTTCGAGAGCGTGATGGACAGGCACGACGAACTGGCACGCAAGCATCGCCATTTCAGTTTCTTCTGGTGCCCCACCGAGCAGAGCCGGCACTGCTATTGCCTGCCCGACACCGCGGCCACCAGTAGCAGCGGGCGCACCACCGACGTGTGCGAAGTCAAGGTCATGGACATTACGGATCGCCCCGCCTGGGAAAGCGCATTCGAGAAGGTCGCGTACAGCTCGGATGTGTACCCGATCGAGTACCTGCCCAATTTCCATGAACTGGAGTACGCCGTGCCGCTGCGCCACAGCAAGGAAGCCCTGCGGGCAGTGCGCAAGCTGATGCTGGAAGACTTCCCGCAAGCCATCTACCCCATCGAGTACCGGTTCACGGCAGGTGACGGCGCCTGGATGAGCCCGTTCTTCGAACAGGACAGCGTGACCATTTCGGTTTCCGGCGAGCCGGGCACCGATTACTGGGACTACTTGCGCGCGGTGGACCAGATCCTGCGATCGTATGGCGCCCGGCCGCATTGGGGCAAGTTGCATTTCCTGACGGGCGAGGATGTTAGCGCCATCTACCCGCGTGCCGAAGACTTCCGCAAGCTGCGCCGGCAGTTGGACCCGCAGGGCACCTACCTGAGCGAACACCTCAGCCCGCTGTTCAAATAAGCACCCCGCTCCTGGCGCACCTGGCAACGTGCCGGGGCGGGCTTGCACCGCGTACGGGCCGCGCAGCGGCCCACTGCCGGCAACGCGGTGCTATGCCTTGGCCAGATAATCGATGAACAGGCGAAACAGTTCGGCGTTGGTGGAAATGTCCAGCCGCTGGTAGATGTTGTGCTTGTGCACCTTCACCGTCCCCTCCGAGATATTCAACTGCCGGGCAATCGAGGCGTTGCTGTGCCCCTGCAGCAACAGCTTGGCGATCAAACGCTGGGTCTCGGTCAACTGCCCCTGCAGGATTTCCACGAAGGCATCCTCCAGCACGGCGCCTTCCGGCGATGCCCGCAGGCACTCGGCAAAGCGCAGCCGACAGTGCTGGCCGAACAGCGCGGCCAGCAATGGCGCCAGGTCCGCCAGCAGCGCCATTTCCGCCGCGCTGAAGTCCCCACTGCGCTGATGGCGCATCAGCGAATAGACCATGGCCACCTGGGGCTGCAACGGCATGATGAACCCCACCTCTTCCACTGCCGTGCCGTAGCCGGAGGCCACGCAAGGGTGGATATCACGGGAGATGGCGAAACCTGAAGAGAAGAAGCAGTCAGGCGCCAGTTCACTCATGCGCCACAGCCCGGCTGGGTGCTCGTTGACGCAGGCCACATAAAACGGGTCCAGCAAGTAACCGCCGCGCACATAGGCGTTCAGGGTGCGCTCGCTGACGCTGTGGTTGTAGCCGTTATGCACCAGCACGGCCGGCTGGTTGAACTGGAACAGGTACGCGCAGCTCATGTCGAACGCCAGCTTGTCGCCTATCACCTTGTCCAGCGCCGGCCCGAAGTGTTCGCTGCCGATCGCTTCGATCAGCGCAGCCAGCCCGTTCGCTTCGTCTTTTGTCATTGTTCACCACGCTCTCATGCACCAAAGCCTCATGACCTTACCGCCTTGGCCAGCCAAAAGCACAAAATCCGGGGCGCCCTGGACGCTCCGGATCAAATGCACGACGCTTTACGCTCAGGACGGCTCGGGCGCCACCGCGAAGGCGCCTGCGGCGTCGTCCTGGCGCCCCATTTCCTGCGCCTTGGGCACGGCCAGCCAACTGGCCAGCAACATGGCGATCAGGCCGCCACTGAGCTTGCCAATCATCAGTGGCAGGATCAGCGAGGGCTGAAAGTTTGCCGAGAAGGCCATGTGGTCGCCGAAGGTGAAGGCCGCGCACACCGAAAAGGCAATCACCAACACCTTGTCCTTGGGCGGCATCTCGCTGACCAGGCGGAACATGGCGAGGATATTGGCCGAAGCCGCCAGCACACCCGCAGCCCCGACCCCAGACATGCCGAAGCGCGATGCCACGCGCTCGATCGGCCGCGCCAGAAAGCGCTTGAGCAAATGCACCATGGGGAATGCCCCGCACAGCATCAGGCCGACGTAGCCGGCAATCTCCAGGGCGCGGAACTGGTCATCGGCATCGGCGATGATCGGCGCGAAGCCCCAACTGCCGAATACATGGCTGAACAGCCCGGTGAAGTACTGCACGATCGACGCCACCAGTACCAGCACCACGGCGATGTACATGAACTGCCCGAGCTTGAGGAACAGGTACACCATCAGTGCCGGGCAGTAACGCAGCGCCGCCGCCAGGGCAATGCAGAACAGGATCAAGGGCATCAGGTTGCGCAGCAGCATCGCCCAGGAAAAATGCAAGGCCTGGGTGGCGGCACCGGTGGTTGCGATATCCGGGCGCACCCCCAGGTCCAGTCCCTGCATGGCCATGGCGATGATCATGATGCTCAAGGGAATGGCCAGCAGCCCAGCCATGATGCCCAGTGCCATGTACTTGTGATCGACCTTGCGCAGCATGGCCAACCCGACCGGGATGACGAAAATGATCGTCGAACCACTCTGGAACCCGGTGATCAGGCCGAGGATCCAGCCTTCCGGGCTTTGCGCCAAAGCCTTGGCCAACTGGTAGCCGCCCATGTCCGAGGCGATGAAGATAGGCCCCGCGGTGCCAGGGTCGGCGCCCATCAACTGGAACAGCGGCGCGATCACCTGGCTGATGCCGGCTGAAATGTACGGGATCGCGGCCATGATGCCAGCGACCGGGATGAAGATCGGGCCGATGCTGTGCAGCCCGGCGATGAACTCCTGGCCCAGCTCGCCTTCGGGGTTATAGATGGATGCCAATGCACCCAGTACCGCACACACCATGATCACGTAGATGACATAGGTACCGATGCTTTCCATTTGCCGCCTCATTTTTAGAGTTGTGGGGTTGGCAGGTCTGAAAGGTCACAGGGGCATCGTTGTTTTTATGCTGAGCAAGGCGTGCCCCGTCGAGCATTCAAGCTAAGCGGCGGGGGGTGGGCTGTCCATATACCGGGAGGTATATGCCCCTGCAAAAGAGAGTGCCGTGCCCGGTTCGAAATGCTTAATACCCGGTCATTTCCAGGTACCCACGGCCACCGGCACTGCCGCTCAAGCGCACCGGCCCTTCCCAATACGGGAAGCGCGTCTGCATCCACGCCTGCGGCTGAACAGCATCGACCTGCACATCCAACCCGTGCTCAGGCACCTGCACCCGCCAGCGGGTCGGCAGCTGCTTGCCATTGCCCTGTGGGGCCCAGGCCAGCGGCTGCAAGCGGATCTGTGCCGGCAACAGCGCTACCCCCTGGCCCTGCGGGTCGATCCAGGTGCCGGCGCGATACGCCTCCCCGTGCGCTTCGCGCACCTGGAACAGCATCAGCTTGGCGCCGCTGTCCAAGTGCAGCGAGAACCAGTCCCAGCCCGTTTGCCCGGCGGCCAGCGGCTGGCTGCTCCATTCCCGGTCCAGCCAGGCCTGGCCAGTCACCGCGATGCACAGGCCGTCGCGCTCGACCTCGCCGCGCACCCGGTAGAACGGCTGGCTGTAGTAGTAAGAAGCCTGGCCCTTGCCCGACTTTTCGCTGTAGCCCTGCTGGCCGTGCAGCACCAGAGGCCGCTCGCTGCGCAACTGCAGGTCGTAGCGAAAACCTTTGCCAGCGGCCGTCATACGCAGGTTGTCGATACCGCCCGGCCCCTGCAGCAACCAATCGTCGATCCACGCCCGAAACGGCTGGGCCTGCACACCCGCCTGGCCAATCCCGCCACGGGCCAGGGTCTCAGCTGACCGATGGCCGCCGGGGCCGGTCAACGCGGCGTGGCCCATCCACAGGTTCGGGCTCTGCCAATCGCCGGTCTCCGGGCCGGTGCGTAGGGCTGAGCGGAACAGCGTCCACTGCGCGCCCCAGTCACGCCCTTGGGTGTCTTTGAGGTTGGCGGTGACGTACCACCACTCGATGCGGAAACCATCGTGGGCCGCATGGTCCCGGGGGAATTCCAGGCGATGGCCGCGGGTGACCTGGCTGAACCCGCCTGCCGGCTGGTCGAGGCCGGCATAGCTTTGCGGTGCCGGCTGATCACAGCCGCACAACAGGCTGCAGAGCAACAGCCAGGCTTTACGTTTCATCGGCAAACGGCCTCAACAGTTCGCGCGGCTGACGCCGGGCCAGTTGCCAGAGTGGCCAGGCGCTGGCCAACAGGCTGGTGAGCAGGCCCAGCAGGGCCAGTTGCAGCAACTGGGCGGGGAACACATGCAGCGGCAAACGCCAGCCGAATGCCTGAACATTTACCACCGCGACCAGGCACCAGGCCAGCAACAGGCCCAACGGCAGCGCCAACAGCACGGTGAGGCTGCTGAGCAGCAGTGCCTGGCCAAGGCTCAGCCACACCAGCTGGGTACGCCGTACCCCCAGGGCCCATAGCGGCGCCAGCTGGCGCAGACGGGACTGGCCCAAGGTCAGCAGGTTGATGAACAGCGCCACGCCGGCCACGCCCAGGGTCAGGCTGTTGAGCGCGGCGGTGGCGGCGAAGGTGCGGTTGAATACCTCGGTCGACCACCGCTTCAACTGCGCCTGCTCCACGACCCGACTATCGTCGAGGTGAAAGCGCTGTTGCAACGCGGCTTTCAAGGCGGCCCCCTGGGGGTCGAGCAGGTCGACGCTCAAGCCCGTCAACGCAGCATCCGGCCAATGCGCACGCAGCGATTGGGCATTCACCAGCATTTGGCCCTTGGGGTTGCCATAGTCGGCGTACAGGCCAACGACGAGCAAGCCGCGAGACGGGTCCGCGGGCAGTGTCAGGTGGTCCCCCAAGTGCAAACGCAACCGCCGCGCCAGCTGCTCACTGAGCATCACGGCCTGCCCCTTGGCCAATAGCTGCCAGGCCCGCGGCTGCTGTTCCAGCAACGGCCACCGGCTGTGATAAACGGGGTGGTCGACAATGCCCTGCACCTGGACCGGCCAGCCTTGCACCTGCGTTTCGACGCGCCAGCCAGGCAGAACTACCCGCACGGCAGGTTGCTGCCCCAACCACTGGGCTACCTGCAGGCCTTGCGCGGTATCACTTGGGGTCACGTACAGGTCGGCGGACAAGCGCTGGTCCAACCAGCCGACAAAGGTCTTGCGAAAACCCTCGGTCATGCTGCCCACACCCACGCTGGCGGCCAGCGCCAGCAGCAAGGCCATCAGCGCCAGGCTCAAGGCAGGCAATTGCTGGCGGCTGTCGGCGACGAACCACTGGGCCAACGGCCGCTGACAACGGCGCGCCAACCAGGCCAGCAACCTGTCGAGCCAGGCTGGCAACGCTAATGCCGCCCCCAGCAACAGCGCCGCCAGCATACCGAAGGCACTGGGCAGGCTGTCGCCGAACACCCCGCAAGCTGACGCCAGCACCAGCAACAGGCCCGCTACCCCAGCCTGACGCTTCAGCCACGGCCCCTGTGCCAGGCGCCATGCTTGCGGCTGCGCCAACGCCAGCAAGGGCAAGCGTGCGGCGCGCAGGACGCTGCCCAGCCCGGCCAGCAGTGCACCGATCACGCTCACCAGCACGCCCCACAACCACCACTGCGCAGGCAGGTTCAGCGTGCCTGCGACCTGCGCGCCATACAGGCCGCGCAGGCTGGCGGCGACATCGGGCAGCAACCAGGCCGC
Organism: Pseudomonas sp. CJQ_9; assembly: GCF_043106615.1. Taxonomy (NCBI): domain Bacteria; kingdom Pseudomonadati; phylum Pseudomonadota; class Gammaproteobacteria; order Pseudomonadales; family Pseudomonadaceae; genus Pseudomonas; species Pseudomonas sp. CJQ_9. The sequence continues at coordinate 59,407 of NZ_JBICMS010000099.1, read as the reverse complement.
CACCGCGTAGCCACTGGCAACCCCAGCCAGCCCGCCAAGCACTGCGAACAGCCCCAGCTCCAGGCCCAGGGCACACAGCAGGGTAGCCAGGCTGACACCACAGGCGCGCAGGTTGCGAATCAGCCCGCGCCGCTGTTCCAATGCCAGGCCAATCGCGGCATGGGCGATGAACAGGCCGACGACGAAGGCCAACAGGCCTAGCGCAGTGAGGTTGAGGTGGAAGCTGTCGGTCAGGCGCTGCAAACCGCCATCATCCTGCCGGGGTTGCACGACAAGGTCCGCCGCAATGTCGGCAGGCAAAGGCCCCGGGCTTGCCGCTACCAGCAGGCGTGACAACTGCCGAGGTGCCTGCAGCAAGGCCTGCGCATGGCCGATATCGACCACGATCACCCCGGGGGCCAGCTCAGCTTGCACCAGCAACGGTGGCAGCGGTTGCCCATCGCGGTCGTGGGCCACCTGCCCAGCGGTCATGGCCAACAGGCGCAAGGTGTCTGGGCCGACCCAGGCCTGCCCGGGCACGCCGATGAACGCCTGCAGGTCGAACGCCTGGGGCTGCACCCCGGCGATACTGCTGGCCGCCGGCAGGCTCAATGGCTCGATGCCGATCAGCCGCACACTGCGCCCGGGCTCGCCTGGCAGGCGCAGGCGCCCCTCCAGCACCGGCGACACCGCCCAACCCAGCCTGCGCAGTTGCACGTACAGCGCCTGGTCAAAGCGTTCGCCGTGGCGTGGCAGCAGTTGCGTCTGTAGCGGCCCGGCCAGCACCGCACTGGCTCGGGCGTAGTCGCTGCGTGCCTGGCTGTTCAAGGCCTGCACCCCGGTCCATAGCGCCGTAGCCAGCCACAGCCCGGTGATGATGCTGAAAAACTGCACGCGGTGGCGCCGCCAGTGGCTGAGCAAAGCCAGCAGTGCCAGCGACAGCAGCCTCATGCGCCCTGCCCGCTGCGCACACGGCCACCCTGCAGGTAGCAACGTTGCTGCAGCCGCGCCGCCAGCCGGGGGCTGTGGGTGACCATCAGCAGGCCACTGCCAGCCTCGCTGACCAGTTGCAGCAACAGGCTCAGCACTTCATCGCTGGTGGCTTCGTCAAGGCTGCCGGTGGGTTCGTCAGCCAATAACCAGGCCGGGCGGCCAGCCAATGCGCGGCCGATGGCCACGCGTTGCTGCTGGCCGCCCGACAGTTGTTCAGGGTAACGCCCGAGCAGGTCAGCCAGGCCCAGGCGTTGAGCCAGGTGGGCGCCCCATTCGGGGTCGTGCCGGTTGGCCAGCCGGGCCTGGAATGCCAGGTTGCTGCCCACATCCAGGCTGCTGATCAGGTTGTACTGCTGGAACACCAGGCCAATTCCCTGCCGCCGCCAGCGTGCCAGAGACGCCTCCGAGCGGCTGTCCAGGGCACTGCCGTCAAGCATGATGCGCCCGCTGTCAGCACGGTCCAGGCCGGCTACCAGGTGCAGCAAGGTGCTCTTGCCACTGCCAGACTCGCCCATCAAGGCCAGGCTGCTGCCGCGCGCCAGGCACAGGTCGACGCCCTGCAACACCGGCAACGGTCCTTGGGGGGTGGCAAATGATTTGTGCAGGTTTTCGATGGCCAGCATCGGGGGGCCTTGGGGTCTCGGGTGACTATCCAGTAATAGCAGGTCACGGACACATAGGAGAGACGCGCCCATCAATGGATCCACAGACGATTCGATAATCGCACAAATAGCGCTATTCATTGCGTAAATGCAGATTGACCACGCACGCGCATATGGCTCTAATGGATCCATTAAATAAAAACAAAACCTGGAGAGCCTTCATGTACCCGAAAAACACCTGGTACGTTGCCTGCACCCCTGACGAAATTGCCGACAAGCCCTTGGGCCGACAGATCTGCGGCGAAAAAATCGTGTTTTACCGTGGCCAGCACAACCGCGTAGCCGCTGTCGAGGACTTCTGCCCGCACCGAGGGGCGCCGTTATCCCTGGGCTACGTGGAGGACGGCAACCTGGTCTGCGGCTATCACGGCCTGGTCATGGGCTGCGACGGCAAGACGGTGTCGATGCCTGGCCAGCGCGTTCGCGGCTTTTCGTGCAACAAGGCGTATGCGGTCGTGGAGCGCCATGGCTTCATCTGGGTCTGGCCTGGCGACCAGGCGCAGGCCGACCCAGGGCTTATCCCGCACCTGGAATGGGCAGACAATGAAGAGTGGGCCTACGGCGGAGGGCTGTTCCACATTGGCTGCGACTATCGCCTGATGATCGACAACCTCATGGACCTGACCCACGAAACCTACGTGCATGCCTCCAGCATCGGCCAGAAGGAAATCGACGACGCCCCGCCCGTCACCACCGTCACCGGCGACGAAGTGGTCACCGCCCGGCACATGGAAAACATCATGGCCCCGCCCTTCTGGCGCATGGCACTGCGCGGCAACGGCCTGGCCGACGATGTACCGGTGGACCGCTGGCAAATCTGCCGCTTCACCCCACCCAGCCACGTTTTGATCGAAGTGGGTGTGGCACATGCCGGCAAGGGTGGCTACCACGCTGCAGCGCAGCACAAGGCCGCGAGCATCGTGGTCGACTTCATCACCCCGGAAAGCGACACCTCGATCTGGTACTTCTGGGGCATGGCGCGCAATTTTGCCGCGCACGACCAGAACCTGACCGCCGACATCCGCGAGGGCCAGGGCAGGATTTTCAGCGAGGACCTGGAAATGCTCGAGCGCCAGCAACAAAACCTGCTGGCCAACCCTGGGCGCAATCTGCTGAAGCTGAACATCGATGCCGGTGGCGTGCAATCGCGCAAGGTGCTGGAGCGGATCATCGCCAAAGAGCGTGCAGCACAGCCGCAATTGATCGCCACCAGCGCCACCCCTGCCTGAGGAGCCAACGACATGATCGATGCCATCGTGGTATCCCGTAGCGATGAAGCGCAGGGTATCTGCAGTTTCGAACTGGCCTCGGCAGATGGCAGCCTGCTGCCTGCATTCAGCGCCGGGGCCCACATTGACGTGCACCTGCCCGATGGCCTGGTGCGCCAGTATTCGCTGTGCAACCACCCGCATGAGCGCCACCGGTACCTGATCGGCGTACTCCATGACCCGGCTTCGCGGGGCGGCTCACGCAGCCTGCACGAGCAGGTGCAGGTCGGCGCACGGCTGCAAATCAGTGCGCCGCGCAACCTGTTCCCGCTGGCCGATGGGGCGCGGCGCAGCCTGCTGTTTGCCGGCGGCATCGGCATTACCCCGATCCTGTGCATGGCCGAGCAGTTGGCCCACAGTGGCCATGATTTCGAGTTGCATTACTGCGCCCGCTCCAGTGAGCGTGCCGCGTTCGTCGAGCGTATCCGCAACGCGCCCTTTGCCGACCGCTTGTTCATGCATTTTGACCAGCAGCCGGAAACGGCGCTGGACGCTGACCAGGTGCTGAGCAACCCGCAAGCTGACGTGCACCTGTATGTGTGCGGGCCGGGCGGGTTCATGCAGCATGTGCTGGGCAGCGCCAGGGAGCTGGGCTGGCAGGAGGCCAACCTGCACCGCGAGTATTTCGCAGCCGCACCCGCGGACGCCAGCAACGGCGGCAGTTTCTCGGTGCAGGTCAACAGCACCGGCCAAGTGTTCGAGGTGCAAGCCGACCAGACCGTGGTACAGGTGCTGGAGCAAAATGGCATCGAGATCGCCATGTCGTGCGAGCAAGGTATTTGCGGCACGTGCCTGACCCGCGTACTGCAGGGCACGCCAGACCACCGCGACCTGTTCCTGACCGAAGAGGAACAAGCCCTCAACGATCAGTTCACGCCTTGCTGCTCGCGCGCGAAAACACCGTTACTGGTGCTGGATATCTGAAGCGGCCAGCGCGCTGGGCAGGATCACCTGCATACCGGTGCCCGAGGGGTTTGCGCCGAAGGTTTCGGCATAGCGCAAGGTCGCATTGGCATGCTCGCGCATGATCGCTTCGGCGCGAGCACCCTGGCGGTTGACCAGGGCATCGAACACGGCATGGTGCTGCATGTGGGCGAAGTTGAAGCGCCGGTATTCACGGGCCAGGTCGTGGCGGTCTACCGCCAGCGCCGTGACCGAAGCAAATGGCAGGTGGTCGTTGCGCGCCAGCGCCACGGTAATGGCCGGGTTGTGGCTCGCTTCGATGATCACCTGGTGAAAGCGCATGTTCAGATCGTGGTAGGCCTGCAGGTCTTCTTCGGTCACAAAGCCCTTGTCGAACAGCTGGTCGCCCTCTACCAGGCACTGCTGCAGTGCCGCACGGGCTGGCGCGGCCAAGCCGCGCTCGGCAGCCTGGCGGGCGGCCAGGCCTTCGAGCACACCGCGCACCTCGACTGCACCGGCAATGTCATCGGCGCTCACCGAACGCACTTGAAAGCCCCGGCCGCCGAAGCGTACCAGCAGGCCTTCCTGTTCGAGCGTGCGAAAGGCCATGCGCACCGGCATGCGTGAAACGCCGAACAGTTCGGCAGTGGGAACTTCCATCAGGCGCTCGCCGGCCGCCAGCTCGCCTGAGGCGATCATCTTGCGCAACGCGACCAGCACCATTTGACCGGGCTTGCTCATCCAGGCAACTTCCAGGGAAACGAGCTGGCATCTTAGCGCAAGCCGGGCTCAGGTAGTCAGTGGCTCAGCGCATCGCAGACCGCCCCTGGGGCAGGCCTGGGTGAGCGCAGCAGTAGCAGGCACCCCGCCGCCAGCACGAACACACTGGCAAACACCCCGTACAAATGCAGCGGCTGCCAGCCGCTATCGAGCAGCACGCCAGCCACGGTGGGCGACACAATGGCGCCCATACGCCCGATGCCGATGCCCCACCCCACGCCGGTGGCGCGCACGGATGCGTCGTAGACCGCCGGCGACAAGGCATACAAGCCGGCCACGCAGCCGTTGGCGAACAGCCCGATCAACAGGCCCAGGGCCAATGCCGCGCTGGCCGAGGCCCCGTTGGCCACGAACAGCACCAGCAGCGCCGCAGTGGTCAGCATGAACAGGGCCAGCACGCGGGTAAGCGGCCAGCGCGAGGCCAGCCCGCCGATCAGCGCCGCGCCGAGGATGCCGCCCACGCTCAACAGAACACCGCCCGTAATGCCTTGCTGCGCGGACAGCCCGGCCGCCACCAGCAGCTTGGGGGTCCAGCTCATGACGAAGTAGAAACCGAACATGACCAGGAAGAACAGCAGCCAGATCACCAGCGTGGTCCGGCGCATGGCCGGCGCCAACAGTTGCCGGAAACCGCTGGCACTGCCATCCACCCTCGCCGCAAGCGCTGGCAGTTGCGCCAATGCCGGGTGGCCTAGCCTTACCGCCAAGCGATTGACCCGCACCAGGGCGTTGGCTGGCCGGCGTGCCAGCAGAAAGTCCAGCGACTCCGGCAACCACAACCACACCAGCGGTAACACGCAGACGGTGACGATGCCGCCGAACAGAAACACCGACCGCCAGCCCCACTGCCCCAGCAGCCACACCGCCAGCAAACCGCCCACCGTTGCCCCCAGGGCATAGCCGGTGGACTGCAGGCTGACCGCCAGGCCGCGCCAGCGTTTGCTGGCATATTCGCTGGCAATGACGTTGCTGCTGGCCAGGATGCCGCCAATGCCCAGGCCCGTCAGCCCACGCAACAGGGCCAGTTGCATCGGGCTCTGGCTCAACGCCGAGAGCAGCATGCCGACCCCCGACAGCACCAGGCACAGAAGGATCAGCGGGCGCCGCCCGAAACGGTCAGCCCAAGGTGCAATGAACAGCGAGCCCGCCGCCATGCCGAACAGGCCGGCACTGAGCAGCAAGCCCACCTGCGCCCCGTTGAGGTTCCACTCGGCAGACACCGAGGCAGCGGTAAAGGCCATGACCAGCACGTCGAAGCCGTCGATCATGTTGAGCAGGATGCATATGCCGATGGCCAGGCACTGAAAGCGCCCCATCGGGTCGTTGTCCAGGCGCTGCTTGAGGTCGGTATTCATAGCGCCACCTGCCGCTTTGCAGGTGGCACAACGGCAACGCACGCGCAGGCAAAGCGCAAGGAAACCTGACGGTTCCATACCCTGGAAAAGCCATTCATGACTGAACCCTTCTTGTAGTTGTCGGCGCATCAGGCTGGAGGGCTCCGGCCGATGTCAGGCGCTAATCAAACAAATAATGGATCCACAAACAATCCATAGTGCTGGCGCAAGCACGGCTCAGACCGGCAATGATGTTCTGAGTAGCCAAAAAACAAAAACTTAAATGTTTGTTATCAATACCTTACATACCCATGATCACCGTTAATTCACGTTCGTTTATCGAACAGATTCAGCAAATGGATCCATAATGATCACGGCGTTACCGCATAGGGCTGTCATCGCATTCGGCGCCATGAACAAATCTTCATATAGCGCCCCAGCGCCCTGACCATGCGGCGCACAGCGCAGGCCAGGCTACCGCCAGCCACCACCCGGCTTGAGGCCGCCGGGTGGGTTGCGTAGCATCCCCCGCCCGTTCGCGCGCCTGCACATCGGCGCGAAACCCGCACAAAAGAGCCCCGAATGCCGCAACCTATTCCCCTCAAGGACCACGAAAAGGAAAAGCACCTGGTCAACCGCCGGCTTCTGGCCTGCGCCGCCCTGGTCTTCAGCCTGTGTGCCGTGCTGGTGGGTCGGCTCTATGTGCTGCAGGTGCTGCAGCACGACCAGCAGAGTGCCGTGTCGGAAAACAACCGCGTGCATGTGCTGCCCATAGCCCCTGAGCGCGGGCTTATCTACGACCGCAACGGCGTGGTGCTGGCCGACAACAAGCCCAGCTTCGACCTGACCCTCACCCGCGAGCGGACCGGCGGCAATTCGGCCAAGGTGCTCGATACCCTGACCCAGGTACTGGGGCTGAACGAGGACGACCGCAAGCAGTTCGACAAGGACCTGCGTCGGGGCCGCAAGCCGTTCGAGCCGGTCACTTTGATAGTGGGGCTGAGCGAAGAGCAGATCGCCCTGTTGGCGGTCAACCAGTTCCGGCTGCCGGGCCTGGAGGTCGAACCACAGTTCATCCGCGAATACCCGCTGGGCGCGCATTTTGCCCATTCGGTTGGTTACGTGGGGCGCATCAACGAGAAGGAAGCCAAGGTGCTCGACAGCACCGAATACCGGGGCACCCAGTCGATTGGCAAGACCGGCATCGAGCGCTTCTACGAAAGCCAGCTGCATGGCCATGTGGGCTATGAGGAAGTCGAGACCAACGCCCAGGGCCGGGTGATGCGCGTGCTCAACCACAAGGCCCCGACACCCGGGCAGGACATCATGCTGACGCTGGACGCCCGCCTGCAAGTCGCTGCAGAAAAGGCCCTGGGCGACCGCCGTGGCTCGGTGGTGGTGCTGGACCCGGCCAATGGTGATGTGCTGGCCATGGTCAGCAACCCCAGCTTCGACCCCAACCTCTTCGTCAAGGGCATCAGCTTCAAGCAGTACGCACAATTGCGCGATTCGATCGACCGCCCACTGTTCAACCGCGTGCTGCGCGGCCTGTACGCGCCCGGCTCGACGGTGAAGCCGGAAGTGGCCATCGCCGGCCTCGACAGCGGCGTGATCACCCCCGGCAGCCGGGTGTTCGACCCGGGCTACTACGAGCTGCCCAACTATGCCCACAAATACCGCAACTGGAACCGCAGCGGTGACGGCTGGGTAGACATGTACACAGCCATCATGCGCTCCAACGACACCTACTTCTACGACCTGGCGCACAAACTGGGCATTGATCGCCTGCACGACTACATGGCGGAGTTCGGTCTGGGCCAGAAGGTGTCGCTGGACATGTTCGAAGAAGCCGCCGGCCTGATGCCTTCGGCCCAATGGAAACGGGCCACCCGGCGCCAGGCCTGGTTCCCTGGCGAAACACTGATCCTTGGCATCGGCCAGGGCTACATGCAGGTCACCCCGTTGCAGCTGGCCCAGGCCACCAGCCTGCTGGCCAGCAAGGGCGTGTGGCACCGCCCGCACCTGGCCATGACCGTAGGCGGCGATGCACCGGTCGACCCCCACCCAATGCCCGACATCGTGCTGCATGACAAGCACGCCTGGGACCAGGTCAGCCAGGGTATGCAAATGGTCATGCACGACCCGCGGGGTATCGCCCGTGCGGCCGCGGCCGGTGCGCAGTACCGGATTGCCGGCAAAAGCGGCACCGCACAGGTGGTGGCGATCAAGCAGGGTGAGCGCTACAACCGTGACAAGACACTGGAACGGCACCGCGACAATGCCCTGTTCGTCGGTTTTGCCCCGGCTGACCACCCGGCCGTGGTGGTGGCAGTGATGATCGAGAACGGCGAAGCCGGTGGCCGGGTGGCCGGGCCGGTGGTGCGTGAAGTGATGGACGCCTACCTGCTGGACGAACAGGGGCACCTGAAGCCCGAGTATGCGGGTGCCGTGCCACCGCGCACTACGCCGCATAGCTGATGCTGCTAGGGCCTGCCGGCTGGGGGCGCCCGTGCGTCAAGCCCAGCGCAGCCCCCTTCCCTCAGCGCTGCCCACCGGTGCTAGGCATCAGCGCTTAGGCATGATTCCACCCTGGCGTGACTTGGATGCGTGCCTTCCATGCTTCGATGTGGATGAACAAGGGAACTACTTTCACACTCGTGCTTTCTTAACCTCTGAGTGGTTTATTCCTTGGGCTTCACCCTTCTGGAGAACACGACATGCGCCACCTACTCATCGCCCCTGCGCTGCTGCTCCTGCTGCCTGCCGGCGCCGCACTGGCCCGCGTCGATGCGGGCGACGTCGCCACCTCGGCCGGTGTTTCCGCTTCGCTGTATTCCACCTTCAAAGATGACAAACGCATCATTCCAGCCCGCGACGAGCTTTCCGCATTCGTTGCCAGTGGGGGTGCGATTCGCGGCGCTTATGTCGAAGCCGCACTGGAACAGGCCCGCAAGGACCACCCAGGGCTACAGGCAGACGATGAAGAGCTGGCCAGGGCCATTCTGTCGCAGGATGACCGCATCGCTGATCGTTGAACCTCACTTGCACCTGCCTCTGCGTGAATCTACCCACGCCGGGGCCGGTGCAGGCTTGCCTCACCCCCAACCATCCATACGCATGGTCGCCCTGACCAGGCGCTGCTCCTCCTGTTCGATCTCCCGCAAGCTGTCGCGTATGCCATTGATGTGTTCGCGTGCCGCCCGTTGCGCCTGTTCCGGCGACTGCTCCATCACCGCGTGATACAAGCGTGCATGCTGGCGATCGATCTGGCGTTTCTGCGCCGGCCGGCAGTACAGGTTGTTGACTGACGCGAACACTGTGCTCAACGTCAGATCGCTCAGCGATTGCAGGGTGTGTACCAGCACGGGGTTGTGTGAGGCCTCGCTGATCGCCCGATGGAACGCGTGGTCGCGGCGCGCATGCTCACGGGCATCAATGGCCTCGGCGGCCTGGTGCGCCGCTAACATGTCCTCATAACGGCGGCGGATCAGCAAGCGGTCCACGTCGGTGGCGCGCAAAGCTGCGAGCCGGGCAGATTCGGCCTCCAGCAAGGCGCGTACCTCCAGCAAGTCGAACAATGTGCGCGGTTGTGAGCTGAACAGATGCATCAAGGGCGTGTGGCCCGTCTGCCCGGTGAGGTCGGCGACAAAGGAGCCGCGCCCGTGCTCGGTGTCGATGATGCCCCGCCCGCGCAGCACCCGCAGCCCCTCACGCAGTGCAGAGCGCGAACACCCCAGCTTCTCGACAAGCCGCCGCTCCGAAGGTAATGCCTGGCCCACCTTGAGCACGCCTTCGACAATCAGCCGCTCGACCCGCTCGGCCACCTGGTCGGCCACCTTCGCCTTGCCCTCATTCGCCATTGCGCACCCTCCTGCTGGTAGGACCACTTGCACACCCGCCTGCAATCAAGCCAAGCCAGGCCAGCAACGGCCAGTACCCAGCGGAAAAACTGGTAGGACCAGTGGCGAGCCCACTCGACCCAGACTAGCACCGCGCGCAGGCTGCAACCGTGACCGCCTTGCCAACAACAATAAAAAACCGTTGCCGAGTGAGCCAATGACCATTCTCTACGACGAACGCGTCGATGGTGCGCTGCCCAGCAGTGACCGCGAGGGACTGTTGCAGGCATTGCAGGCTGCCCTGCCCGACCTGCACGTTTTGCACCGTGAAGAAGACCTCAAGCCCTACGAGTGCGACGGCCTGTCGGCCTACCGCACCGTACCGTTGCTGGTCGTGCTGCCCGAACGCCTGGAGCAGGTGCAGGCGCTGCTCAAATTGTGCCATGAACGCGGCGTACCGGTAGTGGCGCGCGGCGCCGGTACCGGCCTGTCCGGTGGCGCCCTGCCGTTGGCCAAGGGCATTCTGCTGGTCATGGCGCGCTTCAACCGCATCCTGGAGGTCAACCCGCAAGGTCGTTTCGCCCGGGTGCAGCCCGGGGTACGCAACCTGGCCATTTCTCAGGCTGCAGCCCCCCATGGCCTGTACTACGCACCCGACCCTTCTTCGCAAATAGCCTGCTCCATCGGCGGCAACGTGGCTGAAAACGCCGGCGGGGTGCACTGCCTCAAGTACGGCCTGACCGTGCACAACCTGCTCAAGGTCGAAATACTCACCGTCGAGGGTGAACGCCTGACCCTCGGCAGCGATGCGCTCGATTGCCCTGGCTTCGACCTGCTGGCGTTGTTCACCGGCTCCGAAGGCATGCTCGGCATCGTCACCGAAGTGACCGTCAAGCTGCTGCCCAAACCGCAAGTCGCACGGGTGCTGCTGGCCAGCTTCGACAGTGTCGAGGACGCCGGCCGCGCCGTTGCCCAGATCATTGCTGCCGGGATCATTCCCGGCGGCCTGGAGATGATGGACAACCTGGCGATCCGCGCCGCCGAGGACTTCATCCACGCCGGCTACCCGGTGGAGGCGGCGGCCATCCTGCTATGTGAGCTGGACGGTGTCGAGGCCGATGTGCACGATGACTGCGACCGGGTCGCCGCCGTGCTGGCGCAAGCCGGCGCCCGCGACGTGCGGCTGGCCTGCGACGAGGCCGAGCGGGTGCGTTTCTGGGCCGGGCGCAAAAACGCCTTCCCGGCCGTGGGGCGCATTTCACCCGACTACTACTGCATGGACGGTACCATCCCACGCCGCGAGCTGCCGCGCGTGCTCAAAGGCATCAGCGACTTGTCCAGCGAATACGGCCTGCGCGTGGCCAATGTGTTCCATGCCGGCGACGGCAACATGCACCCGCTGATCCTGTTCGATGCCAACCTGCCGGGCGAACTGGAGCGCGCCGAGGCCATCGGCGGCAAGATTCTCGAACTGTGCGTGGCCGTGGGCGGCAGCATCACGGGTGAGCACGGGGTCGGCCGGGAAAAGATCAACCAGATGTGCGCACAGTTCAACAGCGACGAAATCACCTTGTTCCATGCGGTGAAGGCTGCGTTCGACCCCCAAGGCCTGCTCAACCCCGGCAAGAACATCCCTACCTTGCACCGCTGTGCCGAATTCGGCGCGTTGCACGTGCATCACGGGCAACTGCCTTTTCCCGAGCTGGAGCGCTTCTGATGAGCATGGACCACGACGACAGCCAGGCCCTGCTCGAACAGGTGAACCAGGCGCTGAACCAAGGGACGGCACTGCGCATTCAAGGTAGCGGCAGCAAGGCCATGCTCGGCAACCCGGTGGCGGCTGAGGTGCTGGACACCCGCCGCCACCGGGGCATCGTCAGCTACGACCCGACCGAACTGGTGCTGACCGCCCGCGCTGGCACGCCGCTGCGCGAAATCGAGGCAGCGCTGCACCAGGCCGGCCAGATGCTGCCGTGCGAACCGCCCCACCTGGGGCCTGATGCAACGTTGGGCGGCATGGTCGCGGCTGGGTTGTCCGGCCCCAGGCGACCCTGGGCGGGGTCGGTGCGCGATTACGTACTGGGTACACGCGTGGTCACCGGCCACGGCAAGCTGCTGCGCTTTGGCGGCGAGGTCATGAAGAATGTCGCTGGTTACGATGTGTCGCGCCTGATGGCGGGCAGCTTCGGTTGCCTGGGTTTGTTGACCGAGGTGTCGCTGAAGGTGTTGCCACGCCCGCGCCAGTGCTTGAGCTTGCGGCTGCCGATGGGCCGCCACGAGGCGTTGGCCGAACTCGCCCAATGGGGCCAGCAGCCGCTGCCGATCAGCGCCGCCTGCCACCACGGCGATGCCCTGTACCTGCGCCTGGAAGGCGGCGAGGGTTCGGTGCAATCGGCGCGCCTGCGGCTGGGCGGTGAGGCGCTGGACAGCCGGTTCTGGAGCGACCTGCGCGAACAGCGGATGGCCTTTTTCAACGGCCCGGCCCCGCTGTGGCGGCTGTCCGTACCCATCGCCTGTGGCGAGCTGGCAATGCCAGGCGAGCAATTGATCGACTGGGGCGGAGCCCAGCGCTGGCTCAAGTCTGACGCAGAGGCGCACAGCATTCGCGAGGCCGTTGCCAGGGTAGGCGGCCACGCGACCGCCTACACCCCCGGTGCGGCCAGCAGCCCGCCACTGCCCGCTGCGCTGATGCGCTACCACCAGGCGCTCAAGCAACAGCTCGACCCCCAGAGGGTATTCAACCCCGGCCGCCTGTACCCGGACCTGTGAGGCCAGACCATGCAAACCAAGCTCAGCGAAAACGCCCGCCGCCTGCCCCGCGCCGACGAAGCCGAAAGCATCCTGCGCGCCTGTGTGCACTGTGGTTTCTGCACCGCCACCTGCCCCACCTACCAGTTGCTGGGTGACGAACTGGATGGCCCGCGCGGCCGCATTTACCTGATCAAACAGATGCTCGAAGGCGAGCCGGTCACCGCCAGCACCCAACTGCACCTGGACCGTTGCCTGAGCTGCCGTAACTGCGAGTCCACCTGCCCGTCCGGGGTGCGCTACCACGACCTGCTGGACATTGGCCGTGCCGTGGCCGAGCAGCAGGTGCCGCGACCACTCGGCCAGCGCCTGCTGCGCCAAGGCCTGCGCGCAGTGGTCCCACGCCCGGCACTGTTCAAGGCGCTGACCCGCAGCGGCCAGGCCCTGCGAGCACTGCTACCGGCCACGCTCAAGGGCAAGCTGCCGGCATCGGTGACACCGCCCGGCGAGCGCCCAGCGCCGCGCCATGCCCGCCGGTTGCTGATGCTCGAAGGCTGCGTGCAGGCTGCGCTCTCCCCCAATACCAACGCCGCTGCCACGCGCCTGCTCGACCGGCTCGGGATCAGTGTGCAGCCGATCCGCCAGGCAGGCTGCTGTGGCGCCGTGGACTACCACCTCAACGCCCAGGCGCAGGGCCTGCAGCGTGCAAAGCGCAACATCGACGCCTGGTGGCCCGCCATCGAGGCGGGTGCCGAAGCCATCGTGCAAACGGCCAGTGGCTGCGGCGCGTTCGTGCGTGACTATGGCCATCTGCTGGCACAGGACCACCAGTACGCAGCCAAGGCGGCGCGCGTCAGCGCGCTGGCCCGCGACCTGGTAGAGGTGCTGGCTGCCGAGCCCGTCGAGCAGTTGGGCCTGTGCGCTGAACAGCGCCTGGCCTTTCACTGCCCCTGCACCCTGCAACATGCCCTGAAACTGGGTGGCGCGGTGGAGGCATTGCTGACCCGCCTGGGCTTCACCCTGACCGCCGTGCCCGATGGCCACCTGTGTTGCGGCTCGGCGGGCACCTATTCGCTGACCCAGCCGGACCTGGCCCTGCAACTGCGCGACAACCGCCTGAACGCGCTGGAAAGCGGCAAGCCGCACATCATCGCCACGGCCAACATCGGCTGCCAGACCCACCTCGCCGGAGCAGGGCGCACACCCGTCAGGCACTGGGTGGAAATCGTCGAAGCCGCCTTGCGGCCGGAGAACGCCCATGCATAGCAAACCCGTGATCGGCCTGGCCGAGGTTACTCGTGTGCTTGAGGCTGCGCGCCAGCATGCCTTGGCCGAACAGTGGCCTGTGACCATCGTGGTGGTCGACGACGGCGGCCACCCCCTGGCCCTGCACCGCCTGGATGGCTGTGCGCCAGCCAGTGCCTACATTGCCATGGAAAAGGCCCGAACCTCGGCGCTGGGGCGCAAGGAAACCCGTGACTACGAAGAAATGATCAATCGCGGGCGCACCGCATTCGTCACCGCACCATTGCTGACCTGCCTGGAGGGCGGTGTACCGCTGCAGGTGCAGGGCCAGGTGGTGGGTGCCATTGGCGTGTCGGGGGTCAAGCCCGACCAGGACGCTCAAGTGGCCAAGGCGGGCGCAGCAGCGTTGTGAAGGCTGCACAGAGGGTTGCCACTCGGGCAGACTCAGAATTCCCCTACAAAATGTTCGGACGCGTCTTACTTGCCGCCTCAGCGTCGAGAAAACAAGATCGGCGCAGCATGACCAGCCAGGGGAAACGCCGCATGCACCCGTACGCACGCTCCATTGCCGAACTGCGCAGCAGCCTGCGCGAAATGCTCGCCCATGACATCAGCAACCCTGATGACGACCCGCACCTGTCGGGGGTGATGTTCTTCTGCGCTACAGACGAACAGACCCGTTTGCTGATCGAGCGCATCGAGCTGCTGGCCAGCGAGGTGCTTTTCGACCCGAACGGGCGCGCCATTGCCGAGCACATGCGCGCGGCGGCAATCGACGGCGTATGCATCAAACGCAACCGCAAGGCGGCCACAGACGAAACCCAGATACGCATTGCGCTGGCGGGCAAAGGCTACATCACCATCAGCACCGCCCGGCTCTGACAGCCGTTGCGCAAGGCTCGCGGCCCGGGGCACACGGCGCAGCCAATCCGCTATCCTGTGGGCACCCCTGCTCCGGACCGCTCCATGGAACTGCACATTCGCCTGGATGGCCGCAAAGGCCTCACCGACCAGCTTTACCAGCAATTGCGCGCTGGCATCGACAGTGGCCACCTGGCAGCGGGTACCCAGCTGCCACCCACCCGTCTGCTGGCCGAACAACTGGGTGTGTCGCGCAAGACGGTAGCCGAAGCCTACTCACGCCTGACCTACGACAACCTGCTCAGCGGTGTGGTGGGCCGTGGTACATTCGTGACTCCGCGCCAGCCGCTGCGCAGCAGCGAACCTGCCGCCATCGCCCTGGCCGCCAGTGCATCGCTCGAACGCTGGCAAGCGCGCGCCACGGTGCTCAGCCAACGCCAGGCGCAGGCCCCTTCACGCTACGATTTCATCGGCGGCGTATCGAGCAAGGCCCAATTCCCCTTCGACCAGTGGCGCAGTTGCCTGAACTACGCCCTACGGCGCAGCCAGCGCCACCCCGAACGGCATTTTACGGCCCAGGGTTTGCCTGAACTACGCCAGGCCATCGCCCACCACATCGCCTACACCCGTGGCGTGCACTGCAGCGCAGCCGACCTGCTCGTGTGCAACGGCGCCCAGCAGGCCCTGGACCTGATCGCCCGCGTGCTGGTCGAGCCAGGTTGCCAGGTGGCCATGGAAGACCCCGGTTACCCACCGGCACGGCAGCTGTTCCTGGCCCTGGGCGCGCAGCTGCAGTCGGTACCGGTCGACGACCAAGGCCTGTGCGTGGAGCACATCGCCGACGGCACCCGGCTGATCTATGTCACGCCATCGCACCAGTTCCCGCTGGGCATGCCGATGAGCGAGGCGCGCCGGTACGCACTGCTGGCGCGGGCTGCGCAGCTGGGGGCGCTGATCATCGAAGACGACTACGACTGTGAATTCCGCTACCACGGGCCCGCTGCGGATGCCTTGCAGCGCCTGGACCGACAGGGGCTGGTGGCCTACGTGGGCACGTTTTCCAAGACCCTTTTGCCTGAGCTACGCCTGGGCTACGCCGTGCTGCCTCCTGCCGTACTGCAAGCCGCCTGCGTGGCCAAGCACCTCAGCGACTGGCACAGCCCCAGCTTGCTGCAGTGGGCCTTGGCGCGCTTCCTTGGCGAGGGCCACCTGCACAAGCACATTCGCCGTTGCCACGAGGTCTACAGCGCACGCCGCGAGCGCATTCTGGCGCGCCTGCATGGCGACCTGGCCCCTTGGTTCAGCGCGGTTCCAGCCAGCGCCGGCTTTCATCTGAGCGCTTTGGCCAGACCAGGGGTCGACGTGGAATTGCTGGCCAACCTGGCGCGCAAGGTCGAGGTCAGCCTATACCCACTGGCGCCGTTCTTCAGCGAGGCGCCTGCGCGGCAGGGCTTGCTGATGGGGTTCGGTGCCATTGAACTGCTGGATATCGACCCCGCACTGGATCGCGTGCGCGACACCCTGCAGCACCTCAACTGACCGGTGCCGCCTTGCCGGTTGCCGGGCGGGCGATGGCGGCCGAGTAACCGCGCGGGTTGAAAAAAGTGGTGACCCACAGCATGGCCAGCACGGTGACCGTCAACAGTGTCCACGACGCCTGGAAGTCACCACTGACATCCCGCAGCCAACCGGTGATGTAGGGCACGACCCCGGTAATGATGAAGCCGATGCCCTGCACAAATGCCGCCAAACTGCCCGCCTCGGCCGGCGTTTGCAAATGCTCCAGGGTCAGCGTAAGGCACTGGCTGAAGCAAGCGCCCAGGCCGAAACCGATCAGCGCCACCCATAGCCCCGGGGCCACGGTGGGGGCCAGTAGCAGGCCGAGAAAGCCGACCAGCTGAATTGCCAGCGCCAGGCACAAACCGGGGCGCCGGTCAGCATAGCGGCGCAGCAACAGCGGCAAGCCGAGCGCACCGGCCACCTGGAAAATGGTCATCAGGCCCACCAGGTCGGCGCCACCCTGGGCGCTGCCGCCGTGTTCGGTGTGGTAGGCCGGCAACCACGCCACCATGCTGGTGTAGCCGCCATTGATCAAGCCGAAGTACAGGGCCAGCAACCAGGCACGGCGCGTGCTGAACCAGTGCCCACTGGATGCCCCTGCCAGCTTCGCTGTGCCATGGCGGGGCCGCAGCACGGCCCAGGCCAGCAACGCCAGCACGGCCGGCACCGCCCACAGGCCCAGGCCGGCCTGCCAGTGGCCGAAGTGCGCACTGATGTGCGGGCCCAGCACTGCCGCCAGGCCACCACCACTCATCAGCGCCGCCGAATACAGGCCCATGGCCGCCGCCAGGCGGCGGGGGAACCAGCGGTTCACCAGCCCCGGCATCATGCCCTGTACCACCGCCACGCCCAGGCCAGCGACTACCGCACTGGCGATCAGTGCCCAGGCACTGTCCAACTGCAGGCGCCACAGGCAAGCCACGGCAATCGCCGCCAGGCCACCCAGCATACCGCCATGCTCGCTGAGCCAGCGCCGTAGCCACGGCTGCAGCAACGGCACCAGGCCCATGCAGAGCACCGGCAATGCGGTCAGCAGGGCTGCCTGCTGGTAGCCCAGGCCGGTACTGGCGCGCATGGGCTCAAGCAAGGGGCCGATACTGGTCAGGATCGGCCGCAAGTTCAGGGCCAGCAACATCACCAGCAACAGATTCAGCGCAGGTCTCATGGTCGTTCGTTTCTCTTCGTGCAAGGTCGACCATTATCCCGGCTTGGCTGGCTACGCAGAAATGAAGAGATTGGATGCCTGTCAGTGGCCAGCTGAATGACATTGGCCTCCTGCGCAAGCGTGCAATTGGCTATCGGGGTGGCCAATCAGCGGCGCTACAGTAGCGCCATCACCCCCCACATCCTCATTGGAGACAGCCATGCACAACCGTATCGAATGGGCCAAGCACGCGCCCGAAGCCTACAAAGCCATGGTCGGCCTGGAACAGGCGCTGGCCAGGTGCGGCCTGGAAAACTCGTTGCTGGAACTGGTACGCCTGCGCGCCTCGCAGATCAACGGCTGCGCCTATTGCGTCAACCTGCATGCCAACGATGCGCGCAAGGCCGGTGAGACCGAGGCACGCCTGCAAACACTGTGCGTGTGGCAGGAAACCGCCTACTTCACCCCGCGTGAACGGGCAGCACTGGCCTGGCTCGAGAGCCTTACCCGCCTGCCTGAACAGGGTGCGCCGCAGGACGAATACGAAGCCCTGCTGCAGCACTTCGAGCCGGCCGAGGTGGTCAACCTGACCTTGGCGATCGCCACCATCAATGCCTGGAACCGCTTCGGGGTGGGCTTCGCCATGGTGCCGGCGGGCTGAGTGTTGGCGCGGTGGCACCCGCGCCAGGGTCGGCACTGGCCAAGATCAGCGCCCGGCCAATCGCGCGCGGTAGCTACCGGGGCTCTGCCCGGTCCATTTCTTGAACGCCCGGTGGAACGCGCTGGGCTCCTGAAAGCCGGCCTGCTCGGCGATCTCGGCAATGCTCAACACGCCTTCGCGCAAGCGCTCGAAAGCCATCGCCCGGCGTACCTCGTCCTTGATCTGCTGGTAGGAGCGCCCCTCGCGCTCCAACTGCCGGCGGAAGGTGCTGGCACTGATACCCTGCTGCTGTGCCAGCGACGCCAACGTTGGCCACTGTCCATAGCCCCGCGCCCGTAAATGCCGGTACACCTCGGCCACCAGGCCGTTCTGGTTGCGAAAGCGGATTACCAGCCCCTGCGGTGCGCTGTGCAGGAAGGTTTTCAGTGCCGCCACGTCTTGGACCACCGGCAGGCGCAGGCAGGCACTGTCGAACTCCACCTCGGTACGCCCGCTGCCCAGGCGCAGGTCCGGCCCCCACAACAGCAGGTCATCCTCCTGGGCTGGGCGTGCCACTGCCAGTTCGGTCCGGTCAATCGCCACCCTGCGCCCGCCCAGCCAGCACAGCAGGCCGACCATCAGCACCAGGTAGGTTTCCTCGGCGTACACCCGCGTCAACGGGTCGGCGATGCTCGACTGCACGCTGATCAGCGCCCGCCCACCGCGCACGGTCAGGCTGCCGCGCAGATCGTGCAGGAACAGGCCAAAGCCTGCCAGGCACTGGCGTAGGGCCTTTTCCAAGTTGGGTTCCAGGATCAGGCCCCGACAGATCAGGGCGAAACTGCCCAACGGCATGCCATGGCTGTCGAGGCGGAAGAACTCATCGTCCAGGCGCCGGATCATTGCCAGCCACAGCTCGGCAAAGGCCCGGGCCGGCACCCGCGCCTGCGGCTGGTCGAGCAGGTGCGGGTCGATGCCCACCGCACGCAAATGCGCGTCACGCTCGGCGGGGCAATCGCGCAGCGCATGCAGCATGGCGTTGAGGAAGTACACGGCGACCGAATCGCTATCGCGCATGGCGGTGTTCGCTGTCTATGCTGAGTGGCAAAAAGTGCCAGGTTGTTTGAACAGTTCCGGCATAGGCTGCAACAGAGCCTTTGCCTAGACTCGGACCCACTTCGGGACCTCGCCGGCCATTCTCGCAGAGCCTGGCCCAGTCCCGCCATGCCTATGCAATCGGAGCCTCTATGAGCAGCGCAGAAATCTACGTCGTCAGTGCCGTCCGTTCAGCCATCGGTGGCTTTGGCGGCTCCCTCAAGGACCTGCCGCTGGCCGACCTGGCCAGCGCCATCACCCGCGCCGCCATCGAGCGCTCGGGGCTGGCCGCCGAACAGGTCGGCCACGTGGTAATGGGCACGGTGATCCCTACCGAACCCCGTGATGCCTACCTGGCGCGGGTTGCGGCCATGAACGCCGGCATCCCCAAGGAAACGCCGGCATTCAATGTCAACCGCCTGTGTGGCTCGGGCCTGCAGGCCATTGTTTCGGCAGCCCAAGGGCTGCTGCTGGGCGACACCGACGTGGCCATTGCCGCTGGCGCCGAGTCCATGAGCCGCGGCCCTTACCTGCTGCCGCAGGCGCGTTGGGGCGCGCGGATGGGTGACTTGCAAGGCATCGACTACACCGTCGGGGTATTGCACGACCCCTTCCAGCACTTCCACATGGGCATCACCGCCGAGAACGTCTCGGCCAGCCAGGGCATTACCCGCGAAATGCAGGACGAGCTGGCCCTGACCAGCCAGCGCCGGGCCGCTCGCGCCATTGCCGAGGGCCGCTTCACCAGCCAGATCGTGCCGTTGGAACTCAAAACCCGCAAAGGCAGCGTGCAATTCAGTGTCGATGAGCATGTGCGCGGTGAGGTCACCGCCGAGCAACTGGCCGGCATGAAACCGGTATTCAAGAAAGACGGCACCGTCACTGCCGGCAACGCCAGTGGCATCAACGACGGCGCTGCTGGCCTGGTGCTGGCCAGCGGTGACGCGGTGCGGCGCCTGGGCCTCAAGCCACTGGCCCGGCTGGTAGGCTACGCACATGCCGGGGTGGAGCCCGAGTTGATGGGCCTGGGGCCGATCCCGGCCACCCGCAAAGTGCTGGAAAAGACCGGCCTGAAGGTGCAAGACCTGGACGTGATCGAGTCCAACGAAGCCTTCGCCGCCCAGGCTTGCGCGGTGGCCCGCGAACTGGGCTTCGACCCGGAAAAGGTCAACCCCAACGGTTCGGGCATTTCCCTGGGCCACCCGGTGGGTGCCACCGGGGCGATCATCGCCACCAAGGCCATCCATGAATTGCAGCGCATTCAGGGCCGCTACGCCCTGGCCACCATGTGCATTGGTGGTGGCCAAGGCATCGCCGTGGTCTTCGAGCGGGTTTGAGGGAACTGAAAGATGAACATTGAACAGATCGCCGTGATCGGCGCCGGCACCATGGGCAACGGCATCGCCCAAGTGTGCGCGGTGGCAGGCTACCAGGTGTTGCTGGTGGACGTGGCCGACGCCGCCTTGGAGCGCGGTGTGGCAACGCTGGGCAAGAACCTCGAGCGCCAGGTCAGCAAAGGGACCCTCGCCGCCGAGCAGGCAGCGGCCGCCAGAACCCGGATCCGCACCAGCACCGACTATGGCCAGCTGGCAACGATGCAGATGGTGATCGAAGCGGCCACCGAGAACCTGCAGCTCAAGCAACGCATCCTGCAGCAGGTGGCAATCAACGTGACCGCCGATTGCCTGATCGCGACCAATACCTCATCGCTGTCGGTGACCCAGTTGGCCGCCAGCATCGAGCACCCTGAACGCTTCATTGGCGTGCACTTTTTCAACCCGGTGCCGATGATGGCGCTGGTCGAGATCATTCGTGGCCTGCAGACCAGCGACAGTACCTACGCCCAGGCATTGCTGGTGACTGAAAAGCTGGGCAAGACGCCGATCACTGCTGGCAACCGGCCGGGCTTCGTGGTCAATCGCATCCTGGTGCCGATGATCAACGAGGCGATATTCGTGCGCCAGGAAGGACTGGCCAGCGCCGAGGACATCGACACCGGCATGCGCCTTGGCTGCAACCAGCCGATCGGCCCGCTGGCGCTGGCCGACCTGATCGGCCTGGACACCTTGCTGGCGATCATGGAGGCCTTCCATGAGGGCTTCAACGACAGCAAGTACCGCCCTGCCCCGCTGCTCAAGGAAATGGTGGCGGCCGGCTGGCTGGGGCGCAAGAGCGGCCGCGGCTTCTTCACCTACTGAGGCTCAAGCGCCATGCCCCCGATCAATGCCGCGATGCGTTGTGCCAATTTCGAAGAGCGACGTGAACAGGCCATGGCGCTGTTTGCCGAAAAAGGTTTTGGCCAGGTCAGCATGCGCGAATTGGCCGCGCATGTCGGGCTGACGGCAGGCTCGCTGTACCACCATTTTCCCAGCAAGCAGGACCTGCTGTTCGACTTGATCGAGGAACTGTACGAGGAGTTGCAGGCCCTGCTGGACCAGGGGCGGCGGGCCATGGCCCGCGGCGCTTCAGCCTTGAACTGCCTGATCACGGCGCATTGGCAGTTGCATGCCGAACGGCCGCTGCAGTTTCGTTTGGCTGAGCGTGACTTCTGTTGCCTGAGCGAGGCCCAGCAGGCGCGCCTGAGGCAATTGCGCGGGCGTTATGAGGCCGGGCTGTTGCGGCTGATCGCGCCGCAGGCGAAGCTGCAGGGGCAAGCCTTCGTGGCCACGGCGCAGGTGGTTGCAACGCTGCTGAACCAATTGCCCGAGGCGCTGCAGGCAGTGCCTGAAGCGCAAGCGCTGGGGCTGATGGAGAGCATGTTGCTGGGCGGGCTGGAGCGGACCTTGCGTTGATCAGCACCGGCCCTGCACCGCGCAACGGCGACAGGGCCTTGATGGGTATCAGCGCAGCAATGCCTGGATCTGCTCGTGTAAGGTATCCAGGTCGAACGGCTTGGCCAGGATCGGTGCCTTGCGGGTGATCGGGCTACCGGACTCTAGGATCTCGGCGGGGTAGCCGCTGATGAAGATCACTTTCAGGTCGGGCCGCAGCTTCACCGCCGGCTCGGCAATTTCCACCCCGGAGATCCCACCCGGCAGGCGGAAGTCGGTCACCATCAGGTCCAGGTGCGGCTTGCTGGCCAGAATGGCGAACGCCTGTTCACCGTCCTCGGCGACCAGCACGTGGTAACCCTCGCCCGCCAGGTAGTCCCGCAGAATCATGCGTATCGCTGGTTCGTCCTCGACCACCAGCACTACGTCTTGTGCATCTTCACTCATGTTAACGCCTTGAAAATTCTTCCAGTTGGCCATCAGACCCCAGGGTTATGCAGAGGTTGCCCACGCCTGGTCGTTTTGTTGTTCCACTGCAGCCAGGGGCAGTTGCAGGGTGAAGGTCGCACCTTTGCCCACCTCGCTTTGCACCACAATCCGCCCGCCGTGGGCTTGCACGATCTGATCGGATATATACAGGCCCAAGCCCAGGCCACCCGTAGCCTGCTGCGTTGCGACGCGCTCGAACTGCTGAAAGATACGTTGCTGGTTGGCCATGTCGATACCAATGCCATGGTCCTGCACTTGCACGCACGCCAGGCCGTCCTGCTCGTACAGCGCTACATGCACCGGTTTGCGGTCACCATAACGCAAGGCGTTGGACAACAGGTTGGCCAGTACTTGTTCAATCCGAAATTCGTCCCACTCCCCCTGCAGTGGCTGGCAATGCTGCAACTCGATGAACGTATCCAGTGCCGTGGCCTGGGCGGTGAAATTCTCTACCAACCGCCGCACCAGCTCACTCAGGTCGAACGGTTTGGGCCGCAGCGACAGCTTGCCGGTACGAATGCGCGAAACATCGAGCATGTCTTCGATCAGGCGGATCAGGCTGTTGATCTGCCGCTCGTCGCGCTCGACCATGGCCTGAAGCTTGTCGGCGCTGAACGCCGCCAGGTTGCCCCGCGCCAGGTGCAGCTTGCGCAGTTGGGTTTCCAGGATCAGCCCGTTGAGCGGCGTACGCACCTCGTGGGACACGATCGACATGAAGTCATCGCGCATGCGCACGGCATGCTCCAGCTCACTGCGCGCCGCCTGCAGCTGGCCCAGCAGCACTTCCTGCTCCTGGCGGCTACGCTCCAGCGCCTGCAACTGGCGGTCAAGCACCTTGCGCTGGCGGTAAAGGTCGACGAACACCGACACCTTGCTCTTCACTGCCGCGGTATCCAGCGGTTTGTGCAGGAAGTCCACGGCGCCACTTTCGTAGCCCTTGAAGGCGTAGTTCATTTCACGCCCGGCTGCGGTGACGAATACGATGGGGATGTGGCGGGTTTTTTCGGTACCGCGCATCAGCTCGGCCAGCTCGAAGCCGTTCATGCCCGGCATCTGCACATCGAGAATGGCCAGCGCGAACTCGTGTTCGAGCAACAGCGACAAGGCGGCTTCGGCAGACTGGGCCTGGTGCACCTCACGGTCCTCGCCCTGTATCAGGGCATCGAGGGCCAAGAGGTTTTCTGGCAGGTCGTCGACGATCAGCAGTTTGGCGATAGTGTTGCTTAGCATGCGCTGGATTCCAGGGCGGCGAGCAACTGCTCGATCCCACTCAAGGTAAGAATATGGTCGGGCTGATGGAGGGCCAGGGCGGCCTCGGGCATCAGCGCCACCTGTGCGTCGCGAGGGTCCTGGACAATGGTCCGGCCGCCGCTGTTCTTGATGTAAGCCAGCCCTTGGGCACCGTCTTCATTGGCACCGGTGAGCAGCACGCCAAGCAGGCCGGCACCGTAGGCATCGGCCGCGGAATAGAACAGGTAGTCGATGGCAGGCCGGGAAAAATGCACCGGTGGCTCCTGGCTCAACGACAGGGTGAAGTCGCGTTCTACCGATAGATGATAGCCAGGCCCGGCCACGTAGATCTGGCCAGGGCGCAGCGGTTGCTTGTCACGTGCCTCACACACGGGGAGAAGCAGACGGCGTTGCAGTACCTCGGCCAGTCGGCTGTGGCGGTCATCCGGCAGGTGCAACACACACACTATCGGAATGGCGAACCCCGACGGCAACCCGCCCAGCACGGTGAACAGCGCGGACACCCCGCCGGCCGACGCGCCGATCACCACCGCTTGTACGCCCTTCATGATTTGCGGAAGATCCGTTCAGGCTTGACCAGCGGCTCGAAACGGTCGCTGTAAGCGGAAAAATCGACCGACTCCTTGCTGCCCAGCACCAGGAAACCGCGATGGCACAGTGATTCATGGAACAGCCCCAGGGCGCGGTCCTGCAGCTCCTTGTTGAAATAGATCAGCACATTGCGGCAAGACACCAACTGCGTCTCGGAGAACACGCTGTCGGTGGCCAGGCTATGGTCGGCGAAGGTCACGTTTTCACGCAGGGTGCTGTCCATGATCGCGTTGCCATAGGCTGCCGTGTAGTACTCGGCGAAATCCCGGCGGCCACCGGCGATGCGGTAGTTCTCGGCGTAGTCGAGCATGTTCTGCATCGAGTAGATGCCCTGCTTGGCTTTATCCAGCGAGTGCGGGTTGATGTCGGTGGCGTAGATGATGGTGCGCTCGAGCAGGCCTTCTTCGCGCAGCAGGATGGCCATCGAATACACCTCCTCGCCCGTACTGCACCCGGCGATCCACACCTTGATCGATGGCCAGGTGCGCAGCAGCGGCACCACCTCGTTGCGCAGCGCCAGGAAATGGCCCGGGTCACGGAACATCTCGCTGACCGGTATCGTCAGGTACTGCAGCAACTGCATGAACATGCCAGGGTCGTGCAGCACGCGCTCTTGCAAGGCCGATACCGTCTGGCAACCGAACTGGCGCAGCGCATGCAGGATCCGGCGCTTGATCGAAGCGCCGGAATAATTGCGGAAATCATAGCTGTACTTGAGGTAGATGGCCTCGATCAGCAAGCGGATCTCGATGTCGGTGTTACGTTCGCTAGTCAAATTCGCTCCAGTTGCGGCAGCCATACGCGGATCAGCGAGAACAGGCGGTCCAGGTCGATCGGTTTGGCCAGGTAATCGTTGGCACCGGCCTGCAGGCAACGGTGCTGGTCATCTTTCATGGCCTTGGCAGTCACCGCAATGATCGGCAGCTTGCGCCAGCGCGGTTGCTGGCGGATCAGCCGGGTGGCTTCGAAGCCATCCATCTCCGGCATCATCACATCCATCAGTACCAGGTCGATGTCGTCATGCTGCTCCAGGCGCTCGATCGCCTCGCGGCCGTTACGGCCGATCTCGACGATCGCGCCCTTGTGCTCCAGTGCACTGGTCAGGGCGAAGATATTACGCACATCGTCGTCTACCAGCAGCACCTTGCGCCCCTCGAACACTTTGTCGCGGCTGCGCGCCGTTTTCAGCATACGCTGGCGTTCGTTGGACAACTGCGACTCGACCTTGTGCAGGAACAGCGTCACTTCGTCGAGCAGCCGCTCGGGTGAGCGGGCGCCCTTGATGATGATCGAGCGCGAGTACTTGAGCAGGTCGGTTTCTTCTTCGCGGGTCAGGTTGCGGCCGGTATACACGATCACTGGCGGGAAGGCGCGGATATCTTCGGCAGTCATGCGCTTGAGCAGTTCGTTGCCGAGCATGTCTGGCAGCTTGAGGTCGATGATCATGCAGTCGTAGATGTTTTCCCGCAGCAGTGCCAAGGCCTCCTGCGCCATGCCTACGGCGGTGATCTCGACGTCGTCGTCACCGATCAGGCGGGCGATGCTTTCGCGCTGCAGGTCGTCATCTTCCACCAGCAGAATGTGCTTGAGCTTCTGCGTGAGCTTGGCCTCCAGGCGCGCGAATACTTCCTTGAGCTCTTCGCGGCTGGTGGGTTTGACCGCGTAGCCCACTGCCCCCATGTGCATGGCGGCCTCGACACGGTCCTCGACGGAAATGATATGCACCGGAATGTGCCGGGTATCTGCCTGCTCCTTCAGGCGTTGCAGCACGGTCAGGCCGGAATGGTCGGGCAGGCGCATGTCCAGCAGGATCGCATCGGGTATGAACCGGGCTGCCAGCTCGAACCCTTCGTCGGCAGCGTGCGCCACCAGGCAGCTGTAACCCAGTTCGTGGGCCAGGTCGAAGAGAATGCGGGCGAAGTTCGGCTCGTCTTCGATTACCAGGATGCAGCGGTTACTGAAGGGCGCCCGGTCACGGTCGTCGGTGAAGGCCAGCAGCGGCACCTTCGGCGCCTGGGCAGTGGCGAGCTGTGGTACTGGCGGCAGGGTATCGACCGCCGGGCGCAGGCTGAGGGGCTCGACCTCCTGCTCCGGGTTCTCGTAGCGTTCGGGTAATACCAGGCTGAACACACTGCCCTGCCCGGGGCTGCTCTCGACACTGATCTGCCCGCCAAGCAAATGGGCAAGGTCGCGGGAAATCGACAGCCCCAGCCCAGTCCCGCCATACCGGCGGTTGCTGGTGCCATCGACCTGGTGGAACGCACCGAAAATTGCCTGCTGCTGGTCGGCAGCGATGCCAATACCGCTATCGCGCACGGCAAACACGATGCCGCTGTCCGGCTGGTAGCCGATGTTCAGGCTGACCTGGCCGCGCTCGGTGAACTTGATCGCGTTGGACAGCAGGTTCTTGAGGATCTGCTCCAGTCGCTGGCGGTCGGTGAACAGGGTGGCGGGCACCTGAGCCTGGGCGGTGACCTCGAAGGCCAGCCCCTTTTGCCCCGCCAACGGCTCGAACATGTCACGCAGGCCTTCGACCAGGCGCTCCAAGTGGGTGGTTTCAGGTCGCACTTCAAGCTTGCCGGCCTCGACCTTGGCGATATCGAGGATATCGTTGAT
The DNA here is from genome assembly GCF_043106615.1 of Pseudomonas sp. CJQ_9. NCBI lineage: Bacteria > Pseudomonadati > Pseudomonadota > Gammaproteobacteria > Pseudomonadales > Pseudomonadaceae > Pseudomonas > Pseudomonas sp. CJQ_9. Next base: position 32,638 of record NZ_JBICMS010000099.1, on the reverse strand, counting down.
CAGGTTGAGCAGGTCGTTGCCGGCCGAGTAGATCGACTCGGCGAACTTGACCTGCTCAGCGCTGAGGTTGCCTTCACCGTTCTCGGCCAGCAGCTTGGCCAGAATCAGCGAGCTGTTCAACGGTGTGCGCAGTTCGTGAGACATGTTGGCGAGGAATTCGGACTTGTACTTGCTCGAACGCAGCAACTCATCGGCGCGCGCCTGCAGCTCTTCCTGGGCGTGAATCAGTTCCTCGTTCTTGCGGTCGAGCGCTTCGGTGCGGTCGGACAACTGCTCGTTGGTCTGCTCCAGTTCCGCTTGCTGGGTTTCCAGGTGGGCCTGGGACTCCTTGAGCACGCGGGACTGCTCCTCCAGTTCTTCATTGGCTGTTTTGAGCTCTTCCTGCTGCACCTGCAACTCTTCGTTCAATTGCTGGGTTTCGGCCAGAACTTCCTGCAAGCGCTGCCGGTAACGGGCGCTTTCGATGGACATCCCCAGGTTGCCCTCCACGCGCTGCAGCAGTTCATCGTCCCGCGCCTGCAACGGCCGCAGGAAGCCCAGTTCGAGCACGCCGTTGATCTGCCCGCCGTCGCTGGCCGGCATCAGCAGCGCACTGCGTGGCAAGCCCTTGCCCAGGCCGGAGCTGAGCTGGAAGTAGTCTTGCGGCAGGTCGTCCAGGCGCAGCAGCCGCCCTTCACGCACGGCCTGGGCCAGCAGGCCCTCACCATCACCCAGTACCTGCTCGCGCGCCTGCTGTTCGGCATCCAGACCATAGCAGGCAACGCGTACCAGCCGGCCATGCTCGTCGCGCACGTACAACGCCCCGACCACACTGCCCAGGTAAGAGGCAAAGAACCGCAGAATGTTGTCGCCGAGCATGTTCAGGGTCAGCTGGCCAAGCACTTGTTGAGCCAGCTGGGTCTGGCCGTTGCGCAGCCAGGCCTGGTGCTCCAGGCGCTCGGCAGAACGTTGCTGGGCCTTGAGGTTGTCGTCGTAACTGCTGGACAACGCCAACAGATCGCGGCGCCCCAGGTAGGCCAGCAAGGCGCTGAGGCCAACGATCAGCAGCACGAACGCCGAAATAGAGGTGACGGTGACGGTGCTGACCTTCTCGTTGCGCGCCATGCGCAACTGTTGTTCGGTGGCAATGAGGTCGGCGAATTCCTTGCGAATCTCGTCAGTCAGGCGCTTGCCGCGGCCGTTACCGATCAGCTCCCGGTAGGGGCCGTCATTGCGGCGCAGGGTGATCATGCCGCTGCCGAAGTCATTCCAGGCTTGCTGCAAGGCTATCAGCCGGTCGATACGGTCGACTTGCTGCGGGTTGTCCTCGACCATACCGCGCAGGCCCTGCAAGCTGCTGAGAATGCGCGGCTTGGCCACCTCATAGGGGTCGAGGAAGCGCTCGTCACCCGTCAGCAGGAAGCCGCGCATGCCGGTTTCCATGTCGATCGACAGCTTCACCGCTTCGTTGGCATTGCCAATGACCCGGTCGGTGTGTTCGACCCATTGCATGGCCGAGAGCAGGTAGTTGATCACCGCAACGAAGGCCACGGCCCCCAGCAGGCCCACACCCAGAGGAAGGCCGATATTGCGGCTCAACAACTTGCGGAAGCTGCGCTGGTCCATCGAGGCTGCTTGAATCATGAGAAAACGCCCGAGCAAGAAAATCCATGAGAAAGAGTGGCGGAACAATCGTTATGGTTATGTGCCGCTGCGCCGTGCCGACAAGCGAAGTCTAACCAGCTTTGACGGCTCTGGCAGGGCATTTAGCCAGTATTTGAAAGTGCTGTGCGCCAATCGTTCCATCTGATTGCAAGTATCGGTATCCTCGGGAACTTCTGCTGTCGCCTTGTGCACAGATCATAGACATTCAATTGCACAGGACCCGAACCATGCACCTTTTGGTAGTCGAAGACGACGACATCGTACGTATGCTGGTGGTCGAAGTGCTCGATGAGTTGGGCTACTCGGTGATCGAGGCGGAAGATGCCACCGCGGCGCTCCAGGTGCTGGAAGACCCGAGCAAGCCGTTGGCGCTGATGATGACGGATGTGGGCCTGCCAGACATGCGCGGCGAGGAGCTGGCGGCCAAGGCACGCGAGCTGCGGCCACTGTTGCCGGTACTGTTCGCCAGTGGCTACGCCGAAAACATTGCTGTGCCGGACGACATGCACATGATCGGCAAGCCGTTCAGCATCGACCAGTTGCGCGACAAGGTGACGGCTATTCTCCCCCCCGCCTGAAATCGGCGACGCCCGCTTGACCAGCGCGCAGGTAGCGCAGGGGCCGACAATACGGTGCCCGTTACAGCTCCCTGCGCAACAGGTAGGTGTCCATGATCCACCCTTTGCGCGCCCTTTCCCGCGCACGCACTTCAAGAATCTGCGCCTTCACCGCCTGCAGCGGCCCGGCGATCAGCCGTTCGTCAGCCGTGCCCAGGTAAGCGCCCCAGTAAATCGTCAAGGCCGGGTCATCGACAGCCGCGAACGCGCACTGCCCATCGAGCATCACCACCACATTGTCGATACTCCCCTGCCCCGCCAGACGCCTGCCAGGCAGCACGGTCAGCGGTTCGCCAATGCGGTTGAGCGCAACACGGTGGCGCGCCGCCAGTGCCTGCACGCTGCTGATGCCTGGAATGACCTGCAGGTGCAGCGCACCAACTCGCTCGCAGACCAGGTCGAGGATGCGCAAGGTGCTGTCATAAAGCGTGGGCTCGCCCCACAGCAGAAAGGCGCCGGTTTCGCCGTCGCCCAGTTCCTGTTCGATCAGTTGCGCATACAGCGCTGCACGTTGTACGTGCCAGTCCTGTACCGCCTCTACATACGCGTCGGCCTGCCCATCGCGCAAGGGGTCGGCCACCTGAACCAGCCGATAGCCGCCCTCGGGGCGGTACCGCTGTAGGATGGCCTTGCGCAGCTGCACCAGCTCGTTCTTGACGCTGCCCTTGTCGAGCACGAAGAACACGTGCGCCTGGCGCAACCCGTCGACGGCTTCGTACGTGACCTGGCGTGGGTCACCCGGGCCGATGCCGATCAACAACAGGTGTTTCATTGTGCTGCACTCCGGCGCTGTTCAGCAGCCATTGTCGGGCGCCTGCAGGCCGCTGGCAAAGCCCCCGTTCAGAGCAGCGAGAAGTTGTAGCTGACAATCACCCGCGTTTCGTCCATATCCCGCGCCCAGCGCTCATAGTTGCTGCGGTAGGTGGAATTACGCAAACGCACGCTGACATCCTTGAACGTGCCACTTTGCACCTGGTACTTGAGCTCGCTGTCGCGCTCCCACTCCTTGCCTTCGGCATGGCTGCCTGGCACCTGGATATGGTCACCGTTGATGTACCGGGTGAAGAACGTCAGGCCTGGCACACCCAACGCGTTGAAGTCATAGTCATAGCGCACTTGCCAGGAGCGCTCCTGGGCCGCGGCAAAATCATTGACCTGTGCATAGTTGACCAGGTACGGGTTGCTGCCATCGAGGTAGGGCATGGCGCTGTCGCCATACATGCGCTGCCAGCCGACACTGAGCTTGTGACCACCCAGGCTGTAGCCGAGGATGCCGCTGACGGCGCGGTGGTCGATCGCGCCAGCGCGGGCGTTGCCGATGTCGTCGCTTTTGATCAGCCGCAGGTCGGCGGCAAGGCTACCTACCGGCAGCGGGTGGCTGGCCACCAGGCCGAAATACTGCTGGCGATAGATGTTTTCCAGCCTGGCCACTTGATACTGGGCACCGAAACGCTCGTTGAACCGGTAATCGACCCCGGCGAGGTCGAAGTGGTCGGCTTCGATATCGCAGGCGTAACGCTTGTTCTTGCAGTGCACGCGAATGTTTTGGCGGTCGGTTGAATCCCTTGCGGTGTACCGATCCAGGCGTGCCAAGGTGAACTTCAAGTCCCGGCGTTCCTCGGAGGTCAGCATAGCGCCCTGGAACATCGTCGGCAGCAGGCGGCCATCGTTGTACTTGAGCAGGGGTACATCCGGCATCATCGAACCGTACTTGAGCACCGTGTTGGAAACTTTGACTTTGGCCGCCAGGCCCATCTTTGCATACTGGTTGGCGGAGTGCCGCGGGTTGTGCCCGGAAGCCGGCAGCAAGCCGCTGTTACTGTCGGCGGGGCTGGAGTCCAACTTCACACCAAACATGCCCAGCGCATCCACACCGAAGCCTACCGGGCCTTCGGTGTAACCCGACTGTACATTGAGGATAAAGCCTTGGGCCCACTCTTCTCGCTTGGACGCCCCTTGGCCGGAACTGCTGTGGCCGTCACGGAAATCCCGGTTGAAGTAGACAGTGCGTGCTTCAACCTTGGCACTGCTGTCTTCAAGAAAACCGGCAGCCTGGGCATTGGCACCGGCATATAACAGGAACAGGCCGGCAACACGACGCCCGGGGGCGAGGGGATAGGGGGCAAACATGCAGGGAAACATCCAGATTCAAAACGGGTTGACAACCGGTGGCACAGACTTGCCACGGTGATGGGACATGACCACGCAACAGCCAGCCATACTTTGAAATGATCACGCAATAGCGCTGGCGCGGGCCATTGGACCATGGTCTAAGCGCCTTGCCAGGCAGCTTAGGCGAATCGCGCATGGGCAACTACGAAAGTTCCCCGCTTACTTGCAAAAAGTTAGCGGTTTACCCCGCCCCGATGTGTGACTACACTCGATAGCAACGAACAGTAGAACCCACCTGCGTGGCCGGCGTATTCATGCGTTTCAATGTTCGTCACGCCCCGCCACAGCCGACGTACAGGAGTGATTACAGTGTCCAGACTTGCAGAGTTTCGTGCTGCGGAAAAAGCGCTCCAGGAACAGATGGCACAACTGGAAGCGTTGAAAAAGGATGCCGGTTTAAAACGCGAAATCGAGTTCGAGCAGAAACTTGTCAACCTGATGAAAAGCTACGACAAAAGCCTGCGCGATGTCATAGCCATACTTGACCCCAAAGCCGGGGCGCGCGCCACCAGCCCTGCCCCCAAACAGCACCGCCGCCCGCGGGTAGTGAAGGTTTATACACACCCCGAGACAGGCGAGCGGATCGAGACCAAAGGCGGCAACCACCGGGGCCTCAAAGCCTGGAAAGAGCAGTATGGCGCCGCCGAGGTGGAAAGCTGGGCCCGCTGATGAAACATCAACACGTGCTTCACACTTTTTTCACAAGGGCTGGCTCAGTATCGAGGCAGCTAAAGGACTAGCGACCCCATCACGCGCCCGCACATGCGGGCCTCTAATTCCAGCGCCCTGCATTCGTGCAGGGCGCTTTCATTTGCGCAATCGGCGCACTGACGTATCATGGCCAGCCTGTCTGTTTTGCCGGCGCCCCGTGCCCGGCCCTGCCTCAGGAGTTCCCATGAGCCTGCACGATCTGCAAACCTTGCCTGGTGTCACCGCACAACCTGACGCCGCCACCGCCCAATTCGTCTTCAACCACACCATGCTGCGGGTCAAGGACATCGAAAAGTCGCTGGACTTCTACACCCGTGTGCTGGGCTTTCGCGTAGTAGACAAGCGTGATTTCCCCGAAGCCGCTTTCAGCCTGTACTTCCTGGCCCTGGTCGACCCGGCGCAGATTCCCGCCGACGACGCCGCCCGTCACCAGTGGATGAAGTCGATCCCGGGCGTGCTGGAGCTCACCCACAACCACGGCACCGAAAACGATGCCGATTTCGCCTATCACAATGGCAATACCGACCCGCGCGGCTTTGGTCACATCTGCGTGTCGGTCCCCGATGTACGCGTCGCCTGTGCGCGCTTCGAAGCGCTGGGTGTACCGTTCCAGAAACGCCTGCAGGACGGGCGCATGAACCACCTGGCCTTCATCAAGGACCCGGATGGCTACTGGGTCGAAGTGATTCAGCCGGCCGACCTCGCAGGCTAAGCGTTCGTCGCGGCGCGTTCGTCGGGGGCGGGAACCATCGCCTCCTCGCCGTGGTATATGAAGGTAACTGCTTCCTATGCCACAGCGAGGTAAGAACCATGCAATCCCTTCACTGTGAATACCGCGAGCACACCATTACCGCCAGCGTGATGCCCCATCCGGAATCCCCCCTGCCCTACGCCGCTGGTTGCCTGATCACTGCCCCTGATGGCCATACCAGCAGGCGCCTGTCGATGCCGATGAAGTTTTTCTCTGACCTGAAGAATGCCCAGCGTGTGTCGCTGGCCCACGGTCGAGCGCTGGTGGATCAGCAGCTGGACGCCGGTAAGCAGGTGTTCTGACTGTGCTCTGGCCTGTGGCGGCCTCTTTGCGGCTAAAGCCATTGCTGTACCGCGAAGGGGCCGCTGCTGGTGCAATCAGCTATCGCGAGCGTAGGCCACGGCGGCATCGACTTGCGCTTGCGTCGGCCTCACACCCGTATACAACACGAACTGCTCCAGCGCCTGCAGCGCAATCACCTCAAGCCCGGTAATCACCGGTTTGCCCAGCGCCTGGGCGCGGCGAATCAACGGTGTTTGCGCGGGCATGGCCACCACATCGAACACCCGCTCTGCAGCTGCAATGGCGATGTCCGAAAACGCCAGCGCTTCAGCTTCTGCGCCCCCCGCCATGCCGATCGGCGTCACATTCACCAGCATCGGCGGGCAGATATCGCCGAGTTCTGGCAGCCAGCGGTAGCCGCACATATCCGCCAGCTGCTGCCCCGCCTGTGCATTACGCGCGACGATGGTGCCTTCGGCAAAGCCGGCATCGCGCAGGGCGCTGGCCACGGCCTTGGCCATACCGCCGCTGCCGCGCAGGGCGAAAGCGGTTGCCGGGTCGACCTGGTGCCGGGTCAACAACTGGCGTACGGCCAGATAGTCGGTGTTGTAGGCTTTGAGGCGACCGTTGGTGTTCACCAGGGTGTTGACCGATTCGATGGCCGCCGCCGACGGGTCGATCTCGTCTACCAGCGCCATGCACGCTTCCTTGTAAGGCATCGACACCCCACAACCGCGTATACCCAAGGCCCGAATTCCCGCTACTGCGGCCGGCAGGTCGTCGGTGCGCATGGCCTTGTAGTAAAAGTCCAGGCCCAACTGCTGGTACAAGTGGTTGTGAAAGCGCACGCCGAATGTACCGGGGCGGCCTGCCAGGGAAATGCACAGCACGGTATCCCTGCCGGGAGTTGTCGACATAGCCTGCTCCTGAGTCATGACTGAAACGTTTGTGCAGCGTACCAGAGGCAACCGCTGGTCGTCCCTTACACAACCTTTACCATTGCCCTGTGCGCAATTGACAAATACCGGAGTCATATTAGCGACACCCCACTTGGGGGGTTTACTCGCGAGGTTGATATGAACCGTCTCATTCCCGGAATCGCCCTGCTGGTCGGCGCTTTGGCCATCAGCGGGCCTGCAGCTGCCCACGGTGGTTACGGCCATGGCGGCGGTTGGTATGGACCGGGCCCGCTACTGGGCGCTGCCGTGGTTGGCGCGGTGGTTGGCGCGACGGTGTCTGGCGGGCACGACCGTACGGTGTATGTGGAACGCCAGCCGGTGTACTACCCGCCGCAACCGGTGTACGTGCAACCGCCACCACAGCCCGTCTATTACCAGCCTTACTATGCGCCGGCTCCGCCACCGCCAGGCTACCGGGCCTACTACGGCCCGCCACGGGTGTATTACGGCCCGCCACGCTGGTAAGGGTTGATAGAAGTAATGACCACTATCGACAACGTTGATTTCAAACCCTGGTAGCTGCTGGGTATGGTAGGCCCATGTTTCACAGGAGGTCCCCATGGCCACTATCCAGATCATGTCCGTTGTCGGCAGCGCTGTTCCGGTTTCACTGCGTGAACAAGGCCTGTTGGCCTGCTGGTACCTGGTGCGCAACGGCGAGGCTGTGAGTGGGCCGGTGCCGACCCTCGCCCAAGCCCGCGCATTGGCTGAACTGTTGCAACCAGGCACTTTGGCCGCCTGACCCGAATTTGTTGTGCGTTGCTCCCTACGCCCTTGTGCCCGCCGAAATGGCGGGCTTTTTTTTGTCTGTTCCTGGTGGGTGCGGGTCGTCGGTCGTTTCACGCCTTTGCCTGGCCAGTTGACTGGTCAGGGCCACGACCCTGCCTTGCAAGCGACCGACGGTGATCACCAGTTCGTTACGCTCCTTGGCGAACTGGTCTGCCTTGGCCTCCGCCTCACGGCGGGCATCGCGCTCGCTATCGAGCAGTTCGGTCAGGCGGCGAATGACCGCAATGTCTGCATTGTCCAGCGCGCGGTCTGCCGCATCTCTGGACAGCCATTTGCGCAGCCATAGAAAGGCCCCGAGCAACATGGTGCCTGTACCACCCAGCCACGTGAGGGTGCCTGGGCCGAGGTCGGTGGGATCCATGTAAACCTCTTTACTGACGTGATGGGCAGTCCACGCATTACAGCGCTGTGGCTTTTATTATTTGCAGACTTAATTTAGCCTAGAGGTAAATTGACCTCAAGGAAAATTTAGCTATGCGCGCATTTAGCAGTCAGCTAAACACTGGCATGCTTCGCCTTATGGACATCTACGAAATCCGCAAGCAAAACCTGGTCAAGCTGATAGCCGACCAGAAAAAAGGCGCCTGCGCCGAGCGCTGGGGCATGGCACCTGCGCACCTGAGCCAGATTCTCTCGGACAAGACCGCCAAGAACCTGGGCGACGACGTGGCGCGGCGGATCGAGGGTATCGAAGGCTTGCCACGCGGCTGGTTCGACGCGCTGGCGCCCGGCGATCACCCGCAGGCCGCGGGCGGGCCTGCCGACGGCGCGCTGAGCGCGGCCGATCTGGTTAGGCAGATGCTGGCAAGAAGTGGCAAAGGCATACCTGAAGAAACCCGCCAGAGGCTGCTGGCCGCGGCTGCAGAGCCCGCGCAAGCCGTATTGCTGCAGGCCGACCAAGGCCGGCCCGGCCTAGTGGGTGATGAGGTATGGATTGCCCACTATGATGTGCGCGCAGCCATGGGCGGCGGCCAGATCCCCCATGACTACCCGGAAATGTTCAAGGATGTGCGGGTCAGCCCCAGCCACCTGCGTGAACTGGGTGTGGAATTCAGCGAGCATCACCACCTGAAGATGGTCACTGGCTGGGGCCAGTCGATGGAGCCCACCATCAAGCACCGTGACCCACTGATCGTCGATGTGAGCATCCGTGAGTTCGTGGGCGACGGGATCTACTTTTTCGCGTGGGGTGACCATATCTATATCAAGCGTCTGCAGATTGCCGATGACGATCATTTCGAGATGATTTCCGACAACTCACGGCACAAGGACCGCCTGATTCGCCGCGAAGAAACCTATATCCAGGCCAGGGTTCTGCTGGTGTGGAATGCCCACCTCGTGTAAGGCGCAACCTGCCCCGGCAGCGACCTGGCGCAGGGGTTTCAGAACGGGGCAGCCGACGCCAGTGACCCACAGCCCTGCTCGACGCTCACTTCGTCAAACTGCTGGCCGGCGTGGCGCTGCCAGCGCACCAGCACGCTGCCATCAGGGTTGAAGGTCAGGTCCAGCTCGGGGGTGTCCAGCAGCAGCCCCATCACCTCCTCCCATTCCGCGTCGCCATCGCTGTCCAGGCGATGCACCAGCACCCAGCGCTGGGTCTGTGCCACAGGGTGGTTGATCATCGACGATACCCGCAGGCTCAGGCGCTCTACACCCGACATGCCCAGGGGTTGAGGGATTGTCGACGCTGTGTGGATAGGCATATTGTCATCCTGATATATGTATATTTGTACAGTATCTGCCGAAAGCTTATCGCACAGCCAAATGCAGCGTAAAGGCCTTGTCTTGAAAATTTTCGCCAACAGGTAATTTCACGCCCAACACAATTTTAGCTTTAAGCTATTGACACTTAATTTAGCTACTGGCTAACTTTTCAGCCCAGCAGCATTCAGCTTGCGCTTGGAACCTGGCTGTTCATGAGGAGTTACCATGGCCGTAGACGTCAGCACCCTGTTGATCGCCACCCCGGTGGCAGTATCCGCAACCAATCCCGTCGCGCTGGAACTTGGCGGTGAGGAAGCCATCGCCCGTTTTCCTGAGGTAGTCAAAGTACTGAGCGACGGCTCGATCCAGCTTTCTGCGCCGACCAAAGGGGCGTCGAGCAAGAGTACCCACCGCACCCGCTGTGAATGGACCGAAACCCGTTCCTGGACGCTGGCCAGCGCTGCAGACCATTGGAGCCGTCAAAGCATGACGTTGACCAAGGTCAACGCAGCGCAGAAGGTGGTCATTGCCCAGATGCACGTGCACGGCGACGACGGCCCGCCCCTCAAGGTGTTCTGGAAGAAAGGCGATATCACCTTGGGCTTTCGCCAAACCTATGACCAGGCTGACCCGGTGAATTCGACGGTGCTCAAAGGCGTACCGCTGGGTGCGCAGTTCGGCATTAGCCTGCACGTCACGGCACAGGGCCTGGTCACCGTCACCGCAACCTGCAAGGGAGCAACCGGTACTTCAGGCGGTTTGCAACTCGACGGCAGTTGGGCTTCGCGCCTGTTCGAATTCCACGGCGGCGTTTACAACCAGGTCGACTACAACGATCAAACGCCGGCCGACGATGGCTCAATCTGCATTATCAGCGACCTGACGTTGATACATGGCTGAGGCGCAAACGCCTTTTCCGTGCCGGCCCGCCTGTAAATGGGGTCGGTACCGGACCTGATCAGAACTGAGCGTACAGTTTGCCCCACCTCTATTACCGCTCGGCGCCCTTTCTGAACAGCACATGAAGGGGACAGAATGGGTACGGGATTAAATTTCGTTCACGTTGCGCCCTTTAGATATAAGGCATTCGACAGCCGTTCAGCCATACTCCAGAATGCAGCGGTTTTTTGGGGGAAAACCCTTGCACAGCCAACGACATACCAACCTTTAGTGAGCCTCAACGTGAAAACATCCCTGTCCATTCTCAGCCTGCTGCTGTTGCTCACAGGTACCGCGACGCTGCCGTCGACCGCTGCTGCACAACCCCCGGCCAAGGTGCAACGCGACCCTTCCAAACTGCACCTGGCTTCGGGCAGCGCACTGCTGATCGACCTCAATACCAACCAGGAGCTGTACTCGAACCACGCCGACCGCGTGGTGCCGATCGCTTCGGTGACCAAACTGATGACCGCGATGGTGGTGCTGGACGCCAAGCTGCCCATGGATGAGATGCTCACCATGACCATCGCCAACAACCCGGAGATGAAGGGGGTGTATTCAAGGGTACGCCCCGGCAGCCAGCTCAATCGCCGCGAGACCCTGCTGATTACCTTGATGTCTTCGGAAAACCGTGCAGCCAATAGCTTGGCCAATGCCTACCCCGGTGGCTACCCGGCATTCATCAAAGCAATGAACGCCAAAGCCCGTAGCCTGGGCATGGCCCATACCCGCTACGTTGAGCCTACCGGACTTTCGACGCAGAACGTGTCGACTGCCCGCGACCTGTCCAAGCTGCTGATGGCCTCGCGCAAGTACCCTATGCTGAGCGAGCTGTCGACCACCCGCGAAAAGACCGTGGCCTTCCGCAAGCCCAATTACACCCTGGGGTTCCGTAACACCGACCACCTGGTGAACAAGAGCAACTGGGACATCAAGCTGACCAAGACCGGTTTTACCAACGAAGCCGGGCATTGCCTGGTGCTGTTGACCCGAATGGATAACCGCCCTGTGGCCATGGTCATCCTGGATGCCTTCGGCAAGTACACGCATTTCGCCGATGCCAGCCGCCTGCGCCAATGGCTGGAAACCGGTGCAGCCAAACCAGCGCCGGCCGTGGCCATGCAGTACAAGGCGGATCGCCAGGGCAAAGGGCGGGTGGCGGCCGAGTAAACAGGCCCGAAGCAACAGGCCATGGCGCCGTCAGGCCGTGGCGCTGACCATCCCGCCCGAGCTGCTGCCACCCTCTTGCTGCAGCAGCTCCAGCAACTGCGCGGTAGCGGCCATGATCTGACCGTTGAGGGTAGCGATGCTTGCCTGCTTGGCACCTACCGCAGCCGCCTTGGACGTCTCATCCATCTTGCTGTTCTGCAACGCGGCAAGCTGCTTCTGCTCCTCGGCCAGTTGCTTCTGCAAGTCCTTGATCAACTGCCGCAGCTCGCTTACCGCCTCCGACTCACCGCTGTCCGCTGTAGCCGTTGACTGTGCCTGGCTACCCGCGGATACCTTGAGGCTGTCGCTGCTGATTTGCAGCGGGCCCACCGCTTCGCCGGCCTGCTTGGCCTGATCGCGTTCTGCGGCGGCATTGGCGCTGAGCACCTGCGCCGATACGCCATTGATCATGAGGTTGCCAGCTGTGATGACGGCCATGTCGGTCCCTGTCTGAAAGATCGGTCTTTGCGTTAACCACCCTATCGGCCAATTCGCGCCGCGCTTTAGCCCAATTAAATTCCCTGTCGGCTGGCTCGTTCCACCTCATGTACTTGCACAGCGGCCGAAGCCCCGGCGGGCGTGCCTATTCGAGCATTCAGGGAATCACCATCATGAGCCAGCCCATACAGCAGGACACCATCAAAGATCTGATCGGCGTGGGCTTCGGCCCTTCCAACCTGGCCTTGGCCATAGCCCTGGAGGAACTGGCAGAGTCACAAGGCCATGCCCTGGACGCGCTGTTCATCGACAAGCAACAGGACTACCGCTGGCACGGTGAAACCCTGGCGACACAAAGCGAGCTGCAGATCTCGTTCCTGAAAGACCTGGTGTCGCTGCGTAACCCCACCAGCCCCTACAGTTTCGTCAATTACCTGCACCAGAAACAACGCCTGGCCGACTTCATCAACCTGGGCACTTTCTACCCCTGCCGTCTGGAGTACAACGACTACCTGCGCTGGGCAGCCGAACATTTCGCCGGCCAGGCCGTCTATGGCCAGCAGGTGCTGCGGATCGAGCCGCAGGTACAGGGCGGCCGGGTCGAGCACCTGCGCCTGGTGTCGCGTGATGCGCAAGGCCGCGAATACAGCCGCCGCACCCGCTCGGTAGTGGTCGGCAGCGGCGGCACACCGAAAATTCCGGCGAAGTTCGGTGCCTTCAAGGATGACCCGCGGGTGTTCCACCATTCTCAGTACCTGAGCAGCCTGAACAAACTGCCGTGCACGCAGGGCGCCCCGATGCGCATCGCCGTGATCGGCTCGGGGCAGAGCGCCGCCGAGGCGTTCATCGACCTCAACGACAGCTACCCTTCGGTCAAAGTCGACATGATCCTGCGCGGCTCGGCCCTCAAGCCCGCCGACGACAGCCCGTTCGTCAACGAGATCTTCTCGCCGGACTACACCGACCTGGTCTTCAACGAGCCTGCCGAGCAGCGCAGCAAGCTGCTGGGCGAGTACCACAACACCAACTACTCGGTGGTCGACCTCAACCTGATCGAGCGCATCTACGGCATCCTCTACCGGCAAAAAGTCGCCCACCAGTATCGCCACAACGTCTTGTGCCGCCGCCAGGTCGAAGCCGTGGTCGCCACCCGCGAGGGCCTGGAGCTGACTTTGCGTGACCTTGCCACCGACCAGCAGCAAACGCACCGTTACGATGCCGTGATTCTCGCCACTGGCTACGAACGCCGCTCGCACCGCGACCTGCTGGCACCCCTGGCCGGGTACCTGGGCGACTTCAGCGTCGACCGCAACTACCGCGTGCTGGCCAGCCCCGACCTGCAAGCCTCGGTATACCTGCAGGGCTTCTGCGAAAACAGCCACGGGCTGAGCGACACCCTGCTCTCGGTGCTGCCGACACGTGCCGCGGAGATCGCCAGGGCCCTGTACCAGGACCTCGCACAGCTGCACGGCAAACCTTCTGCGGCAGTGGCCCTGACCAGCGCCTGACCGCCACAACACGCGCCGTACAGGCCGACCTGACGCCCCTGCGCAGGTCGGCTTTGTCGTTTGAAACATTTGCTTTCATTTTAATCGGCAGGATCTCGATTCTCATTCGTCCTTATCAGTACAGCCCTCTTTGGTTGGGCGCACGCTCGACCACCCATTGCAGAAGACCCGTCTGATGGCCAAATCGTTGAAAAAATCCAAATCCAGGCTGTGGTTCCTGGTGCACAGCTGGCTCGCCTTGCCGATCTGGTTCTTTGTATTGATCGTCTGCTTCACGGGCATGCTCGCGGTGGTCAGCCAGGAAATCGTCTGGCTGGCCAACCCCGATGTACGTGCCAGCAAGCCGGACACCGACGCCGAACGCCTGAGCTTCCAACAGGTGCTGAACGCCCTGCATGAAGCAGAGCCGGATATGGTCGTGCGCTCCATCATCCAGCCTGAGGGCTCACACTTCGCCCTCACGGCCAATGTGACCTTCCCGGACGGCACCACCCCGACCTTGTACGTCAATCCTTACACCGGTGCGATTCAGGGCAAATCCCCTGACTTCAACTTCCAAGCCTTCACCCGCGCCCTGCACGGCTGGTGGCTGGTGCCCTTCACCAACGGTTTCAGCTGGGGCTGGTACCTGGTGTCGATCCTCGGCCTGCCCATGCTCGCTTCGCTGGTAACCGGGCTGGTGGTGTACAAGAAGTTCTGGAAAGGCTTCTTCAAGCCGGTACGCACAGGGCACGGTTCGCGCATCTTCTGGGGCGACCTGCACCGCCTGGTCGGTGTCTGGTCGATCTGGTTCATCGCGGTCATTTCCATCACCGGTACCTGGTTCCTGATCCAGGCGATTCTGTTCGACAACCACATCAGCATTTCCAGCGAGCCGATCGTGCCGGTCATCGCTCGCGACGAAGTGCCCCAGACCGCCGATGGCAGCCCAGCCCCACGGATCGACCTCGATGAGGCGGCGCGCATCGCTGGCCTGGCGATTCCAGGGCTGGAAATCAACTTCATTGCGTTGCCTGCCACCGCTTACAGCCATATTTCCATGGGCGGGCGGGGCTGGTATCCGCTGATGGTCCAAAGCGCCGAGGTCAACCCCTACACGCGCAAGGTAGACAGCCAGTTCCTGCTGGGCGACCGCTCCGCCCTGGAGTTCGTCACCGAGTCCATGCGCCCCTTGCACACCGGTGACTTTGGCGGCCTGCCGATCAAGCTGATCTGGTTCTTCTTCGGCCTGGTGCTCACCCTGATGGTGTTCAGCGGCTTGCTGATCTGGACCAAACGCACGGCGCAAGCCACCGCTGCCGCGCTGAAGCGTAGCGAACGCGCACCCCGCACTGCGCCCACCCAGACCTCGCTGGAGATGCAACGATGAGCCACACCCAGGCCGTGCCCGTCAGCCCGCTGAAACAGTGGTGGTTGAAGTGGCGTTTCCACTTGAACATCCTGCTGATCCTGATCCCGCTGGGTTTCATGCCCAAGTATTTCAGCGACGCAAAGCTGTTCCGCGGCGAGGCAGGGCTGGGGGCGAATGTGATCACCGGCATCCAGGCCGGCCCCTACACCCTGGACGTGGCGGAACTGCGTGACGAAGCCCCCCGCAGAGACGGCCCGGCAGGCGACTTCAAGGTATTCAGGGCAGCGCTGTGCAAGGCGTGCGTCAACGACGTGAAGGCCGTTTACCTGCGCATCGGCAAACCGCGCAGCCTGCGAGCGGCTGGCACGATCTTCTTCGGCGCGCCTTACGCCATGGCCACCAACCTGCCGATCCCCCCGCGCACCCAACCCGACGCCCAGATCTGGATCACCGTGGAAGGCTGGGACGGCAGCATGCACCAGGCGTCTGTCCCGCTGGCCCAGGCATCGCCAGCCACCGTGGCCTGGCTCGAGAAAAAAGGAGGCAAGA
Organism: Pseudomonas sp. CJQ_9; assembly: GCF_043106615.1. Taxonomy (NCBI): domain Bacteria; kingdom Pseudomonadati; phylum Pseudomonadota; class Gammaproteobacteria; order Pseudomonadales; family Pseudomonadaceae; genus Pseudomonas; species Pseudomonas sp. CJQ_9. Next base: position 17,015 of record NZ_JBICMS010000099.1, on the reverse strand, counting down.
AATGAAATACCTGCTGCGCACCCTCGCCCTGCCCTTGCTGGCACTGGCCGCAAGCCCGGCACTGGCCCACAACCCTATGTGCGAATGCGAAGAACTGGCCAGCGGCCAAGTCAAGTGCACCGGTGGTTTCTCGGACGGCAGTGGCGCCCCCGGGGTAACCTTGGATGTGATCGGCTACGACGAGCAAGTGCTGGTCGGCGGCAAGCTTGGCGACGATTCGACCCTGACCTTCAAGCGCCCGGACGGCGAATTCTACGTACTGTTCGACGCCGGCCCCGGGCACGTGGTGGAAGTCGACTACGCCGATATCGCCCAGCCATGAGCCGCGCTCACGTGATCCGCCCGGCCGGCGCCGGGCACGAAACCCTGTACGTGCTGTTGGCCAGCCTGCTGATAGTGACGTTGGCGGCTGGCGTGGTGTGGCTGCGCGGCGAGCGCGAGGACGAACAGGCCATCGCCATCCACCAGATCGACGCCCGCCGCGACCTCACTGCGGCCGAGCAAGGCCTCTACACCGACCTACGGGTGGCATTCGACGAGATCCTGTTGCTGCGTGAAGAAAACGCCGCTGCACCTGGGGTACAGGCCCTGGCCGACGAAGGCCTGCCGCCGTTCGTGGTCGACGCCGGCAGCCAGAGGCGGGGCAGCCACCAGTGGACCTGGCTGGCGTCCGGCGCCTACCTGGGCCGCAGCCAGGCACCCGAAATTGCCGGCAGCCTGCTGCTGATCCTGCCACCCGACAGCAGCGGCCAGGCCGATATCTGGTTGCGCCGCGACAGCGCCGCACCCCTCCCGGATGACCTCGGCCAGGCGGCACTGATCGCCGCTGGCTGGCAACAAGTGGTCAGCCACTACGACGCCGGGGTTACCCGCGAACACCGCCACTGAACCGAAGGACTCGCCCATGTTTCGCTCCGCCCTCGCCCTGCTCCTGGCCCTGGCCCTGCCGGCAATGGCCCTGGCCGATAACGGCAAGCCGCTGCGTATCGGCATCACCTTGCACCCCTACTACAGCTACGTGAGCAACATCGTTGGCGACAAGGCCGAGGTGGTGCCGCTGATTCCGGCGGGCTTCAACCCGCACGCCTACGAGCCCCGGGCCGAAGACATCAAGCGCATCGGCACCCTGGACGTGGTGGTGCTCAATGGGGTTGGCCATGACGACTTTGCCGACCGCATGATCGCCGCCAGTGAAAAACCTGATATCGCCACGATCGAGGCCAACCAGAACGTACCGCTGCTGGCGGCTACCGGCATTGCCGCGCGCGGTGCCGGCAAGGTGGTCAACCCGCACACTTTCCTGTCGATCAGCACGACCATTGCCCAGGTCAACAACATTGCCCGCGAGCTGGGCAAGCTCGACCCGGACAATGCCCGGTTCTACACGCAGAACGCCCGGGCCTACGCCAAACGCCTGCGTGCCTTGCGCGCCCAGGCACTGGCCAAGGTCACCGAGGCCCCCAGCGCTACCTTCCGCGTGGCCACCATCCATGCTGCCTACGACTACCTGGTCCGCGACTTCGGCCTGGAAGTGACCGCCGTGGTCGAACCCGCCCATGGCATTGAGCCAAGCCCGGCGCAGTTGAAGAAGACCATCGACCAGCTCAAGGCACTGGACGTGAGGGTGATCTTCTCGGAAATGGACTTTCCCTCAGCCTATGTCGAAACCATCCAGCGTGAGTCTGGTGTGCGCCTTTACCCCCTTACCCACATTTCCTATGGCGAATACACCAAGGACAAGTACGAAGTGGAAATGAAGCGCAACCTCGACACCGTGGTCCGCGCCATTCAGGAGAACCGCGCATGACCGCCGCTGCCAACCTGGCAACCGCCAGTGGGCCGCGCATCACCTTTGCCGGCATCGACCTGACCCTCGGCCGCACCCGCATCCTCGAAAAGGTCAGCTTCACCGTCGCCCCGGGCAGCGTGCACGCCATCGTCGGCCCCAACGGCGGCGGCAAGAGTTCGCTGATCAAGACCCTGCTCGGGCAAATGCCCCACCACGGGCAATTGACCCTGCACTGGCCGGGGCAAGGCGAGGTGATTGGCTACGTCCCGCAGGCCCTGGAGTTCGACCGCGGGCTGCCAATGACCGTGGATGATTTCATGGCTGCCATGTGCCAGCGGCGCCCGGCCTTCCTGGGGTTGTCACGCAGGGTGCAGCCTGCCATCGATGCTGCGTTGGCGCGGGTTGGCATGCTGGAAAAGCGCAAGCGGCGCATGGGGGCCTTGTCGGGCGGTGAGCGTCAGCGGGTGCTGCTGGCCCAGGGGCTCATCCCCGAACCACAACTGCTGGTGCTGGACGAGCCGATGTCGGCGCTCGATGAAGCCGGCATTCAGGTGTTCGAACAACTGCTACTGGCCTGGCGCCAGGCCGGGACCACTGTGTTGTGGATCGAACACGACCTGGAAGCGGTGCTGCGCCTGGCCGACCGGGTTACCGGGCTGAGCCGTCAGGTACTGTTCGACGCCCCGCCAGCCCAGGCCCTGACGCCGGAGCGCCTGCTGGGCCTGTTTTCCGTCCACCCGCGTAACGAGAGCATTGCCTGATGAGTTTCGACATTTTTCGCCAAACGGTCCAGGAATGGGCCGCTGCCGGCTACCTGCCCGAGGCGCTGGCCTATGGCTTCGTGGTCAACGCCTTGCTGGCCGGCCTGATGATTGGCCCGGTGCTGGGTGGCCTGGGCACCTTGGTGGTGGTCAAGCGCTTTGCATTCTTTTCCGAAGCGGTCGGCCATGCCGCACTGACCGGCGTGGCTATCGGCATCCTGCTGGGCGAGCCCTACACCGGCCCTTATGGCAGCCTGTTCGGTTACTGCCTGCTGTTCGGCATCCTGCTGAACTTCCTGCGTAACCGCACCGGGTTGTCACCGGACACACTCATTGGCGTATTCCTCTCGGTGTCACTGGCGCTGGGCGCCAGCCTGCTGCTGATGCTGGCGGGCAAAATCAATGTGCACATCCTCGAAAACGTGCTGTTCGGTTCGGTGCTGACCGTGAGCGGGCAGGACCTGGTGGTACTGGGCATCGTCGCCGTGCTGGTGCTGGCCTTGGCGCTGCCGCTGTACAACCGCATCATGCTGGCCAGCTTCAACCCGCAGTTGGCCGCCGTACGCGGCGTGGCGGTGAAAACACTGGACTACCTGTTCGTGGTGCTGGTGACCCTGGTCACCGTGGCTGCAGTGAAGGTGATTGGCGCCATTCTGGTCGGTGCGTTGCTGGTGATCCCGGCTGCCGCCGCGCGCCTGGTGAGCCAGTCACTGAAGGGCTTTTTCTTCCTCTCGGTGCTCATCGCGAGCATCAGCACGTTGTTCGGCATTCTGCTACCGATCGTGTTCGACCTGCCGGTGCCGTCGGGTGCCGCGATCATCCTGGTCGCCGGTCTCTGCTTCGCCCTCGCTGCGCTCGCCCGCACCCTCGTTCCCCGCCTGCAAGGAAACCCGGCATGAACCTGAAACACCTGACCCTGGCACTGGCCCTGGCCAGCCTGCCGTCGCTGTCTTTCGCCACGCAGGTGCTGACCACCTTGCCGATCACCCACAGCCTGGCCAGCGCCCTGCTCGAGGGGACCGGCGTACAACTCAAGCGCGCAGCCCCGGCCAACCTGCCGGCCAGTCGCCAGCCGTCGTATTTCAGCGGCCGTGGTGGCGCTAGCCTGGACAAGGCTGCGCAACAGGCCGATGCGGTGATCGGCGTGCGTTCGATCTGGCGCGACGACCCGCTGTACCCGATGGCTCGGCGCAGCAATATCCGCATTGTCGAGATCGATGCCGCACGGCCGGTGGACGGCGCCTTGCCAGGTATTGCGGTGAGTGGCGACGATGCCTACGACGCCTACCCGTGGCTGAACCCGACCAATCTGGGGCGCATGGCGGACGTCGTGGCCAACGACCTGGAACGCCTGGCGCCCAGCGAAAAAACGAAAATCCAGGGCAACCTGGCCGCGCTCAAACGCCAGCTGTTGGCGCTTGCCGCCAGCAGCCAGACGCAGTTGGCCAAGGTCGACAACCTCACAGTGGTCAGCCTGTCGCCGCGGTTGGGTTACCTGGCCAGCGGCCTGAACCTGGATGTGGTGCAGCAGCCGCTGCCAACGGCGTGGGATGCCGCCGCGCTGAAGGCGCTGGAAGCCAACCTGAAGGCACAGGATGTGGCGTTGGTGCTGGACCATCGCCAACCGGAGCCGGCGCTGGCCGCAGCGATCAAGGCAGCCGGCGCGAAGCTGGTGGTGGTGGACAGCGACCCGGATGATGCGTTTGCCGGGTTGAAGGCCAGTGTCGAACAAGTCGTCGGGGCACTTGGCGAAAGCTGATCAACAGTCCCTCGCAAATCCTGGGGGCGCTAGCGCTTCATGCACCGTTGATAACGCTCGTCCACCCGCCCTGCAAACCACGCCGTGGTCAGCTTGCGGGTAATCTTCGGGCTCTTCAGTTCGATTCCCGGCAGCACCGCTCGCGGTAGCGGCTTGCCAGCGGCGGCGTCGGCCAGGGCAAATACCCCGGCGTACAGCTTGCTGGCCTCGAACGCCAGGCTGTCGCCGTCCTCCAGTTGGCGGCGAATCTGCGGGTTGCGCAGCCCCAGCTTCCCGCCCACTTTGCGCGCCGCCGTTTCGGTCGCGCCCGGCATGATCGACCCCGGTGCGATCAGGTCGCCGTCCAGCGCCAACCGCACACCCGTGACCTTGCTCAGCGCCGCTTGAAACGCCGCATTGCGGCTGGCGTACCAACCCGCATTGAAATCGGCGAAGCGGTAGAGCGGGCGTTCGTAGCTGGCCGGGTAACCCAGCAAGTGCGCGATACCGAAATACATGCCACCGCGCCGGCTGAACACCTCCTGGCGAATGCTGCCGTCATGGCTGTAGGGGTACCCCTGCGCATGCTGTTCGGCAAAGTCGATGCTGACCTGCATCGGCCCGCCGGTATGCACCGGATTCAGCCCGCCAAGCAAGGTCCTGCCCAACGGTAGGCGAGCAATGACCTCGTCGTACAGTTCGCTCAACTGTTTCTCGCTGCGCACTGCCTGTAGCCGCTGCTGGTAGCTTTGGCCGTTGCCAGACGGCGTTTTCAACGCACCATCGATCAGCAGCCTGGGGATGTGCAGGCGCGCGGCGCGGCGGTCGATTTCTTCACGGGCGATACGCCCCAGGTTGGGCACCTGTGGGTCGGCCGTGAAGGTCGACTCCTGCTCGGTGACCGCCAACACGGCACACAGGTTGCTCTTGCTGGGGGTGATGCGCTGGGCCTCGAAGGCCACCTGGATGTCCTTGGCCCAGCCCTCGCGGTCGCGGGCTTGCGTGGGTAGCAACCGCAGCAGTTGGGCGCGAACCTTGGCAGGGTCCGCTTCGGGCACTTCTTCGCGGCGCCCGGCGCAACCTTGCAGCAGTGCCAGGGCCATCATGCCTGCCGCCCATAACCGGCCGTTCAGGGCTGTTCACCGACCAGGTAGGTCTTGCTGATGTGGCGGAATAACGGATGCGCCGCACTCCCCATCAGCTCGAACAGCACCATTTCCCGGGTCACTACCTGCGCACCGGCTTCGCGCATGCGCGCCAGGCCCGCCGCCTTGCTGGCCGCCGTGCGGCTGTCACAGGCATCTTCGACCACGAACACCTGCTTGCCCAGCGCCAGCAGGCCGAGCACGGTCTGCAGCACGCAGACATGGGTTTCCATGCCACACACGATCACCTGTTCGCGGGCCATCAGGCTGTCGGGCAAGCATTGGGCGGCAACGCAGGAAAAATGGCTTTTCTCCACCACCTGGGCGGCCGGTGCCGCCACCAGCAACTCGGCCAGGGTATGGCCCAGGCCCTTGGGGTACTGTTCTGAAATCACCACCGGCAGCTCCAGCTCGGCGGTCGCCGCCAGCAGCCAGCGGGCCCGCGCCCGGGTGCCTTCGGCGTCGCTCATGGCGCCGATGAGCTTTTCCTGGATGTCGACGACCAGCAGCGTGGCCTTGTGTGGATTGATCAGCATGCTCTGCCCCTTGCCTGGGAAAAGGCCTAGCCTCCCCCAGGCAAGCGGTGACGTCAATCAGGCGGACAGGCGCAACGGTTGCAGCGAGGCAGTGAGGGCGTCGAGCACACGGTCTTCATGCTCGTGGATGAAGAAGTGCCCGCCGGGGAACATCTGCAACGAAAACTCGCCGTGGGTTTCTTTGCCCCAGGCCCGCAGTTGCTCGTCATTGGCCCGGTCCTCAATGCCGCCCAGCACATGCAGCGGGCAGCTCAGGGCCGGCCGCTGACGGTAGGCGTAGGTGCCGCACAGCAGGAAATCGGCGCGCAGGGTCGGCAAGGTCAGGCTCATCAACTCGGCATTGGCCAACACTTCCTCGGGCGTGCCTTGCAGCTCACGCAGCTCGCTGATCAGCTCGGCGTCGGTTTTGGGCTCGCGCCAGTGCCGGCCATCGTAATCTTCGCGCCGGGTCGGGGCCGCCGTGCCGCAGGCGAACAACGCCAGCGGCGCCGGGCAGCCAAGCGCTTGCAGCTCATGCGCCAGCTCGAAGGCCAGCAAGGCACCCAGGCTGTGGCCCAGCAACGCGTAGGGTGCATTGGCGGCCAGGCGCTGCTCGCTGGCCAGTTGCCGGGCCAGCGCCTGCATGTCGGTGTGCAGCGGCTCGGCCATGCGGGCGCCGCGCCCGGGCAGCTCCACCGGGTGTACCTGCACCCACGACGGCAGCTTGCGCCGCCAGCGGCTGTAGACCATGGCGCTGGCCCCCGAGTACGGCAGGCACAGCAGGTTCAGTGCGGTCACTGGGGGGCGGCTTCGGCCATTTTCTGGCGCAGGCTGAGGGGGCGCATGTCGGTCCACACCTCGTCGATATACGCCAGGCATTCCTTTTTCAGGCCGCTTTTGCCCACTGCACGCCAGCCGTTGGGGATGGCTTTGTAATCGGGCCAGATCGAGTATTGCTCTTCATGGTTGACCACTACCTGGAACTGGATATCTTCGCGGTCGAATACAGAAGTCATTGCCTGCCTCCTTGAATGATGAAAACCGCTGCGCGCACTGGCGCAGGGGGCTTTCAAGTAGACGTAGCAAGGCGGCGGAAAATTAACTTCATCTCATGCATCGCGCAGCAGGTCGTGGGTATCGAGCAGGCGGAACGCAACCTCGGGATTGCGCTCCAGCCCGCGCCGGATCGCCGCCGGGATCGCCTGCCGGGTTTTGCGGCATAGCCCGGGCTGGTTATCCAGTTCGATGACGATGCCGCGCATGGTCCGCACTTCATTGAAGCCCGGGGCAATGTGCACGCGAATGCCGAGATTGTCGAACAGGCGTTGTTGTAACCGCTGCAAGTCTTCAAGGTCCTTCAGGTTTTCCAGGCGGTCGAGCAGGCGCTTTTCTTCCTGGCGGGTCAGCAGGAGGATGCGCTGGGCGGTCTGCGGGTGGTCGGCCAGTTGTTCGCGGCCACAAATGCAGGCGCCAGGGGGGCAAGGCTGGCGCAACGGTGGAGAGCTGGTCATGAGGCAAGCATAGCCAGTTTTTGCGGGTGCTTGTAGAAGCGGTCTTTTATCGCACGTGCCGTGGCTTTACAGCTGCAGCAAGCGCTCGCGCAGGAAGTTCACGAACCCCTGCACCGGCCGCGCCACCTGCCGGTGCTGCGGGTACACCGCCGACAGCTGTAATGCCGGCGGCCGCCAGTCATCCAGCACCGTGACCAGGCGCCCATCGGCCAGCGCTTGCCCAACGATGAAAGTCGGCAGGTAAGTCACCCCCATGCCGGCAATCGCCGCATCCCTGAGGATTTCACCATTGTTCGCGCGCATGCGCCCGGCCACCTGAATCGCCTGGGCCTTGCCAGCCTGCCGAAACTGCCACTGCACCTGCCGCGAATGCCCATACGGCAGGCAGTCATGCCCGGCCAGGTCTTCCGGCTTGGCCGGCACACCGCGCGCAGCCAGGTAGCCCGGGCTCGCGCAGTACACCCGCTGCACATCGGCGATGCGCCGGGCGATCAGGCTGGAGTCCTCCAGCCCGCCAATCCGCAACGCCAGGTCATAGCCTTCGCCGATCAGATCCACCGCCCGATCACTGAGGTCCACCTCCACATCCACCTGCGCATGCAACTGCAAAAACTCGGTCAGCAAACAGCCCAGGTGCGCCATGGCGAACGACAACGGCGCGCTAAGGCGCAAGGTGCCGCGCAAGGCCTGGGCCTGGCCGCTGATGTCGTGCTCCACCTGCTGCACTTCACCCAGCAAGCGCAAAGCCGCCTGGTAGTAGTGCCGGCCCAGCGGCGTGGCATCCAGGCGCCGCGTGGAGCGGTTGAGCAGGCGCACGCCCAGGCGCTCTTCGAGTTGCATCAGGCGCCGGCTCACCGATTGCTTGGACATCCCCAGGCGGTCGGCGGCGGCGGTAAAACTGCCGGCCTCCATCACCTGGGCAAAGATTCGCATGTCTTCGTAGGGGTTCATTGTCTCGCTCTTGGTGACAGTTAAACGCTTTATAGCGGCTTTTTCCCACGAACGCACCTGCCTAATCTACGCACAGGTCGCAACGATGGCCCAGCAGGCCAGACAAGACGCCCATTCCCGACACTTGCACAGAAAAGGATTCGCCCATGAACATTGTCCACACAACACTGACCGCCTCGCTTCTGGCGCTGTCCGTTTCCAGCGCGTTCGCTGCGGGAAGCCCAGGCGTCGAGCAACACACCCAGGCCTTCCTCGAAGCCCTGGAGCAAGGCGGCGGCAAGCCACTGGAGCAACTCAGCCCGAAAGATGCCCGCGCGGTGCTGACCGGCGCCCAGGCCTCGGTCAAGGTTGACCTCTCCGGGGTCGAGGTGAAGGAACGCACCATCGAGGCGGACGGCCAGTCGATCAAGCTGCAGGTGGTTCGCCCGGCCCATGTCAAAGGGGCGTTGCCGGTATTCATGTTCTTCCACGGCGGCGGCTGGGTGCTCGGCGACTTCCCGACCCACCAGCGGCTGATCCGTGACCTGGTGGTTGGCTCTGGGGCAGTGGCGGTCTATGTCGACTACACCCCGTCGCCGGAGGCGCACTACCCGACCGCGATCAACCAGGCCTATGCCGCGACCCGCTGGGTGGCCGAGCACGGCCAGCAGATCGGCGTGGATGGCAAGCGCCTGGCCGTGGCTGGCAACAGCGTCGGCGGCAACATGGCAGCGGTCGTGGCGCTGAAGGCCAAAGAGGCTGGCACCCCGGCCCTGCGCTTCCAGCTGTTGCTGTGGCCGGTGACGGACGCCAGCTTCGAAACCGCTTCGTACAAACAGTTTGCCGAAGGGCACTTCCTGACCACCGGCATGATGAAGTGGTTCTGGGACAACTACACCACGGATGCCAAGGCGCGGGAACAGATCTACGCCGCGCCTCTGCGGGCCACCACCGAACAGTTGCAAGGCTTGCCGCCAGCGCTGGTGCAAACAGCCGAGTTCGACGTACTGCGTGATGAAGGTGAGGCCTATGCCCGCAAGCTCACTGCCGCCGGGGTGCCCGTGACCTCGGTGCGCTACAACGGCATGATCCATGACTATGGGTTGCTCAACCCGCTGAGCCAGGTACCGGCGGTCAAGGCGGCTATGCGCCAGGCAGGCGCTGAACTCAAAGCGCATCTGAACTGAGCCCATGACCGGAAGACCTGCCCAGGACCAATCGAGATGTTGGCGCTCGGTCACCTGGGCTTGGCCCGAATGCTGATAGAACTGCCAGTAGCCGCCACTTTTTTCCTGTGCGCAAATTGCACCAAAGCCCACGATAGCTATGCGTGCGGCTGTGCTACTCCACTCAGAAAAAGGTGCTCGCCAATGTGGACACGAATAGCCCTGTCGCTTCTAACCCTGGCAAGTTTGATCGGTTGCGTGTCGCACACGTCCTCTGTGCTGCCTGCCCGTCCGCCCGCGCAGACTCAGGCACTCACAAGCGCAACAGCCAAGTCACAGCAGTTGATCGAATTGAACAAGCGGGGTGAACAGGCGGTTACGCAACTGAAAGTCTGGTACGACTCGGTCACCGAAGACTGTGGTGGGCCTGACAAACCCAGCTACCTGTGCAGCGGTTTTGAAATGCGTGCCACCGGTTTCATCCCAGAATCGCTACCTTGGGACCCGAGCCGCAAGCACTTGGATAAAGGCGCCATAGCGTTTTCCTGGGTGCGCCGCGATACCAACTTCGGCAGGGCGGCGGAACGCTTCAATGGTTATTTGTTCCCGCCTCTGCAGGCCATCCCGCACGGCAAGCTGCGCGAGCTCGAAGTACTGTGCACCTTCCCCATCGATGGTGGCACGGACAACCGCGAAACCGCGCAGGGGTGCGGCCCGCATGATGGGTTTGAGAGCACCACGGATGCGTGCCAGAAGGTCGGCGTGAAGGATGCCGAAGCGTGGTTGGCAACGTACAGCGAAGATGACATCAGAAAATCAAGAGTCTGCGGGTGGGACCTTCGCGAAGCACCCGCGAACATGAAGGCCCGATGGTTCGAGATGCCGATAAAAGTCAGGGCAGGTTTGAGCGCAGATGCGTGGATGGGCTACAACGAGATTTTGCTCCCTGCCTGGCAAGTCGGCGTGGGCGCCGACTTGCCTGTTTTCGCATTTTTCTATGTCGAGGGTCAGACGCAGGCTGGCTTGCTGGCGCAGTTCGACCAGTTCCGGTATCACGCAGCGTATGGCCAGGCGGTGCCTGTAATCCGAATCAAGCTGCCCACGGCGAAGGATCAGGTTATGCAGCTAACCTACGATGAGCAAGACCAAGCGGTAGGTCGCCCCATCGTGACTTCGGAGGTCGATTTCGAGTCCGAGCAGGTCGGTGACCGCAAGGAATTCAAGGTTGACCAGACGACATTCAAACTACATGGCACGGGTGGGATCAGCGACGATTCGCACAGCGGCGATGGAAGCGCCATAAAGGCAAAACATCTTACGTTCGACGGTTCAACCGAAATTCTGCTGCCTGGCACAGGTACCCGCCGCGTAAGTTACGACTGGGGGTGCAGTGATCTATGTACCAGAGATCTCACCTTCACGGACAACCACAAACGGCTGAGTGACCGTGAAGGTATGCATTATGGGTCCGATGAGCTAACGGTGAACGGCCCTGAAATACTGCACCTTCACATGGTTGAAGACGGCGAAAATCCGCGCATGGTCATCGACAACGTGCACGTTACGCAAGCGCCTTGAGCCTCTGTTTTGCCAGTAGTAGCCCTATCGCCGGCTCGCCGGCGTCAGGGGCATCAACCAACACTCACGGCCCCACCCCTTCAACGATGATCACGTCGGCCTTCGCTACCCCTTGGCGATGGCTGCACGCCTCCTGGTACAGCTCAGACCGGTAACACGCCACCGCCTGCGCGTAGGAATCGAATTCGATCACCACGCTACGCTGAGGTGTGGGCCGCCCTTCCAGCGCCTCGCTGCGCCCGCCACGGGCCAGAAAGCGGCCACCGAACGCCTGGAAGGCAGCCGGGGCGCGTTGGGTGTATTGCTGGTACTGCTCGGGGTCGGTCACGTCCACATGGGCGATCCAATAGGCCTTCATGCGCCTTCTCCTGATTAGCCGATACTTGTGTATGATGGTATACCATAAAAATGACACCACCACAGCGAGCGTGCAACATGGCTTTCAACACCATCGAGGAACTTCTCGAGGACTACCGGCAAGGCAAAATGGTCCTGCTGGTGGATGACGAGGATCGAGAAAACGAAGGCGACCTGCTGATCGCCGCCGAGCGTTGCGACGCTCAGGCCATCAACTTCATGGCCCGCGAAGCGCGGGGCCTGATTTGCCTGACCCTGACCGACGATCACTGCCAACGCCTGGGGCTGGAGCAGATGGTACCGGCCAACGGCAGTGTGTTCAGCACCGCGTTCACCGTGTCGATCGAAGCTGCCACGGGCGTCACTACCGGCATCTCTGCCGCCGACCGAGCACGTACCGTGGCCGCGGCCATGGCCCCCACGGCCCGCCCCGAAGACCTGGTCCAACCCGGCCATATATTCCCCCTTCGTGCCCGCGAAGGCGGCGTACTGACCCGCGCCGGCCACACCGAAGCGGGTTGCGACCTTGCGCGCTTGGCCGGCTTCAGCCCGGCCTCGGTGATCGTCGAAGTGCTCAACGACGACGGCACCATGGCGCGCCGCCCCGACCTTGAGGTGTTCGCTGCACGGCATGGCATCAAGATCGGCACCATCGCCGACCTGATCCACTACCGCCTTAGCACCGAGCAGACCATCAAGCGCATCGGCGAACGGGAACTGCCGACCGTGCATGGCACCTTCCGCCTGGTCACCTATGAAGACCGCATCGAAGGTGGCGTGCACATGGCCATGGTAATGGGCGATATCCGTCGCGAGCAGCCAACCCTGGTCAGGGTGCATGTGATCGACCCCCTGCGCGACCTGGTCGGCGCCGAATACGCCGGCCCCGCCAACTGGACCCTGTGGGCCGCACTGCAGAAGGTGGCCGAGGAAGGCAGCGGCGTGGTGGTGGTCCTGGCCAACCATGAATCCTCACAGGCATTACTGGAGCGGGTACCACAGCTGACCCAACCGGTGCGGCCTTACCAGCGCGGGCAGTCGAAGGTGTACTCGGAAGTGGGCACCGGGGCGCAGATTCTGCAGGACCTGGGGGTCGGCAAGCTGCGCCACCTGGGGCCGCCGCTTAAATATGCGGGGCTGGCGGGTTATGAGCTGGAGGTGGTGCAGAGCATTCCATTTGAGCCAGGACGTATGGGCTGACGCAATGCCTTGTAGGAGCGGCCTTGCGTCGCGAAAGGGCCGCATAGCGTCCCCAGGTTCTCAGCGTTGACAGATGAATTGTTGGGGCCGCTTTGCGGCCCTTTCGCGACGCAAGGCCGCTCCTACAGAGGTTCACGCAAGCACGCAGAGCATAGAGTGATGGCCGGTCGCCTCATACCTCTTGCCAAAAGTTTGGAATACCATAATATGATATCCCGTAGACCTTAAATCTGCACGCCGGCGTCCACATCGCCAAATGGCCACCAACACTTTGTTTTAGCTGCTCCCCGAACACTATTGGCGGGCGCACCAAAAGCCCCGCCTCGAATAACAAAAGCAACGAGGGCGTAACCATGCTGTTGAGCAAACGTGTAACCGCAGTGCTGTCCGCCAGCCTGCTGACCCTGGCATGTCAGGCCGCCCAAGCCGCCGACAGCCTCAACTTCGTCAGCTGGGGCGGGACTACCCAGGACGCCCAGAAAGAAGCGTGGGCCGTTCCCTTCACCAAAGCGACCGACATCAAGGTAGTCCAGGACGGCCCGACCGACTACGGCAAGCTCAAGGCCATGGTCGAGAGCGGTAACGTGCAATGGGACGTGGTTGACGTGGAAGCCGACTTTGCCCTGCGCGCCGCCAGCGAAGGCTTGCTCGAACCCCTCGACTTCACCCAGATCAAGCGCGACAAGATCGACCCACGCTTTGTGTCCGACCACGGTGTCGGCTCGTTCTTCTTCTCCTTCGTGCTCGGTTACAACGAAGGCAAGCTCGGTGCCAACAAGCCTGTCGACTGGGCGGCGCTGTTCGACACCAAGACCTACCCTGGCAAACGCGCCTTGTACAAATGGCCCAGCCCAGGCGTGCTGGAACTGGCCCTGCTGGCCGACGGTGTAGCCCCCGACAAGCTCTACCCGCTGGACCTGGACCGCGCCTTCAAAAAGCTCGACACCATCAAGAAAGACATCGTCTGGTGGGGCGGTGGTGCTCAGTCGCAGCAATTGCTGGCCTCTGGTGAAGCTGCGCTGGGCCAGTTCTGGAACGGTCGCGTCTACGCCCTGCAGCAAGACGGTGCCCCGGTGGGTGTGAGCTGGAAGCAGAACCTGGTCATGGCCGATTTCCTGGTCATCCCCAAAGGCGCCAAGAACAAGGACGCGGCCATGAAGTTTCTGGCCAACGCCAGCAGCGCCGAAGGCCAGGCCGAGTTCGCCAACAAGACCGCCTACGCGCCGGTCAACGTCGACAGCGTGGCGAAACTGGACAAGGACCTTGCACCCAACCTGCCTACCGCCCATGCCCAGGACCAGGTCACCCTCGACTTCGCTTACTGGGCCAAGAACGGCCAGGCCATCGCCGCGCGCTGGAATGAGTGGTTGGTCAAATGAAAGTCGCCATCAACGCCCTGCATAACGCGCAAGGTGCCCCCACAGGGGCCGGCGCTCCGGGCACCGTACCGCGCCGTGTCAGCCTGAGCCAGCGCTGGAAAGGCAGCCGTAACCTGCTGCCGGCCTTGCTGTTCCTGGGTCTGTTCTTCTTCGCCCCGCTGATCGGCCTGTTGCTGCGCGGGGTACTGGAGCCAACGCCCGGGCTGGGCAACTATGAGCAGCTGTTCGCCAACTCGGCTTACGCACGGGTGCTGTTCAACACCTTCTCGGTGGCCGGTGTGGTCACCCTGATCAGCGTGCTGCTGGGGTTCCCGCTGGCGTGGGCCATCACCCTGGTGCCCAAAGGCTGGGGCCGCTGGCTGCTGAACATCGTGCTGCTGTCGATGTGGACCAGCCTGCTGGCACGCACCTACTCGTGGCTGGTGCTGCTGCAGAGTTCGGGGGTAATCAACAAGGCGTTGATGGCCATGGGCATTATCGATGCCCCGCTGGAGATGGTGCACAACCTGACCGGTGTCGTGATCGGCATGAGCTACATCATGATCCCGTTCATCGTGCTGCCGCTGCAGGCGACCATGCACGCCATTGATCCGATGGTGCTGCAGGCAGGCTCGATCTGTGGCGCCAGCCCGTGGACCAACTTCTGGAAGGTGTTCCTGCCACTGTGCCGCTCGGGGCTGTTCTCCGGGGCGCTGATGGTGTTCGTGATGTCGCTCGGTTACTACGTCACCCCGGCACTGCTGGGTGGGGCGCAGAACATGATGCTGCCGGAATTCATCATCCAGCAGGTGCAGTCGTTCCTCAACTGGGGCCTGGCCAGCGCCGCCGCCGCACTGCTGGTGTTGATCACCCTGGTGCTCTTCTACCTGTACCTGAAGCTGCAGCCGGAGTCCCCGGTTGGCAACCCGAGGTAAACCGCCATGCTCCTTTCCCCCAATGCCATGGGCCGCCCGCTGCGCACAGGCCTGTACCTGACCACCGGGGTGATCGCAGCCTTCCTGCTGCTGCCGGTAGTGTTCATCGTGTTGCTGTCGTTCGGTTCGTCGCAGTGGCTGGTATTCCCGCCGCCCGGCTGGACCCTCAAGTGGTACGGCCAGTTCTTTTCCAACCCTGAGTGGATGGAGGCTGCACTGGCCAGCTTCAAGGTGGCCGTGCTTACCACCGTTGCAGCGGTGCTGCTGGGTTTACCCAGCGCTTTCGCCCTGGTGCGTGGCCGCTTCCCGGGCCGTGAACTGCTGTACGGGCTGTTCACCATGCCAATGATCGTACCGCTGGTGATCATTGCGGTGTCGGTGTACGCGCTGTTCCTCAAGCTGGGCTATACCGGCACGCTGTTCGCGTTCGTGGTCAGCCATGTGATCGTCGCCCTACCCTTCACCATCATTTCGATCATCAACTCGCTGAAGCTGTTCGACCAGTCGATCGAGGATGCCGCCGTGATCTGCGGCGCGTCGCGCCTGCAGGCGATCTTCAAGGTCACCTTCCCGGCCATTCGCCCGGGGATGATTGCCGGGGGCCTGTTCGCGTTCCTGGTGTCCTGGGACGAGGTGGTCCTGAGTGTGATGATGGCCAGCCCCGACCTGCAGACCTTGCCAGTGAAAATGTGGACCACCCTGCGCCAGGACCTGAGCCCGGTGATCGCCGTGGCCTCGACCTTGCTGATCGGCCTTTCGCTGCTGGTCATGTTCATTGCCGCCGCCTTGCGCCGGCGCACCGAAAACGCCTGAGCGCGGAGATAACAACAATGAGTGCAGTGATCAAAGACAACGCGCACGGCAAGACCCTGGTCAGCCTGCGCGGCCTGAACAAGCACTACGGCGACTTCACCGCCGTGGACAACCTCGACCTGGAGATCCAGGACGGCGAGTTTCTGACCTTCCTCGGTTCCAGCGGCTCGGGCAAGTCCACCACCCTGTCGATGCTGGCCGGCTTCGAAACGCCGAGCAGCGGCGAGATCCTGGTCGACGGCCAATCGCTGGTCAACGTGCCGCCGCACAAGCGTGATATCGGCATGGTGTTCCAGCGTTACTCGTTGTTCCCGCACCTGAACGTGCGCGACAACATCGCCTTTCCGCTGGCCATTCGCAAACTCAATGCGGGCGAAACCAGCAAGCGTGTCGATGCCATGCTCAAGCTGGTGCAACTGGAACAGTTCGCCCACCGCAAGCCGTCGCAGATGTCCGGCGGCCAGCAGCAACGTGTGGCGATTGCCCGCGCGTTGGTGTACGAGCCACGCATTCTGCTGATGGACGAGCCGCTCGGGGCCTTGGACAAGAAGCTGCGTGAAGACCTGCAGGACGAGCTGCGTCAACTGCACCGCCGCCTCGGCATCACCATTGTCTACGTGACCCACGACCAGGAAGAGGCCATGCGCCTGTCGCAGCGCATTGCCATTTTCAGCCACGGCAAGATCGTTGGCCTGGGCACCGGCTACGACCTGTACCAGAACCCACCGAATGCTTTTGTGGCGTCGTTCCTGGGCAACTCCAACTTCTTGCGGATCAAGGCCAGCAGCAACGGCGCAGCCAGCTTTGAAGGCCAGCCGGTGGCCATCCGCCTGACCCCGGGGCTGGCAGCCTCGCAGGATGCACTGATCATGGTCCGCCCGGAAAAAGCCCTGGCCCTGACTGCCGAACAAGCCGCGCGCCAGCCGCTGCCGGCTGGCTGGAACGAGGTCAGCGCCAAGGTTGGCGAGGTACTGTTTTTGGGGGAAAGCCAAACCTGCCATGTGGTGACTGCTGGCGGTACCGAACTGACGGTCAAGGCGCTGTCTGCAGCGGGTATGCCGATGCAGCCAGGGGATAACGTGAAGGTGCGCTGGGCAGTGGCTGATGCCTGCATCTACACCGAATGGGCCGAGAGCGACCTGAGCAAATCGGCCGGCGCGCATTGAGACCGCCAGGGCCGCCTTGCGGCCCATCGCCGGCAAGCCGGCTCCCACAGGGA